>JAJJPK010000236.1:0-31865 GCA_032907565.1 Cyclobacteriaceae bacterium | reverse complement strand
GGCGCAATTTCTTGGAATGCAAAGAAAGTCGCCGACCAGGCGACCCGGCTCTGCGCACTCTAGAGTCAGGGTACAATTTTGAATATATTCGAACAACACCAACTATCTTGATGAACCCTCTTACTGTCTTTAATCTCAATATCTCCGCGGCTCTGCGGTTAAAAATCCAATAGGCCATTGGTGATTTTTTCACATAATCCCTTTCACATTCTCTCCTCACTATCTATCTTCATCTCCAAAAAACTCCTTCTCATGAAAAAGCAACAAGACCCTCAACTCAGCCCGGAGGAAGAGCTCCGCGCGGAGAACAACATGCTGAAACTCAAGCTCAAGCTGGAGTACGGCATGCAGGAAACCGACACGTCCAGTCTTCCACCACACATCGAGAACGACTGGCTTAAGTACATCGAGGCGTTCGAAAAGCAATACCGCGACGCGAAGTCGGTGACGGTATACGAATTCATCGGGAAACCGCCGTTCAAGCCCATCGATGCCCTCATCCCCGAACAGGTCGGTCCGGAACTGAACCGTTTATTCACCATTATGGGAGACCACGACGTAGCGTTGGATTGTATTTGCAAGTACGATGACGCCGTTATTTACCGATTCCTTACGGAAGAGCTATTTCCCCATCAAATGGATATGATCCGGATTCCCGGAATGACACACCACTTTATCTACGAAGAATTCCACCCCAACCATGAACACGACCTCCGACAGCAGGCGGAACAGTTCCTCAGGTCGCTCTACCGCGACAAATGGGACGAGGAAATCGATGGAATCGCGCTCGCACGCAGGCTGAACTGGTCCGGCAAAAAACACAGCCGCTCCTCCATGTCGGCCATCATCAGCACCTTTCAGGACGCCCATCGATCCCTGCGTCTAAGAAAATTTGCCGTCCGTGAACTCGCTATAGACCCCGACCTTTATTACGCCGACATCACCGGATTCATCTCTGCCTACGGCAAACGCGCGGATGGACAGGCCGTGCGGTATGCCGGCCCGGGCGACATCCATTTCATCCGGCAAGACGAATTCTGGTACATCAGTGAATTTTCTATTCCGGGATTCAAATGATATGTCTATAATTGTACATTGTACACTTAATCCCTTCCTGGCGTGCTTCGAACGTTTATTGCCATAGTTTCCGCCGTCGCCCTGATCCTGTGCTGTAATCCTGCGGAAGCGCAAAAACGGCACAGCGACAATGGCGACGGCACTTACACCAACCCGGTGATCAATGCCGACTTCCCTGACCCCGACGTCATCCGCGTAGGTGACACGTATTATATGGTGTCCACGACGATGTTTGTATTTCCAGGAGTGACCATCCTGAAGTCGCACGACCTCGTAAACTGGGAATACTGCAGTAACGCGGTGCCGCGCTTCGACTTCCACCCGTGCTACAACCTCGACTTCCGGTGCAACCGCTACGGACATGGCCAATGGGCAACCAGCATGCGGTATCACAACGGCACGTTCTACCTGCTCTTCATCACGCTCGATGAAGGGGGGTTTCTTTGCACGGCATCCAAAGCAGAAGGACCGTGGACCATCCGGAAGCTACCGAAAGGATTTTATGATCCCGGAATGTTCTTCGACGACGACGGCCGCATTTACGTAACGCACGGATACAGCAACATTTACATTACGGAAGTCAACGAAGACTTTGAGGCGGTCAGCAAGGATTCGCTCGTATTCCGCGGCGACATCCGACGCGGACTGGAGGGCATGCACGTCTATAAGATCAACGGCTATTACTACCTGTACGGCACGTACGGCGGCCGCGATGGCATCCAGGTAGCGTTGCGCTCAAAGAACATTTACGGACCCTATGAACAAAAAGTGGTGATCAGCGACGATTCAGACAACGTCAACTTCGGCGTCCACCAGGGCGCACTCATTCAAACACAAAGCGGCGAATGGTGGACGATCCTGTTCTCCGACCGGGGTCCGTTCGGGCGCTTTCCGTCACTGCAACCTGTGACGTGGGTGGATGGCTGGCCGATGGTTGGAGTAGACGGTAAGGGCGTTGTCACATACCGAAAACCGAATGTCGGAAAGACATACCCAATCACGACGTTACCCACCTCTGACGAGTTCGATAGTCCTACGCTCGGCATGCAGTGGGGGTGGAATCACAATCCGGACACGACGCGCTGGTCGCTCACCGCCCGACCGGGCTTCCTACGGATTACCACCGGAAGACCCGTATCCGGCCTGCGCGACGCGCGCAATACGTTGACGCAACGGATGTTCGCGAACTATGACGCCACCATTCCCACCGTCTATACAACCCGCATGGAGGTTGCGAACATGCGTGACGGCGACGTAGCCGGCCTGGCCATTTTTCAGGATCCGTTCGCGTTCATCGGCGTGAAACAGGTCAATGGTAGCAAGTATGTAACAATGGAAAATCATGGCCTTGAAATCGCATCCGTTCCTTTAGAAGCAGAGGCCATCTACCTCAGGGCAACCGCCCGCTACGACACCGGAGAAGCGACATTCTCGTACAGCACCGACAACAAGACCTTCACGCCACTCGGCAACACACTGAACATGCGATTCGCTCTCAGCGTCTTCACGGGTAATAAGATCTGCCTGTTCAATTATGCCACGAGAGCAGAAGGAGGGTATGTGGATTTTGATTGGCTCCGATAACATGGCCATTCCCTCATCCACATCCACCCATTCACCCATTCACCCATTCACTCATTCACTCATTCACTCATTTTTTATTCGGTGGCTGAGCTTGTCTAATCCCCTTCCCTCATTAGTAGAAGCTCAAATCAAGGTTTAAACACGTAATTCACATGTCAGCCGTCCGTTAACGTACACGGAGGAGATATTAAGTGTACGTTTAACAATTTTTCTGCAAACGTTTGGATAGCGCGGATTAGCGCGTTAAATTTCACTACCTGCTCCAACAACCTATGGAAGCCCACGCCCACCATCCTGAACCGGTGCTGGCTGTCGACCGCGTTTTCCTCAAACCGGGCACCAGCACCTCCGAGCGAGACCGCCTCGTGTGGGATTCCTTCCGTTCCGGTAGCCGGGAAGCGCTCGACTCCATCTTCAGGGCGCACGTATCCGGACTCTACGCTTACGGCTCGAAGTTCACGAAGGACAGGGAAACGGTGCTCGACTGCATTCAGGACCTGTTCGTAGAACTCTGGAACCGTCGCCAGAGCATCAGTTCAACCGACTGCATCCGGTACTACCTCCTAAAGGGGCTGCGTCGGAGGATTACCCGGTCCATAGTCGGAGTAAAGCGCATCGAAGCACTCTCTCAGGCAGGATACCTGGACGAAACCGTCGACTTCAGCACAGAACATATTCTCATCGCCCAGGAAACAGAACAAAGCACCCGGGCGCGGCTGAAAAAGGCCGTTGAAAGCCTCACCCGGCGTCAGCGGGAATCCATCCACCTCAAATTCTTTCACGGCCTCGACATCGCATCGATCGCCGAGGTCATGGGCCTAACCGAAAGCTCCGTGCATACGCTGGTTTCTCAGGCCGTACGGGCGCTCCGTCGCGTACTCTGAAAATAAACTTCAAGAATTTCGCTAAACACTGGCGACTTCCGGCTTTTTGTATAGTAGGGACGTATCCCGACGCAATGAAAGACTACACGCAATACTCTGTTGAAGACTTTATCATCGACGACGATTTTGTCCGTTGGGTGAAGTCGTCTGACCCCCATCTCGAGGCGTTCTGGGTCGACTTCATGGAAGCCAACCCTGCGAAGCAGGACGAGATCGATGAAGCCATTCGGTTCCTGAAAATGTTCGCCGACGATGCCCCGCAATTGGCGTCGGAGACCATTGCACACCTGCAGCAGCAGATTACGGATCGGATTGACATTCCTGTATCGGCGGCCACGGTGCATGAGATCGTTCGCGCCAGGACGCGGCGAACCTACGCATACGCCTACGCAGCCGCTGTGTCGCTCATTATTCTTGTGACAGCTGCCCTGTGGCGGCTCACACCCAGCGTCGCCGCCGAAACCGACGCGCCTGTCTCCCTTCTGGAGCCTTATCCAACCAGCCCTCTGATGGAACATGTTGTTCCAAAAGGGGTTCGGTCCCGCATCACCCTGGCCGATGGCACTCAGGTCTGGCTCAACGCTGACTCGAAGATGCAGTATGCGCGCGACTTCCAGAACGGCGATACCCGGGAGGTATACTTACAAGGCGAAGCCTTCTTCGACGTGACGCCGGATGCATCGCGACCGTTCATCGTCCATGTCCAGGATGTCGAGATACGGGTACTGGGAACGGCGTTCAATGTAAAGGGCTATGAAGAAGACGATCGAATCGAAGCCACCCTTGTTCACGGGAAGATCTCCATCGAGGGCAACGATACCTATGACGATGTCGCGCTGGCAGCAAACCAGCGCGCCGTATTCATGAAGGAAGCGAAAGGCCTGGTCGTCGAAAACAACGTGGAAACCGATACATACACGTCATGGCGCCGGGGCATCCTGGTCTTCGACGATCAACCCTTGTACGAGATCCTGCCCGTCCTTGAGAGGACGTTCAACGTGACCATTCATACGGATGATGCCTATGCCCTCGACTGCCGATTTACGGCAAAAATCAGCAACAAATCCCTGGGCGAAGTGCTCGAGCTCTTCCGTACGTCCGACACGATCGGATATACCATTGCCGGTAAGGATGTATACATCAAAGGAAGTTTCTGTAACGATTTACCGTGAATCAACTAACCTAACCTGAATCAACTAACCTAAAATGCCTAAACCCATGAAACCCCAATGACCAAAAGAAGCCGGAGCGTGTTGGCGCACGCCCCGGCCGAAGTCTTGCAGTAATAGTTACTGCAAGGTTCCCCTGCAGCAAAACTTGCTGCTGGGCTGATTAACACTGTCTGGAACAAATTGTTAACCAATTCATGAAGTTATGAAAAAAACTTTATCAGTCTGCCTGTTCCCATGGACTGAACTATCGAAAATTAAATCATACTGGCCTATGATTACAGCTCTCCTGGTCGTATTAAGTCTGAACCTTCAAGCCAGAGACACAATAATGGAGGAAGGGCAGGCGATGATTGCCTTGTCTGCGGAGTCAGCATCAGTGAAGGAGGTATTGGAGTCGCTGGAAGCGCAAACCAAGTACCGATTCTTTTATAATCACAAAGCACTGAGCGACTCCGAAAAAATCACGTTGTATCTCGACAACGTGAGTATGGAAAAAGCGTTACGCGAACTCTCGGCGCAGGCCGATCTTGTTTTCAAGATCCGCGGCGACCAGATCGTAGTAAAGAGAAAACCCGCTTTCCCCGTATTGGCCTTGTTCGATCGCGGCCATTATGCCCTGTCAAAAACGGAACTGGAGCGTATCGCCGAGCTGCCGGAAGAAATGTACAATGACGACATTTCCGTGACCGGGCAGGTTGTCGATGAAAACGACACGCCGCTACCCAGCGTGAACATTGTCATTAAAGGGACAAACACTGGTGTCACCACCGATGCCGACGGACGGTACACCATTAACGTGCCTGACGAAGAAGCCGTGCTCGTATTCAGCTTCATTGGATACCTCACGCAGGAAATACGCGTAGGCACGCAAACGACTATCAATATTGCCCTCGTGCCTGACATCAGCACGCTGAGTGAGATTGTTGTGGTCGGATATGGTACCCAGAAGAGATCTTCCGTAACCGGTGCTGTTTCTTCGGTGAACTCGGAGGAAATTGCAGCGTTGCCCGTGCCCAGCGTTTCAGCTGCATTACAAGGTCGCGTTCCAGGAGTTCTTGTTACCAATAACGGAGGTCCTGGTACAAACGCAATCGTTAGGATTCGTGGAATTGGTTCCATCACTCAAAATGCAGACCCATTATATGTGGTGGACGGTTTCCCTGCTCCTAATTTCAATTTGAACAGCGTTGACACAAAAGACATAGAGTCGGTTGAAATTTTAAAGGATGCTGCCGCAACTGCTATTTATGGATCCAGAGCGGCAAACGGGGTAGTGTTGATTACGACTAAGAGTGGATCGAAAGATCAACGCATACATGTTGATCTTGAAGCCTATGCCGGAACTCAAAGCGCCTGGAAGAAACTGGACTTGCTGAATCGCGATCAATACCTTGCTTATGGCACGGCACTGCTAACGAACGCTGGAGGCTCGCCACCCACTCGCTTCTCCAATATGAATGAACCAATTTACGAAGGTGCATCCCAAACATTCGCCCAAACAGATACGGATTGGCAAGACGAGATGTTCCGTGCGGCGCCTATTTCACAACTTCAGGGTTCTGTTTCTGGTTCAACCGAAAAGTCCAAGATGTATTTGTCATTCGGTAGGTTCAAACAAGATGGGATCATGTTAGGAACTTCTTTTGACAGATATAATGCGCGGCTTGGTGTTGAAACAGATCTCAGTAAAAGATTTTCGATTGGCACGAATGTACAGGTTACGCAAGCCACCAACGAAAACCAGTTGGAAAGTGGTGGAAGAACCATGATCATGCATATGCTGCGCTCCATTCCGTACATAGCGGTTCGTAATCCTAATGCCCTTGGCGGTTTCAATGGACCTACTACCTTGGATGGTTCCGATCCCGAAAACCCTGTTAGGTTGGCGTTGATGGATAAAAGAATAAATCGCAATGTCTACATACTGAGCAATTCATTTGTACAGGCTAACATTATTGATGGACTTAAATATAAGTTCACTTTTGGTGTAAACTATTCAGCAGACCGTGGCCGGCAAAATGATCCAATCTTTAGTGATGGTGGCTATCAGGGCAGGTCGATGCACAATCTGGCGGATAACAGAACTAACTACCATTCCCTCTACTACTCCAACCAACTGACCTATGATAGAACATTTGGCGGTCATACGATTAATGCTGTCGTGGTTGGTGAGAGGCAGGATGAGAAAACAAATTGGCTGAATACTAGTGGACAAGTAACCACAAATGAGATAAATGAATTGGCAGGAGCGACTAATTTGACTGTTGATGGTGGGTTGTCCGAAACCTTCCTGCTCTCTTACCTGGCTCGTGTGAATTACGATTATAGAGGAAAGTACTTACTCAGCGTTTCGATGCGAAGGGATGGTTTTTCAGGATTTGCGCCCGGTCATAAGTGGGGTAATTTCCCCGGAGCATCCATAGGATGGAACATTAAGGAAGAACCATTCATGAGTGGTATTAACCAAATCACCGAGCTTAAGTTGAGAGCAAGTTATGGTAAGGTCGGAGCTAAGCCGAATAGCGCATACAGTTACGTAGCGCCTGTCTCAACGAATACGCTTTACGTGTTCAATAATGCTACATTCCAGGGATCATACTTCCAGAAGCTTCCTAATGGCGAGTTTGGCTGGGAAATTTCAGAGATGAAAAACATAGGAATCGATTTGGGAATGTTTAATAATCAATTCACATTCTCGGCAGAGTATTTCATCAAAGACACTGATGACCTGATTCTGGGCACACCAGCAGCGGCCTCCCTGGGCTTAGATGAAGCGACGGATCAGAATATCGGGAAAATGAGAAATTGGGGATATGAACTTACGGCCGGGTATAACAAGGTAGGTGCTGATTTCACCTTGAACGTGTCCGGAAATGTCGCGATCATCAAAAATGAAGTAAAAGCACTTTACAGTGAGAACGCTGCCTTTTTCGCTGGAGGTAATCAAGACTATGGCGCAGGGAATTTCACAAGAACAGTGGCAGGATCCAGCATCCAGCATTTTTATCTCTACGAAACCGATGGGATTTTCCAAAACGAAGGAGAAATTATCGGTAGCGATGGTACGCCAATGCATGAAGGTTTGAATCTTCCGCTTAATGAAGATGGTACAGTGGATATGGACGCTTACCATGATCCGGCGAATATGGGCAGCTATACCCGGCCTGGCGACATCAGATTCAAGGATCAAAAAGAAATGGGTAGCTTCTTACCTAAATTCACCTATGGCCTGAATGTGGCTGCCACATTTAAGGGTTTTGACCTCACCATGTTTATCCAGGGTGTACAAGGCAACAAAATTTACAACGGAACAAAGGTGATAACGGAAGGTATGCAAAGGCTGTTCAATTCCGGCACTGCGGTATTGAATGCCTGGACACCTACCAATACAGATACCAATGTGCCAAGGGCAATAAATGCCGACCCTAATGGAAATGCAAGGGCCAGCGATCGGTTTCTGGAAGATGGATCCTACCTACGCATCAAAAATCTGAGCATTGGTTATACGCTTCCGGCTTCTATAATAGGTGGCATTGCAGACGGAGCGATTAAGAGGTTCCGAATCTACGTTTCGTCTCAGAACTTGTTGACTTTGACCGATTACACGGGATATGATCCTGAAGTGGGTAGCCGAAATTATAATACCCTCACGAATGGCGTTGATTATGGCCAGTTCCCTCAGGCAAGAACGTTCTTAGGTGGAATACAAATAGGATTTTAGACATATTGAAGTATGAAAAGGCTTTTATTATTAGTAATCGCTGTGGTATCGATAGTTACTTCATGCGATGAGGATTTGTTAAATACCAAAAATCCTAATCAGATCACCGATGATGCTTTCTATACAACATTGGATCAGATCGGGACTTCGGTAACTGCCATATATGCTGTGTTGCAGGGAAACCGGATGGTTGGAAGAGAGTATTTCTTTGTTCATGATCTCAGATCAGATGAAATGAAAGCGGGTGGCGGGCAACTGGAAGTTCCGAGAGCGCAGTTGCTGAATGGATCGCATACCTATACCAATGCGGTGATGACGGATTTATACAGAGGACTGTTCACTATGGTGCATCGGGCCAATGTTGTTATCGTAAAGGGAGGAGAGCTTGAAGTGTCATCAGGCGAACAGGCTTTGCTGGACAGGTATATTGCCGAGGCCAGATTCTTAAGAGGCTTCGCTTATTACAACCTGGGTGCTTTGTGGGGCGGGGTTCCTCTTTACGACAATTTCGCTACCTCTTTCGCTGATGCCAAGCCCAGGTCAACTCAGGCTGAGACATTTGATTTTGCCCTTGCTGATGCAAATGCTGCGAGTCTTGTTTTGCCTGCCAGTTACGATGCTTCTGACTTAGGACGTGCAACCAAAGGCGCTGCACTGACCTTGGCCGCAAAGATCAACCTTTGCAAGGGGGACTACGCAGCAGCCAAAACCGCGCTTGAGGCAGTGAAGGGTCTTGGAGTATATAGCCTCGTTGATAACTTTTATGACAATTTCACAGAAGAAGCAGAATACAACAGCGAGTCTATTTTTGAGGTTGGCTTTTTGGATTCCGGTTATGGTTGGGATGCGTCCGGTAATGGTACCGGAGGAGAGAGTTGGGTACGCTCCCAGGAATATTCTGCAGTGGGATGGGCTAACCTGATTCCATCAGACAAGTTAGTAGCAGAGTTCGAGGATGGTGACCCCAGGCTTACTGACACCTTCTGGTTTCCCGGCGACGTCTTTGCTAATGGAGCGGCCACACTAACGACGATTGCCGGTGATGGCACCACGCTCTATAAGGGAGATCAAGTGAAGATCAGATGGAAAAAGTACTCCATTATGTACAAGGCCGACCCGGGCGGATTCAATGTAAACGTGGGCATTAATTACAGACTCTGGAGATATGCCGACGTATTGTTGCTGCTTGCCGAATGCGAGAACGAGGTTGGTAGCCCTGCAAATGCGATCGACTATCTGAATCAGGTACGAAACCGCAGTAGCGTGAGTATGCCAAACTACGGGACCGCAGAAATGGATAATGCCGGGTACCCTGTGAACACCAAAGATGAAATATTCAAGGCTGTTCAGCACGAGAGATTTGTAGAGTTGAGTGGAGAGGAAATCAGAAACATCGATATCCTTCGTTGGAGAGCAAATGGAAAACTTACGGGTCCTGACCCTATTAGCTATTTCCAGCAAAACAAGTATGAACTGCTTCCAATTCCACAGGATGAATTCAACACCAACCCGACAATTACCGAGGCAGATCAGAACCCTGGATATTAGTTCATAGTTCACCTTCATTTACCATTAATCCCGGAATCGCAAAAATTCCGGGATTATTTTCTTTTGAATCAAAACAAATTCCCCATGAGGATTTTGCTGTTACTGCTACCTTTCATTGCATTGTTTCAAAGTGCCTGTAAACAACAAGATCCTCCTCTATTCCGATTGGTTGAATCTGACGAATCCGGAATACAGTTTGCCAATACTCTTACGGAAAGCGACAGCTTTAACGCGCTGACATTTGAATACCTGTATAACGGAGGGGGTGTGGCCGCGGCCGATTTTAACAATGATGGTCTGGTCGATATCTTTTTCGCCGGTAACATGGAGAGTTGCAGGCTCTATCTGAACAAAGGACATCTAAAGTTTGAAGACATCACTTCTCCATCCGGAGTTAGCACTGAAATCTGGTGCACGGGTGTTTCCGTTGTCGATATCAACCATGATGGATGGATGGACATCTATGTTTCAACGATCCATCCTGATATTGATAAGGAGGAACGTAATGTATTCTTCATCAATCGGGGCGTCAATGAAGATGGCATCCCAATGTTCGAGGACCAGGCCTACCAACTGGGACTTGATGATTCTTCCTACTCTACACAAGCTGTATTCTTCGATTATGATCTGGACGGGGACTTGGATATGTACCTCCTGACGAATGCTTTGGAGCGTCGGACCCGAAATGCTCCCACCGGACAGCATTATGATGGAACCGGGAAAAGCGTCGACCGGCTTTATCGACAAGACACTCTTCCGGACGGAACCGTTCATTTCACTGACGTTTCGGCACAGGCAGGAATTTTGGGCGAAGGCTGGGGCCTCGGTGTTGTAGTGAACGACTTCAACAACGATGGCTGGCCTGACGTCTATTGCGCGAACGACTTTCTGTCGTCTGATCACCTGTACATCAACCAGCGCGACGGCACATTCCGCGACGAAATCGGCGCGTTCATGAATCACCAGGAATTTAATGGCATGGGCGCTGACATGGCGGACCTGAATAACGATGGGCACAACGACCTCGTCGTCCTCGACATGATGCCCGATGACAACCTGAGGCAAAAGACGATGTTCTCAGAAACGGGCTACGACCGGTTCATGAAAAGCCTCGCCATGAACTATCAACCCCAGTATGTGCGCAACGTGCTGCAGCGAAACAACGGCAACTATACGTTCAGCGACATCGGCTACCAGAGCGGTATCTATGCTACCGACTGGAGCTGGGCGGCACTGCTGGCCGACTTTGACAACGACGGGCTGCGCGACATCTTCATCACCAACGGTTATCCCAAAGATGTGACGAATATGGATTTCGTTTCGTACAGCAAGGACGCCTCGATGTTTGGAACGGATGACCTGAAAAAGAAAAACGCCGCCAAAGCCATTCGCGAACTCGACGGCGTGTTCAAGCCTGACTTTCTCTTCCACAATAAGGGCAACTTTCATTTCGAGAACGTCGCAGCCGAATGGGGACTTGCAACGCCGTCGTACGCCAACGGTGCAGCGTATGCCGATTTGGATAACGATGGCGACCTCGACCTTATCACCAACAATCTCAATGGACCCGCACGTATTTACGAGAACACGACCAACCCCGGATCCGGAAAGGGGGCCGCTTTCCTGCGGATACACTTTAAGGGACCGGCGGGAAATCCTCAAGGCATAGGATCAAAAGTGTGGGTACATGCCAGCGGACAGGCATACTACGGAGAGCAGTACGTACAACGCGGTTACCTGTCGAGTGTCGAGCCTATCATGCACTTCGGACTTGGCGAAACAACTCAAGTGGATTCGGTAGTTGTTGTCTGGCCGGGAGGAATGAAAGAAGTCATGGGCAGAACCGAGATCAACAAGATAATCAGCGTGGATCACAAGAACGCAAACGAAACGTATCGACCTGCCGAACGTCCGAAGCCGCTGTTCACCATGGCTTCGCCGGCACCTGATATTATTCAACGCGAGCAGAATTTTGTTGACTATAAATACGGACAGCCTACGCTGCCTCATAAGTTTTCAAAACTGGGGCCTTGCCTGGCAGTCGGCGATATGAACGGCGACGGCCTTGACGACTTCGTCATTGGTGGACCTGCGCATGAGCGTGCGAAACTGTTCTTCCGACAACCGGGCGGTGGATTTCGGATCGATTCCCTCGACAGCAAAACTTCTGAAGATGTGGGGCTGCTCCTGTTTGACGCGGACAACGACGGCGACCTCGACCTGTATTGCGTTAGCGGAAGCAGCGAATTCGGAAGAACATCACCACACTACCAGGATCGATTGTACCTTAATGACGGCGAGGGAAAGTTTAGTTTGCAGGAAAGTGCGCTGCCGAAAATTGAAAGCAGCGGAAGCTGCGTAGTGGCTGGCGACTTCGACAACGATGGCGATCTCGACCTCTTCGTTGGCGGACGCGTCGTGCCAACAGCTTACCCCGTATCGCCGAGAAGCTATCTTCTCAGAAATGATGGGCAAGGTAACTTCGAGGATGTTACACTTTCAGCAAGCAGCGAACTGGATTCGGTAGGAATGGTGACGAGCGCGCTTTTCAGCGACATCGACAACGATGGATGGCCAGACCTCATTGTCGCGGGCGAATGGATGCCGATCACTATTTTCAAAAATGAAAATGGCCATTTCACAAAAAGCAAAACGCTCAAGACGGGCTGGTGGTACAGTCTTGCTGCTGGCGACTTCGATAACGACGGCGACATAGATTTCCTTGCCGGCAACCTCGGTCTCAATTCCGTACTGCAGATCCGCGAGGGCGAACCCGTCTCCATCTATGCGAAGGATTTCGACGCCAACGGATCGATAGATCCTTTCATTTCAAGATATATCAACGGGAAGGAATATCCGGTCCATTACCGCGAGACGATGACCAGTCAAATTGCCGGCCTGCGCAAACTTCTGCTCACCTACGAGCAATACGGACGTTTGGAGATGCGTCAGATCCTCGACTTCATGGGAAGAGACGGCATGATGGTAATGCGTGCCGATTGCTTTGAGTCGAGCTACGTGGAGAACCTGGGCAATGGCGACTTCGCGCTGCGCCCCTTGCCATCAGAAGTACAAGTAAGTCCGATCAACAGCATCTCAGTTACCGACCTGAACAACGACGGCAATCTCGACTTCCTCGCTGTAGGCAATTCGTTTTCGGAAGAAACACTCAGCGGATTTTACGACGCCGGCATCGGCGTCTGTGCCCTCGGCAACGGCGATGGAACCTTTAGATTACTTCCTCCTGCCCACAGCGGCTTCTGTGTTAGAACAGATGCCAAGGCGATCGGCGAGATCCGCGCAGGCGCCAACCGAACCTGGATTGTTACCTCCAACAACGCACCGCTGCTTACGTTTACCCTGGGACCTGCGGAACGGGCAGTGCCGATGGCAAGCAGGAGGTAATTCTTCGACAGGCTCAGGAACCCCCTTCGACAAGCTCCCGAATCACCCTTCATAGGCATGGCCGGGAGCGATTCCTTTTGTATTAGAGCATACCCTCATCGCCGGACAATGTTCCCGCGGGGCTAGCCTGTCGAATTCTAGTCTCTTGTTCTCCAGTGTAATCGGTCCCTAAGTTCAATTATTTAGAAATATTCTAAATAGCTTGCCAGAATCGATCCTGGACCTTAGAATTGCAGCTTATTTAGAATTAGTCTAATGAAACGAATCATTATAGGATTACTTTTCTTGGCCTGGCAGGGGACTGTCTGGGCCCAATCGACAGGAACGGTGGCTGGCACCGTGCGGACCGCGGACGGAAGTCCGGCAGAACATGTTAACATTAGCATCGAGGGAACCTCGAAAGGGAGTGTGGCAGACCGGTGGGGCAATTTTGAGATCAGGAATCTGACCCCGGGCCGCTATACGGTGGTCGCCTCGTACGTTGGGCTGGAAACCCAGCGGCGCCCGGTCGATGTAAGGGCGGGGGAAACTGCAACCGTCGAATTCACGCTGGCCGAAAGTTCGGAGCGTTTGCAGGAAGTGGTCGTTTCCGGAGGCCAGGCGCACATAGAAAGCGCCTATGTGGCCAAGGTGCCACTGAAAAACCTGGAAAACCCTCAGGCTTACAACACGATCTCAGCCGACCTGCTGAAGGAACAAGCCATCACCAACTTTGACGACGCACTCAAGAACGTTCCCGGGATCCATAAGCTCTGGGAATCTACGGGTCGGGCCTATGGTGACGGTGCGTCTTATTATGCGCTTCGGGGCTTCGAAGCACAGGCTACCATGATCAACGGTCTGGCCGGTCTTACCAGCGGGAGCCTCGACCCTGCGAACATCGAAAGAATAGAGGTCATCAAAGGACCAAGCGGCACGCTGTTCGGCGGAAGCCTTATCTCCTACGGCGGCCTGGTCAATACAGTCACCAAGAAGCCCTACTCCGGATTCGGCGGCGAGATCGCTTACACAGCAGGAAGCTTTGGTCTGAATCGAGTCGCAGCTGACATCAACACACCGTTGAAGGACGATGACCTGCTCCTTCGCGTAAACACGGCTTATCAATCCGAGAACAGCTTCCAGGACGCTGGCTTCCGGAATTCGTTCTTCATCGCACCGACCCTCGCCTACCAGGCCAGCGATCGCCTGTCACTTCTCTTCGTTACGGAATTCATGCAGGAAGAAAGGACCAACCCGACCATGCTGTTCCTGGGGAGGAGCACACCATTGCAGTTTGCCAACCTGCAAGAGTTGAACTACAATCCCAAACTGTCGCTAACAAGCAACGACCTTTCCTTGAAGAATCCTCGATACTATCTGCAAGGACAAGTCAACTATAAGCTCTCGGACACGTGGACCTCTCAGACGGTTCTCTCGAGAGGACTTACAAAGGCTGACGGCTACTATTCCTACCTGTATGACAATGAAAACGGTCTGGGAGAATTCAGCCTCTGGATTAGCGATCAGCAGGGACAGATCGTCACATCGCACATTCAGCAAAACTTCATCGGCGACTTCATGATCGGAGACATGAGAAACCGAATTGTTGCCGGTCTCGACTACTTCAACCGAAACATCATTGACAACAGCACCGGCTACGCCTGGGTGCACAACGTCACACCACAGGGAGAGGTGAACTACGTCTACCCCTATACCGGTGTAGAAGTAGAGCCGAACTATCTCACCCGGGCATCAATCGATAACCTCCTCGCATCGACGGGTATGAGTAACAGCAATTCAAAAGACGCAGCATACAGCGCTTATGTATCCGATATTTTGAACATCACTCCTTCGCTGCTGGTAATGGCCAGCCTGAGGGTGGACTATTTCGATACGGAAGGCGACATCACGACGGAGGACGACGACTACGATCAGACCGCACTGTCACCGAAGTTCGGCCTGCTCTACCAGATCCTTCCCGACAGGCTCTCGTTCTTTGCGAATTACATGAACGGTTTCAAGAACGTCGGTCCGCAGACCGTGGCGGATCCTGACGGTCAGAATCCCAGGATCAAGACCTTCGAACCCCAACACGCCAACCAGGTTGAAGTGGGGATCAAATCAAGCCTCTTTTCGGAACGCCTGAATGCGACTGTAAGCTACTACGACATTAAAGTATCTAACCTGGTCACCGGCGATCCTGAAAACATCAACAACAGCCTGCAAGGTGGCAAAGTGGCGAGCAAAGGTTTTGAAATTGACCTTCAGGCGCGTCCCGTAGACGGACTGAATCTTATTGTCGGCTACAGTCACAATGAAAGCGAAGTGGTAGAAGGCGACGAAGGCAACGTTTGGCTGGAGACGGGTCGGCGCCCCATCTACTCGGGTCCCAGCGATTTGTTTAACGCATGGGCTACCTATTCCTTCGGAATAGGTCCGCTGCACGGTTTGGGCTTCGGTGTCGGCGGTAACTACGTCAGCGAACTGAACATTCTCGATAGCGAGGTGACCGGAACGTTCACGCTGCCTTCGTACACCATCCTTAACGCCACGGTGTACTACAATGCAGCACGCTTCCGCGCAGCGATCAATGTAAACAACATCACGGACAAGGAATACTATACGGGCTATTCGACAATCAATCCGCAAAAGCCAAGGAATGCAGTCGTGAGCCTCGCTTACAAATTCTAATGGTAATGACGATACGGAAGGCGGTACGGAAAATTCACCTCTGGCTCGGGCTTGCTTCCGGGCCGGTGGTGTTTGTAGTGGCAATAACCGGGTGTCTGTATGCTTTTCAGAAAGAGATACAGGATTGGACCCAACCCTTCCGGTTTGTGGAGCGTCAGGACGCACCCTTCCTTCCTCCTTCTGTTCTCAAATCAGCTGCGGAAAAGGAACTGCCCGACCGGCATGTCCACGCCGTGCAGTATCTCGGACCGGATCGCGCCGCGCAGGTGATCTTCTACAATCCGGATCCCGAATACTACTACCTCGTCTATGTTAATCCGTACACGGCTGATATTCTGGCTGTTAAGGACATGGCGCGCGACTTTTTCGCAGTTGTTCTGGACGGTCATTTTTATCTCTGGCTCCCGCCTCATATTGGCCAGCCGTTCGTCGCAAGTGCTACGCTGGTGTTTGTTGTCATGTTGATATCCGGACTGGTGCTCTGGTGGCCGCGCAAGGCTAAGCACGTCCGTCAACGTTTTTCCATCCGGTGGAACGCAAAGTGGAAGCGTGTTAACTACGATCTCCACAACGTCCTCGGGTTCTACGCCTGGGCAGTGGCGATTTTGCTGGCGTGTACCGGACTCGTTTGGGGCTTTCAGTGGTGGGCGAACGGCTTGTATAAAGCCGCCGGCGGCGACAAGTCGCTGATATATTCAGAACCTGTTTCTGACACTACGCAGATTTATTCACCTGACGCGCCCGCCATTGATAAGGTGTTCGCCATGATGCAGCAACAATACCCTCGCGCCCGGACGATCGAAGTACACCCTCCGGAAACGGCACAATCACCCATAAGTGCCAACGCCAATCCTGACGATGAAACGTACTGGAAACTCGACTTCCGGTACTACGATCAGTATACACTGGAAGAACTTTCCGTTGACCACATCTACGGACGATATCATGAAGCATCAGCTGCGGATAAGCTCATGCGGATGAATTACGACATTCACACCGGTGCTATCCTGGGTCTTCCCGGAAAATTCCTGGTGTTCTTCGCCAGCCTGCTTTGCGCCAGCCTGCCCGTGACTGGCTTCGTTATCTGGTGGGGGCGAAGCAATAAGAAGAAACATCGTCAGCCTAAACTAAGCGCTGCCAGCTCCATACGCCGCAAGCCAAAACCTAACGCGGTGTTAGAACCAGTTGAGGAAAGTTAAACACAGCTGCCTAGCGGGAGCGTTTGGTCGTAACTACACCCCTATACCCGTCTGGGCGATCTTTCCACACACGGAGTCTGATTTTTTTCTGAAAATATTCAACAAAATACACGAACAGTTAAGGATGTAGCCGGTGATTGTGTATCTTAATGCCAGCTGAACGATCTGTGAAAGAGTTCCCTCTAGATGAATAGCAGGAGATCAGAGCTTGCATTTTTTTTTCTGTCAAGGATCGCATCGATTGTATCGTGCCTGCTTCTTCCCTTTTTCTCTTTTGGACAAGAGGTGTTTTCAGTAGATACGCTAAAAAAACTTAGCATAGAGGAGCTGTTGAACATGGAAGTTACTTCCGTGTCGCGGCGCGCAGAGCCCTTATCGTCGGCTGCGGCCGCTGTGCAGGTTATCACGCGTGAAGATATCCGGCGATCAGGGGCCACTAGCCTCCCCGAAGCATTGCGGCTCGCTGGCAACATTCAGATCGGGCAAAAGAATGCACATGATTGGGCCATCAGCACACGTGGGTTTAATACCGATCTTTCCAACAAGCTCCTTGTACAAATTGATGGCAGGACGGTATACACGCCGCTGTTTTCCGGCGTGTTTTGGGACCGGCAGGATTACCTTCTTGAAGACATCGAACGGATTGAAGTGATCAGCGGACCGGGCGGGACGCTGTGGGGCGCCAACGCCGTGAACGGAATCATCAACATTATCACCTGTAGTGCCGAACAATCCCAGGGTCTGTATGCCGAGGCCGGCGGAGGCACAGAATTACGCGGCTTTGTCGGTGCCCGATATGGCGGCAAGGTCGGAGATAACGTCGCGTACCGCGTATACGGAAAATATTTCGATCGCGATAATGCCGCGCTGCCGGAAGGTGGTGACGCCTCGGACGCCTGGAACATGGGACAGGCAGGCTTCAAGCTCGAGTGGGGACCTTCATCCAACATGCTCACAGTGCAGGGGGATTATTACCTAGGGGATCTCGGGCTAATCACGGGCGGCAACTCCGATACTCGGGGAGGCAACTTTTTAGTTCGGTGGGACAAACAGTTGTCCGATCGCTCAAGCATACGCTTGCGTTTGTATTACGACAACACCTGGCTCGATCAGGCAGTGCCCCCAACGTTCACGGAGGACGGAAGTTTTGAACTTGCATCGGCCGGCCGGTTGAAAGACAATCTGAATACATACGATCTGGACTTTCAGCATACGCTGGACGCAGGCAGACGTCATCAGTTCGTCTGGGGACTTGGCTTTCGGCATACCCACAACGACGTGACAAACGCACCAGCGCTTGCATTCATTCCTGAAGAACTGGACCGTGCCCTTTTCAGCGTATTTGTACAGGACAAGATTTCCCTGCTCGAAAACTTCGCCATCACGCTAGGCACGAAGGTCGAACACAACGACTACACGCAATTTGAGTTCGAACCCAATGCCCGCGTTCAGTATGATCTTGCACACGGCCAAACGCTTTGGGCGTCGGTATCGCGTGCCGTGCGCATGCCGTCGCGCATTGACAGACACGTCAGGCTGCCTACGCCGAATTTTTCTCCCATCATTGATAACCTCCTGGTTGGTGGAGAAGACTTTCGCTCCGAGACAGTTATCGCCTACGAAGCCGGCTATCGTGCGCAGATCGCCTCCACCCTTTTCGGTTCGCTAGCCGCATTCTACAACGTGTATGACCGTCTCAGGAGCACCAGTGTGAGTCCGCCGGATCCGGTCTTTGGATTGCCCTTTCCCTTTTTCTATGAGAACAATCTTGAAGGGGAAACATACGGGATAGAACTCACGCTTACGTGGCAAGCGCTCCCATGGTGGAAGCTTCATACCACATACAACCTTTTCGAAGGTGATATCCGGGTAAAGTCGGGGAGCACGGACTTCAACAACGCTTTGAACGAGACTGCCGATCCCAAGCACCGCTTCTCGCTGCGCTCTTCAATGGAACTGACAAACAACATCGAACTGGACGTCGGGTACCGCTGGATTGATGAATTCACATACAACAACGCAAGTGTCGCTGAGATCTTTCCGGATTATCACGAACTCGAAGCTAGCCTGGGCTGGCAGGCATCGCCGGCGCTGCGCTTGTCTGTGACCGGCCAGAATCTAGTTCACGACAAGCATAGCGAATATCCGATATCCGGGACAAACACAAGCGTAAGTATTCAACGCAGCGTATACGGCAAGATCGCCTACCGGCTACCTTAGTCACCCTTCTTCACCCACGACCCGATAATAAATCCCGCGATCGTAAATGACGCGATCACATAGCCGCCGGTAATCCAGGCAAGACCGTAAGGTTCCCCGGCAAACATGTTCGTGTTCATCAGATTGAGGTGATGAACCACAAAGGCTACGATAAATCCTGTGGCAGCCGCACGGATACCGGTAACACCAAGTTTTGCAAGCAGCCACGCCAGAAAATACGCCGAGGCGATGATGGCTACCGAGTTCATGATCCAAACGCCCATGCTGCCCGAATCCTCCTGCATGGTTGCTTCGTCCATGCCCACCATCGCCATCCATTGTTCGGCAAACAAAACGCCATACCAAAGAAAGCCGAGGGCGTGCATTAACACGATGGACACCCACACGGCAAGGTGATTGATCCTGAGATTATTCATAGGTAAGGGGATTTAGGGAAAACCAGAAAGTGGCCCATAAAAGTAAGGTAACAAAAATGCCGCACTATTGGAAGCCATCACCGGTGCTGCTTCACCGCTTCCATTCCTTCTTGGCATTCAGGAGCACCTGTGTACGGACGGCCTGGTGAATGCTCGCATTGATTTCATAACCCACCATAAGGACGATGGTAATGAGCTGCATCCACACCATGAGCGCAATAAGTACCCCGATTGAACCGTACAGCTTGTTGTAGGTTCCGAAGTTGGTGATGTAAAAGGAAAATCCGTACGTAACCGCGAGGCAAAGGATGGTAGCGATGGATGACCCTGCGGAAAAGAACCGCCAATTGTAGTGGATTGCCGGCCCGAAATAATAGATGAGCGCAATGGCAATAAAGAACGCGATAAAGATGACCACGAACCGCAAGATCAACAACAGGTATACGGTATAGCTGCTGAGGTTGATCCATTCGAAGCCAGACAACTTGCCGGTAGCATAGTCGAGAACAATCTGCCCCACAACAAGCAGGATAATGGCGAGTATCAATACGAAGGCCATGGCTACAGTGAGGCCCGTTGCAATTAACCGCATCCTCAGACCGCTGCGGTTTTCTATGGTCTTGTAGCAGGCGTTGAACGCGCGCATCAACGACATCATCCCGTTGGTCGACAAGTACAGCGAGAACAGAAAACCGAATGTCAAGAGGCCGCCCCGTGTATTGACTGCAATGTCCTTTATCGTCTCGGTGACCGCCGGCGACATGCTTTCCGGGAGTAAGCTGTTGAGAAAAGCGATGATACTCGTCTCGTTGACGCTCGGTACCACGAGGCTGATATAAGGAATGAGGGTGAATAAGAACAGTACTGCCGGGAATATGGCGAGGATAAAATTGAAGGCCACGCCATTGGCCCGGTCTATGATTTCATCCTTCTCTACCTTTCGAAGAAAAGTCCGGGTGAGCGTGTAGAGCGAGACATTCTCATAGCGCCTGAACCGGATCCGGCGCATCCAGTCTATGAAAAGCCTGCCTGGGTTCCATGTCAGGAAAACACGTTTGTACTTGTACTTCATTTAAAAAAAGGTTCCAATACCTGCCGCATTGCTTCCGGCGGGCGACACGGTCGCCCCGTTGTCTTGTCTACAAATGCCAGCAGCGTCTCGCCTTCATGGATTAATTCATTCGCCTCATTATATATGCTGTACTCAAATCGTATCCTTACGCCGGGCGGTTGTCGCAGGACGGTCACGATCCGCAGCAATTCGTCGTAGCGTGCCGGCGCCAGGAATCGCGAATGGTTTTCGAGCACCGGCATCATCACACCCATTGCCTCGATCTCCTTGTACGTCACGCCCAGCTGCCTCAGGCTTTCAACACGGGCCACCTCGTAATACATGGCGTAAATGCCATAGTACACATAACCCATCTGATCAGTTTCTCCATATCGTACCCGCACGGTGGTTTCGGATGTATACATTCTAGGTGTTGAAGTGTTGAAGTGTTGAAGTTTCTCTTCGAGCCATGTATCTGCGTCTGCGTCTGCATCTGCACCTATTGCTGTGCCCTTCTCAAGGCGGCCGCTTTCCTCATCTCTCTCGTTAGCGCGGCCTGGTAGCGCGACGCGTTGCGCAGGTGCTCCTGGTAGCTACTGGTAAAGTAGTGATATCCGGAGAAATCTTCTTTCGCGCACATGTAGAGGTAGTCGCTTTGGGTATAGTTCAGCACAGCCTGCAACGAGGCGAGTTCGGGCATATTGATGGGACCGGGTGGAAGTCCCGCATGACGGTACGTATTGTAGGGTGAGTCAACCTCTTTGTGCACATTGAGGATCCGCTTGAGCGTAAAATCGCCGACGGCAAACTTAAGGGTCGGGTCAGCCTGGAGGGCGATGCCTTTCTTTAGTCGGTTAATATACAGGCCGGCGATAATAGGTGCCTCCTCCGCCTTGATGGTCTCCGCCTGCACGATGGATGCAAGGGTGGATACTTCGACCGGAGTGAGGCCTGCCTTTGCCGCGCGTTCGCGATTCTCAGCATTCCAGAAGCTGTGGTACTCCTGGCGCATGCGTTCGATCAGTCCCCGTGGCGTTTCGTCATAATAAACCTGGTAGGTGTTTGGGATAAACATCGCGATGACATTTTCGCGTGTAAATCCTTCTGTGTTCGTTTTGATAAACTGGGCGAGTGCTGTGTCGAACTCGGCCGGCGACATCATGAGGTTGGCTGTAATCTTTTCCGGGAGTTCGTCGAGTGTGCGTATATTGTGAAACCGAACGTTGACCGGTACCTGGTTACCGGAACGGAGTAATCGGATGGCCTGCATGTTAGACATTCCCGGAGTGAGAACGTATCGCCCGGGTTTGATCGACCGGTCATATTTCATGAGGCGGGCAAGCAGGCTGAACGATATCAGGTCGTTGACGTAACGCCCTTCGTGAAGTTGCTTTTGGATGGATTTGAACGTTGCACCCCTTTCGATAATAAGCTCGCGCGCATCCTTACCGACCAGGATATTGGGCGTAAACACGACCTGGTAGGCGTAGAATGTAAATGAGATCCCCAATACAGAGAGAACCAGAAAGATGACGAGCTTCTTGCTTACGGGCATGAATGTTCAGTTTGTCTCCCAAAAATACTAAATGAATTTTTACCGGCCCGGATTGTTACTTTACAGCAGGGAACCCACATCATGACAGCAGAGTTCATATCCATCCATCCAAAAAACCCCGAACCCAGAAAAATACGGCGCGTAGCCGACGTACTGGCGCGCGGGGGGATCGTAATCTATCCTACCGATACGGTGTACGGCATCGGCTGCAGTCTTCTCAACCGCAAGTCCGTCCTGCACCTATGTAACATCATCGGTATCAAGCCGAGGCAACTTAACCTTTCCTTCCTGTGTGACGACCTCAGCCAGATAGCCGAATATGCCCGCAAAATCGACACGCCGACCTTCAAACTGATGAAGAAGCTTTTGCCGGGACCTTATACGTTTATCCTTGAAGCGAGTCCCCAGGTGGCCCGTATCCTGGATGTGAACAAGAAAACCGTAGGCGTAAGGATACCGGATCATGCCATTCCACGTGCACTGGTTCGGGAACTCGGCAACCCGGTGATCTCATCTTCCATTAAGGACGATGATCATATTAGAGAATACACCACAGATCCCGAAGAGATCTACAAAGAGTTCCGTCACACCGTTGATGTAGTTATTGACGGAGGTGCAGGGGGAAACATTCCCTCCACCGTACTCGATTGCACAGGCGACGAGGTGCTGGTCGTACGCGAAGGTCTCGGAACGGTGGACGTATAAGATAAGTGGGGATACTTCTCTACCTGTAGGAAATTGGTGTAGTTGCGTTCCCTAAGTTGGGTTGTTTCTACATTTGAAAGAAATATTGCATCCCACGTGCGTAGCGTCCTTATCGAAACCCAATACCTGCCGCCCGTATCTTACTTTGTCAAGCTGGCCGCTTTTGACAGGGTCATCATTGAAAAACACGAGCGCTTTCCGAAACGTACCTACCGCAACCGTTGTTATATTAATAGTGCACAGGGCATCGACCGGTTGGTGGTTCCCATTGTGAGGGCGGGACGGTCCATGACGGGTGAGGTTCGAATCGATTATTCACAAAAGTGGTTAACGCGCCACTGGCGTGCCATTCAGTCCGCCTACGGTAAGGCCCCTTACTTCGAGCATTATGGGCCAGCCCTGCGCGAGGTACTTGTTATGAAGTATGATTTCCTGCTGGAATTAAACAAGGCATTGCTGTCATTATGTCTTGATTGGCTGGGACTCCGCCTTCCCATCCTTGAAACGAGCCAGTACGAGAGAACGCCCTCAGAAGGCGTAATTGACCTCAGAAACGCAATAATTGCCAAAAAAAGCACTGGATTGCAGGAAACGGAATTTCCTTTCACATATCCCCAGGTATTTGGCAGTAAGTTTGTACCAGATCTTAGCGTGGTCGACCTGGTCTGTTGTACAGGACCCGACGCCGGAAGGCTGATAAGGGCGGCCGCAAGAGGTACTGAACAAATAGAAACCGGTATACGTTAAGCGTATTAAATCTTGAGTTTCAGTAGAAAAAGAAGTCAAATAAAATTCTACATTTACACTTAATCAGTTACAAATTCCATTATGGAAGCTAAATTTTCCAATCGGGTTAAGGAGGTGATCTCGCTGAGCAGGGAGGAGGCGCTTCGTCTTGGGCACGACTACATCGGGACGGAGCACCTGTTACTCGGGATGGTCCGGGAAGGCGAGGGCGTCGCGGTCGGCGTGCTGAAGAAGCTCGGCGTCCCCCTGGACGAACTCCGCGCCGAGATTGAAAAGATCTCTAAAGGAACGGCTACCCACGAGGTTAAGAACCTCGCGAACATACCTCTCACGAAGGCTTCGGAAAAAGTGTTGAAGATCACTTATCTCGAGGCCAAGATTTTCAAAGCACAGCTCATCGGAACGGAACACCTGCTCCTTTCGATCCTGCGCGACCAGGATAACCTGGCTACACAGATATTGAACAAGTTTGACGTCAACTACGAGGTTGTAAAGGAGATGCTGGAATACCAAACGGAAAATCCGATGGCATCTTCCGATACCGACGACCCGGACGAAGATTCGTCCAAGATATTTAGCACCGGTGCATCCGGCAAGGAAAAGAAGGGCACTGAAAAGTCCCGCACGCCTGTGCTCGATAACTTTGGTCGCGACCTTACCCGTTTGGCGGAAGACAATAAACTGGATCCCATCGTGGGCCGCGAAAAAGAAATTGAACGCGTAGCTCAGATCCTTTCCAGGAGAAAGAAGAACAACCCGATACTGATCGGTGAACCTGGTGTTGGTAAGACCGCTATAGCTGAAGGTCTGGCCCTCCGGATTGTTCAAAAGAAAGTATCGCGCGTTCTCTTTGGCAAAAGGGTAGTGACCCTCGACCTCGCTTCGCTCGTGGCCGGAACAAAATACCGCGGCCAGTTTGAAGAGCGGATGAAGGCTGTAATGAATGAACTGGAGAAGTCTCCGGATGTGATCCTGTTCATCGACGAGTTGCACACGATCGTGGGTGCCGGTGGAGCGTCGGGTTCACTCGATGCGTCCAACATGTTCAAGCCGGCTCTCGCCCGCGGAGAAATCCAGTGCATCGGCGCGACTACCCTGGATGAGTACCGTCAATATATTGAGAAAGACGGCGCACTTGCCCGGAGGTTCCAGATGGTAATGGTCGACTCCACCACCGTGGAGGAAACCATCCAGATCCTGGACAACATCAAGGAGAAATACGAAGAGCACCACCACGTGGTGTATACGCCCGAAGCAATCGAGGCTTGCGTGAAGCTGTCCGACCGCTACATCAGCGACCGGTACCTGCCTGACAAAGCCATCGACGTGCTCGACGAAGCCGGGGCGCGGGTGCACATCAACAACATCCATGTACCGGAAGAAATCGTCAAGCTCGAAGAAGCTATCGAGGAAGTAAAGAAAGAAAAGAACCGGGTCGTAAAGAGCCAGAAGTACGAAGAGGCTGCCCAGTTGCGCGATAAGGAAAAGAAGCTGATCGAACAGCTCGAGATCGCCAAAGCCAAGTGGGAAGAAAAAACCCGGACTGAAAAATATACCGTCGACGAAGATGACGTAGCCGACGTGATCGCCATGATGACGGGGATCCCTACCAAACGGATCGCCCAAAAGGAGAGCAACAAGCTGCTCGGCATGGCAGAAGAACTGAGCGGGAAAGTCATCGGCCAGGAAGAGGCTATACGGAAGCTTACGAAGGCTATCCAAAGGACGCGTGTCGGACTCAAGGATCCGCGCAAGCCTATCGGTTCCTTTATCTTCCTCGGCCCGACCGGGGTCGGAAAGACAGAGCTCGCGAAGGTTCTGGCTACGTACCTGTTCGACAAGGAAGATGCGCTCATCCGCATCGACATGAGTGAGTACATGGAGAAGTTCTCCGTGTCGCGACTCGTCGGTGCCCCTCCGGGCTATGTCGGATATGAAGAAGGTGGACAACTCACTGAAAAGGTGAGACGTAAACCGTACTCCGTCGTGCTCCTGGACGAGATTGAAAAGGCGCACCCGGATGTGTTCAACATCCTGCTGCAGGTGCTCGATGATGGTATCCTGACTGACGGACTTGGCCGCAGGGTCGACTTCCGCAACACGATCATCATCATGACGAGTAACATCGGCGTACGCGATCTGAAGGACTTCGGAACCGGTATCGGTTTTACCACGTCCGCGAAACGCGAGTCGGAGGAGGAACACATGAAGTCCACCATCCAGCATGCGTTGAAGCGCGCCTTCAGCCCGGAATTCCTCAACAGGCTTGACGACGTGATCGTGTTCAACTCCCTGCAACGGGAGCACATACACAAGATCATCGATCTTACGCTCGCCAAGCTGTTCGATCGGATCATCCAGCTCGGTTACAATGTCGAGCTGTCCGACAAAGCGAAGGACTTCCTCGCGGAAAAGGGCTACGACCAACAATTCGGCGCCCGCCCGCTGAACCGCGCCATCCAGAAATACCTGGAAGACCCGGTAGCGGAAGAAATCCTCAAGGGAGAAGTAGAAGAAGGTGGTACCATCGTAGCCGACTACGACGGGAAAAGCGATCACCTCACGCTGAAGGTGAAGAAACCGAAAGCGGCATCTAAGAAAAGTGAATGAACTCAGTAGGCCATCCCGATGGCTATCGGGAGGCAGTGGGTTCACAGCATAGAAATGGCCTCGTGTAAACGGGGCCATTTTTTTATTGACTCTAGGTGTGTGTTTGGTTTTACCCTATACGTGGGGGCTATACTACCAACTGCCTACTGCCTACTCTAATACCCTCCATAAAACTTCCTAAAAAACCACTCCACCGCTGCAATGGCAACCAACACAAAGAACAGCGCCCTCAGGTTGATCAGCGCATTGTAGGTCTCTTCACTGCGGATCACACCGGTCGCTTCCTTTTGCGAAAGATCTGTATTAAGGTTTTCCAGGTTAGTGGTGGTAAAAAACCTCCCGCCTGTGTTCGCGGCGAGTTTCCGGAGCAGATCAAAGTCGGCCGTAAGGTTTTGCAACTCTACCAACTGCGTCACAACAGCGAATTGTCCGCGTACCTCTTCATTGCGTCCATTGATTTCGGTTTGGGAGCGATAACGGTACACCCCTTCACTCAAGCCTCCAATCTGATACCGTGTGTTTCCAGGACTGGTCACATACGAGTAGCGGTTCACTTTTCCCTGGTCGTCGGTAACCTCTATGTCGATGGCGTTTCCAAATACTGGCTCGAAGATATCGTCGTATACCTGGCTTTCGAAGACCACCGGCTCAACGTCGGAGAATTCCTGCTTTATCGGATAGCTTCTGAAGCGCCTCCGATCATCTGACGTACTTAAGTATTGGATCAGCTTGCCGAACAACTCGTCGAAGCCCTCAGCTCGTCCGGTCTGTTCAAACTCATCCAGGCGCCACCGCCACAATCCCTCCCCCATCATGATAGCAATCTTTCGGCCATTTCTTTCCTCAACAGCGAGCAGTGGCTTGTCAGTGGGGATGGTTCCTACCTGCTGGTACAGCAGTGGACGCGCACTGAGGGGAAAGTTGAATTTGCCAAAGGGTACCGAAACCGGGGGATATGCTGTCACTACAGAATTTGCCTCCGCCGATACAGAAAAATTAGAGAAGGACGTGTTAACGACGGGCGTTACTTCATCGTAATCGCGCGGCATGCTTTCCATTTCAAGTGGCACATCCTCCCGCGCGAGCAACGCCAGGTCGCTTTGCACACCGAGTATAAAGAAAGCGGCATTGCGGTTCTTCATGAACTCGTTATACCGGGCTCGCGTACGTCCTTGCCGGTCCGGACTCTGGTGGAAGATCACCAGGTCCACCTCTTCGGGCGATATCGTTTCGCGTGGCTCTTTTACTACACCGGGAATTTCCAGGATGAGCTCGTAGTTGGAGTTCTGTTCTATTACGGTGCGCAATGCCTTAATGTCGGGATGCGGTGACGGCGCAACAATGGCTATCTTCTTTTTTCCTTCCACTACTTCGACAAAAATGGTCGCCCGGTTGTTACGCACGTTTGTCTCACCGGAAACCACGTCTACGGCGAGATCATACTTTTGAATACCCTGCTCGTCGGCCAGCACCTGGAAATCGTAGGTGACAAAGCTGTCGTCACCAGTATCCTTCATCTGCTGATCGATAGTCTTACCCTTATGCTGCAGCGTAACGGTCAACCGCTGGTTATCAAGCCCCTTCAATATCACCTCAACGCGCACCGGGAACTTATTGCCCTGGTAAGCCAGCTTGTTAAACGCCACGTTGCGAATGGCGACATCGGTACGGTGGGTAGTATCGCCGACGCCGAGTGTGTGAACGGGAAACTTGTAATTTGCGAACAGCGGGGAAATACCCGTGTTATAGATTCCATCAGAGACCAGCAGAACACCACCAAACTTTTTGCCTTCGTACCGGTTGCTAACATTCTCCAGTGCGCCGTGAAGGTCAGTCACGCGCGCATTGAAATCCGGCTCGGCCGTCTCCCGTCCCTCGAGGTCGGTGAAGGCAACCTCATAGCCCTTTTCTTCCAGACTTTCGCTAAGCGCGTCCAGTTCCCGTGTTATGGTATGTAGTGTGGTGGAGTCAGTCGCCTCGGTGACAGAGCCCGAGTTATCTCTAAGAATAACGAACAGGGGCTTTTCCGTGTATCGGGCGATTTGCCGGATGATTGGTCCCAGCAGCAGAAAGGCGAGGAGGAATGCGAGCACGGCGCGCAATCCGAAAAGCACTCTATTGACTGTCACAGGCCAGGGATGAGTGGTGCGATACAGCAGCAGGGCGTAACCAACGCCTACCGCCAGGCACAGCAGTATGTATGCCGGGGACGATTCAAATATGATCCGCTGGTTTTCCATCCTTGGTCCTCAATATTGCGGGGGTGCTTTCACAAATATCAGCTATCCGCAGGCATTTGCCATGCATTCCTCTGTTAGTGGTATCGAGCCTGAGCTAATACCCGTATTTTTCTTTCCAAAGCGCCCTCAGATACCTTCTCAACTCTTCTTCCCGGGGATTGTTGCCCGGATCATAGAATTTTGTACCGGCCAGGGATTCCGGCAGGAACTCCATGTCCGTAAAGTTGCCCTCATAGTCGTGGGCGTAGCGGTAGTTCGTACCATAGCCCAGGTCTTTCATGAGTTTTGTTGGCGCATTACGGATTGCCAAAGGCACGGGCAGGTCGCCCGTTTCCCGGACGGCCCGGAGCGCCTGCTCGATGGCCATGTAACTGGCGTTGCTCTTTGGCGACGAGGCGAGGTATATCGCACATTGGGCAAGGATAATCCGCGCCTCAGGATACCCTATCAGGTTCACCGCCTGAAACGTGTTCGTGGCGATCACCAGCGCCGTGGGATTTGCGTTCCCGATGTCTTCAGATGCCAGGATCACCATGCGGCGGGCGATAAATTTCACGTCCTCCCCGCCCTCCACCATACGCGCGAGGTAGTACACGGCTGCGTTAGGATCGCTTCCGCGGATCGATTTGATAAAAGCGCTGATGATGTCGTAGTGTTGCTCCCCACTCTTGTCGTAAATGGCAATTCGCTTTTGCGCGACGTCCATCACCAGCGTGTCCGTTATTTCAATTGCTCCTTCCGGGAATGTCTCAGCAATCAGTTCGATCAGGTTCAGCAATTTCCGCGCATCGCCACCCGACAAGTTCAGCAGTGCCTTGTGTTCACGCACGGTAATGTCGCGTTTGGAAAGTACCTCGTCTTGGGTGAGCGCAACACGAATGAGCTCAAGCAGGTTTTCTTCCGAAAGCGGATTCAGCGTATACACCTGGCACCGCGACAGAAGTGCAGAGTTTACTTCGAAAGAGGGGTTTTCCGTTGTAGCGCCGATGAGCGTGATGGTGCCCTTCTCCACTGCGCCGAGGAGAGCGTCCTGTTGCGCCTTGTTGAAGCGGTGAATTTCATCGATGAATAGGATTGCCCGCGAGGAACGCCTGGCCTTCTCGATCACTTCGCGCACTTCCTTCACCCCTGAGCTTACTGCACTGAGCGTGTAGAAGCTTCTCTTCACCTCATGCGCGATGATGTTGGCGATCGTGGTCTTGCCCACGCCCGGTGGTCCCCACAGGATCATAGAGGGGACGTTGCCGGCGCGGATCGCCTTGCGGATAACGCCGTCCGGACCCACCAGGTGTTCCTGGCCGATGAGGTCGTCCAGACGTCGCGGCCGCATTCGCTCCGCCAATGGCGCTCTTTCTGAAAATAGCGTGGTCATCTGATTCCTGGGGCTTTTTTGCTTGCTGCCCAATCCCTTCCAAACACTAATTAACGCAAAACAAATTCTCGTGACGGCGAAAAAAGGATCAGCCGCCTATTCTATTGGCATGACGTCTTTGGGGCCGGAAAGCCCGGGAAGTGTAAATTGTCCACCAAACGAGCAAATACCCCGCATGAGAAAAGTACGTATAACTGCTATCCTGCTCCTGCTGACGGCAGGCGCGTTCGCCCAAATCCGGGTATCGGACAACGGCCGATTTCTTCAAACGAAGGACGGAAATCCCTTTTTTTGGCTGGCCGACACGGACTGGGAGCTGTTCCACCGTTTGACCCGGGAGGAGATCGAAATGCTTATTGCCACGCGACACGAGCAGGGCTTCAACGTTCTGCAGGCCGTCGCGCTGGCAGAGGAAGATGGCATACGGACACCCAATCGGTAGGGCGACTGGCCGTTGAACAATGAGGATCCCGCCCAACTGCTCGTCACTCCGGGGAATGATCCGAAAAGCGACTACGAGTACGACTACTGGGATCACGTCGACTTTGCTATACAGAAGGCTGCAGAGAAGAACATGTACATCGGCCTTCTTCCGACGTGGGGTGACAAGGTCGCGCACCTGTGGGGAGTCGGGCCCATCATCTTCAACGAAGCCAACGCTGAGGCTTACGCCCGAACACTCGCTACACGATACAAGAATCAATGGAACATAATCTGGATACTGGGTGGCGACCGGCCGGCCGTGTATAAGTCGACCCGCGACGGTGTTGAGAAGGATTATGACGCCCGGGGTATATGGCGTGCTATGGCGCGAGGCATTGAGAGTGTGTTGGGTAAAGAAGCGTTCATCACGTACCATCCTACATCAGGCACAATTCGCTCGAGTACCTTTCTCCATAAAGACGAATGGCTGGACATGAACGCGTTCCAATCGGGTCATGGTTCGCGCGAAGTCGATGCCTGGAACTGGATAAGAGAGGACCTGGCGATGACGCCACAGAAGCCGACCCTTGACATGGAGCCGTGTTATGAAGATCATCCGATAAATCCCTGGGATGGAAAATGGACACGAGAGCGCGGATACTTCAAAACGCGTACGATGTGCGGGCGCGCAGCTATAGAACCGTGTTTGCGGGCGGATGCGGTGTTACTTATGGTCATCACCAGATATGGCAATTCGTGAATGAATCACTGTATAAGCCCAAGAACGTCGGAGACACGATCATCGGTTGGCAGAAGGCGATGAAGGCTGAGGCGGCGGGGCAGATGCAGCACTTGAAAAACTTAATGTTATCGCGACCCTATTTTTCGCGCATCGGCGATCAGAGTCTTATCAAGTCGCGCAACCCTCAGACCAATGCCGAATACGTCACGGCTACGCGCGACGAAAATGGAAGTTATGCGATGATCCATATTCCGCAGGCCAAGCCAGTGCGCGTCAACCTGGGAGCAATTACTGGTGATATTAAAAACGTCTGGTGGTTTAATCCTCGCGATGGCAAGGCAACTTCTGCGGGAAGCGTGAAAGGAAGAGGAACGAAGACGTTTACGCCACCGAAAGATGGGAAGGATTGGGTGTTGGTGATTGACGATGCAGAGAAGGGGTACGGTGCACCGGGAGGGGAGTAGTTGAAGAGGCAGTGTGAGTGTGAGAGTGAGAGTGAAGAACTCAGACCAGTTGCAGGCGCA
>JAJJPK010000235.1:0-7865 GCA_032907565.1 Cyclobacteriaceae bacterium | reverse complement strand
TAAAGTCTTCTTTGGTGTAATCGATTACTGACTCAGCTCCAAGTGATTTAACCAGCTCAGTGTTAGTGCTACTACAAACGGCTGTAACCCCCGCGCCAAACGCTTTGGCGATCTGAATGGCGAAGGTTCCGACGCTTCCCGAGGCTCCGTAGATTAGAATCCTTTGGCCTCTCTTTAGGCCAGAGGATTTAAGGAGTCTTAAGGCCGCCAGTCCACCGATTGGCACGGCGGCTGCCTCTTCGAACGTCATCCGCGAAGGTTTGAGCGCAATCAGCTCGTTGGCGGGAAGGCATCGGTATTCGGCGTATGCTCCGAACTTGAACCCACATGAGGCGAATACCTCGCCGGGTTTGAATCGCGTTACCTTTTTGCCGACCTCTTGGACGACGCCCGACAATTCAAATCCCAGGATGTTGACGCGCGTCGGTTTGAACAGGCCGTTATACAGCCTGACAAGAAACGGTTTCGCGCTCCGCATCCGCCAGTCGCCCGCCGTTGCAGTGGTTGCGTAGACCTTAATTAATACTTCGTTTTCCTTCGGTACCGGTTTATCAATATCCCGCAGCTCCAGGACCTCGGGGGAGCCGTAGCGGGAGTAGAGGACTGCTTTCATAGGGTGGTTTGCCGCAATATTAACAGAAATATTGATTGGCGCCCATTCCGCATATCCACACGAGTTACATAATTTATATTATGTTAAATACGATTTTGAGGACCCCATTAGTGCATAGCCACAGTACGTGGTCGACATGTTGCCGCTTAACTCACGTTTGTGGCAGCACTCTGGTCGTTGAATTTAAGAACGGCAGAAATATGCGCATGAAATCCCTGGCAAGAGATCCTATCCAGACGGGAAATTGGATACCGGTAAAGAGCCTGAAATTTTCGTGACTGATTCAACCAATGTGCATTGCCAGATGTCAGTTTACGGATCCAAAGAGTAATCCTAATTAAAGTGATCAGGCGATGTTACATAATTTATATTATGTTAAATAGTATTTTGAGACCTCTACTAACCATCTGCTGCTCCTCTCCGCCTTTCCAACTCTTCGACATCGTTCTGGTCAACCGCCCTGCCCACGGCTCGCTTGTTTTTGATCAGGTCATCATAACTCAGGACTTTCACAACGACACCATCCAGATTCGTTTCGGGCGCCTTGTCCTTACTGGCTCGAAATGATTCCACTCCGGGAATAGCTGGCAAGAATTCCAGCCGAAAATTGTTCTGTGGAAAATGATGAGATAGTTAACTTCATGCCGGTTAAGCACTTCACAAACTCTTCTTAGCGATGCCCGAATCTCGTTGGTCATATTTAGTCCGCCTCAAAAGCCGGCCGTTCCCACTTGAGTTCAATCCAATCAATGCCGTCGTCCTTCCGTGGCATCGGGTTGTGCTTCGAAAGCGCAGCCGACAGGTCCATTAAGTCCAGGACCAATATCAACCGCTCTGCGCCAGTCATACGCATCTCAGCTGTTCGCTGCTCGGCCTTGCTGCTGTTGATATCAAATATTTCGGCCTTCGCCTTTTCCATACCCAAAGATAATAAAGAAACACGCCAACTTGTGTCGCTATACTCCTCAGCCAGCCGATGGCCTTACCGTGATCACCATCTTCCCCTTGTGCTCTCCCCGCCCAAAAATCCGAAACGCCTCGGGCACGTCCTCAAGCCTATAAGGGCCATCGATCACAGGAGCCATTTGCCCCGACTCAAACAACCGACCCATATAACCCAGATCCTTGTTCGGCTTCAGCGCGACAATGCGAATCTGCTTTCCCGTAAACAGCGATATTAACGGACCGAACAAAAACGCCTGGAGTAACCCGGGTATAGCACCCCCTACCGTCACATAACGCCCGCCCCGCGCAAGCGCACGCAGGTAACGAAAAATGGAACGGTTGGTCTTTGCGTCAAGTATTAGATCATAACGAGTACCATCGGCCGTGAAGTCTTCTCTCTTGTAGTCGAGCCCGCGATCAGCCCCAAGAGAACGAAGCATGTCCAGCTTCTCCGCGGTGTCGACAACCGTAACGTTGACCCCATAGGGCTTAAGGATCTGCAGTGCAAATGTTCCTACACCACCTCCCGCGCCGTTCAATAGTATCTTTTCACCTTGCTTAACCCGCCCTACGTCTATCAACCCCTGCACCGCCAACATACCCGCCTGCGGTATCGCCGCCGCCTGCTCGAAGGTCATTCCCCGCGGCTTATGTCCTAATACTTCCTCCTTCGCGCAAACGTACTCCGCAAAACCACCCCACATGCCGCTGAGGTCGCCAAACACTTCATCACCTACCTTGAAACGTGTAACGTTCTTACCCAGTGCCTCTACCCTTCCCGCAATGTCTGATCCCAGTATCTTCCGCCTCGGTTTCGATATGCCGTTAAGCATGCGGTTCACAAAGTCCCCGGTCATCAGACCCCAGTCCCAATCGTTAATCGAAACCGCATGTACTGCCACCAGAACTTCACCGTCGCCAGGAACCGGCGCTTCCACTTCCTTTAATTGAAGTTGTTCAGGTCCGCCGTACTTTTCCAGAACAATAGCCTTCATGGGAGAAAGGTTGAAGAGCGGCAATCCCATGATCATTTCATCGACCGACTTCAGGGACCGCGTCACGGACGACTTACTGCGGGGTGCCATGGGGTCAACGCATCAAAAAGTCTTGAACTCTTACTCCAGAATTCTTCGCAAGTAGTTCACCTGTCCTAGATGATAGTTCAAATGCGCCAACAATTGCGCCAGCATATAACCGGTTGAACGTTTTGCCCCATCATAGACGAGTGGATACTCTGCGTCGAGGTCGGCAGTAGCAATTGCTTTCCTCACGATCGGAATGAGTTCCTCGAGGCCGGCAACAAGATACTGTCTCGGTACATCCCTCTTCGTGAACTCGCTGTCACGGTCGCGAACATAGCCCGTCGCGGCAAGCGTCGCACCAATGAAGTGATTCAAATTTCCGATAATATGCAACGCCAGGTTACCACATGAGTTTGGTACATGTCCCTCCTTCTTCCAAAGATTCTCTTCGTTCTTGAAAAGCCTTACTTCTTCAATCAACTTGCGGATGTCCCGCTCGTAAAAGTCTGCTAAAATATTGTTCATGGATATTCTTCTTCAACAAGTGAGTACGCAGTTTCTTTAAAGTGGTTTGGTGAACTCCTGAAAAATAAAAGAGAGAATTCAACGTCCCAATCGAAGTTCTTTCATATACGTGAGGCTTGCCCGCAAATCCTTCTCCGGCTCCGGTGCCAGGTCGCGCTCAACAATGAAATGCTCGACACCCGACTTCTGTGCGTGCGAAAGGATTTCCGGAAGGTCCAGAACACCACTCCCGGCATTTGTGAGGTGCGGAAACAATTCCATCCACTGATTAGGATCCCCTCCATCACCCGAAAAGCGAACGTCCTTCGCCATGTCCTTCACATGCATCAACCGAAAACGACCCTTATAGCGGTCCAGATAAGTTACGACATCGACACCACCTGCTGTCATCCAGAAGATATCCATCTGGAAGTACAGGTTCTTCGGGTCGGTCCGCTCCACAATCAGTTCGAACGGTACGGTGCCGTCAATGGGTTTGAGTCCGTTGCCGTGGTTGTGATACGCGAACCGTACGCCGTGCCGCACCGCCTCAGCACCGATGGCGTTGAATTCGTCGGCCTGCGCCTTGTATCCGTCCAGATCGGGCTGCGTGGCCGCCGAGGGCAATACAACATACTTCGATCCCAGCACATGCGCTGCTTCTGCCAACGGCCCCATGGCTTCTTTCAAGCTGAACAAACCGGTGTGGAGCGACGGGGCCGACAAGCCGTTGTCGTCAAGAATGGTTTTCACTTCTTTGGCAGTGAGTCCGAAAAACCCGCTGCCGCTAAATCCGAGTGAAGGGGTTACCGCGTCCCAGAATTCCTTGTCCTGCTCGGCACTAAACGAGTACGGACCGTAAAACTCGATCTCCTTGTAACCGATCTCGGCCAGCATCTTCATGGTTCCTGCAAAGTCCTGCTCAACCAGCTTGGGAATCGAGAACAGCTGGATGCCGACGTTCCGGATCTTCCTTGCCGTGTCTAAATCTGACATACCTATGAGTGGAACCGCAGCAATCGCGCCGGCGGTTTGTTTGAGAAAATTACGTCGCGAGGTCATGCGACCAAGTTAACAAAAAAGGGAGAATCACTCCGACCTCAACGACTTCACCGGATTTGCCAACGCTGCCTTGATGGCTTGAAAACTCACCGTGCACAACGTGATGACCAACGCCCCCGCTCCTGTAATCAAAAAGATCGTCAAGGAAATATTTGTACGATACTCGTACCCTTCGAGCCAGCGATCCAGGACGTAATATGCCAGCGGCGTGGATATGACGCCGGAGATGATCACGAGCACAATGAAGTCTTTCGATAACATCCGCCACAGACTCGCCACAGACGCGCCAAGGACCTTGCGGATGCCGATCTCTTTCGTACGTTGTTCGGCTACAAAGGAAGCCAGGCCAAATAACCCGAGACAACTGATGAAAACAGCCAGCGACGCAAAGACGGTCGCCAGCGCGCCGATGCGCTCTTCCGTGGCGAACTTTCTAGCGAATTCGAGATCGGCGAACTCATAATCGAAAGGCACATCCGGAAGGTGTTTTGCGAATACCCGCTCCACTCTGGCCAACGCCTCGCTGGCGCTTATGGCTGGGTTAAGCTTCAGATCGATCCACTGTACGCGGTCATAGTCAACAAAATATATGGCCTGCCGAACTGCTTTGTAGGGTGATTCCGTCAGCAAGTTTTTCACAACGCCAACAATGGTGAATTCTCTATCGTGCCATTTTATGGTCTTCCCTACCGGATCTTCAATGCCCGTAAACGCCACGGCTGCCTCATTGATGATAATGGCCGACGAGTCGCTGGCGAAGTCTCTTGAAAAATCACGGCCTTCCTTGATTTCCCAGCCGATGGTCTTGCCAAAGTCGTGACTCACCCAAATGGTCCCGAAGGTGGGTTGTATATCAGGGTTTCTTCCCTTCCAGTCGAAGCCGCCGTTGTTTGACCAAACACCGGTAAGTGGACTTGACGACTCAGCCATCTCTTCAATGGCGCCGGCCGCCCTCACCGGTAAGTGGACTTGACGACTCAGCCATCTCTTCAATGGCGCCGGCCGCCCTCAGTTCCTCTCGGAGAAGGTCATACTTTCCGTAGTAGTCGGGCGATTTCATTTGTATCATCACAAGTCCGTTGCGGTCGTACCCTATGGGCCGATCTTTCGTGAACTGAATCTGGCGGTACACAACCATGGTCCCTACGATGAGCGTTATCGAGACGGAAAACTGTAGCACAACAAGAACCTTTCGCGGCAATGTAGCCTGAGCACCCGCGCGGAATGTTCCTTTCAATACTTTCACGGGTTGAAAGGACGACAGGTACAGCGCCGGATAACTTCCTGCCATGAAACCCGTAACGACCACGAATGCCATGCTGATCGTCCAGAAATATCCATTGGACAGCGGCAGTTCAACCTGTTTTTGGGCGAGCGTGTTGAACCATGGAAGCGAGACGCTCACCAGCGCCAGGGCCACGATGAATGCAAATACAGCTACGAGAACTGACTCACATAAGAATTGCTGGATGAGTTGCTTTCTGGCAGAACCGATCGACTTCCGTATGCCCACTTCCTTTGCGCGCTGTTCCGACCGCGCCGTGCTCAAATTCATGAAGTTGATGCAGGCAAGCAATAACACAAATGCGCCGACGATGCCAAAAAGCCAGACGTATTGGATCTGACCACCAGTCTGAACCCCATTCTCCCAATTGGAGTAGAGACGCCAGTCTTTTAAGGGATGCAGGAAAATTTCCGGATCTAATTCCCGATCCCCTTCCGAGGCATGGTCGTACTTGACACTCTTGATCTTCGCATTGACAGCATCCAGGTCAGCGTTATCCGCAATCTGCACAAACAGTTGGAACGAATTGTTGCCCCAGTCATTCTCTTCTCTTGCGTTTCGCACCCAGCTGTCAGAGGATTCATAAAGACTCCAGGGCGCGACAAAGGTTATGTCGTTGAACCCGCTCCTTAACGGAATATCCTTGAAAACACCCGTAACCTTCACATCCAGGGTATTGTCAATGCGCATGAGCTGGTTCATGGGGTCCGTGTCTCCAAAGAGTGCCGCGGCAACCGACTCGGACAGCATAATCGAATTCGGGTCTTTGAGCCCGTCCAGAGATCCGGCGATCATTTCCAGCTGCATCAAGGCAGGTCCGTCAACATCCATGTAAGGACCGCTTCTCGTGATCTTTTTTTCCCCGAAAGTCAGGATGTGATCATAGTTCCAGGAACTCAGCACCACATACCGGAAGTCGCCGGCGTACGATTTTTGCAGTTCGACACCCAGCGGAATGGGTATGGCGTAGTCCGTGTAACGGTAACCGTTAACCGTCTGCTTTTGCATCACCTGGGCGACTCGGTCTTTATTCTTATGATAGCTGTTGTACGACAGCTCGTCAGCGATCCATAAGCCGATCATCATAGCCACGGCAATACCGACGGCGAGACCTCCGATGTTAATGAATGAATAGCCCGGGTGTTTTCTGAGGTTACGAAGGGAAACGTTGATATAATTCCTGATCATAATCTTGATAGTACGCGACAAGTGTGCCAACGCCTGTGCAGGCGGTAAAAGGCAGATTCTGTCGCAAAACCTGTTCGCGTACGGGTAGTGCTGTTCGATTTCGGGCGGCGGTGTGGCGCAGTTTTGTCAGGGGTCCCTAATCGAGATCATCCAATTCCGTCTTATTTTTAGAACTGCAATCGCCCTCTACCCTGTCTGTTAAACCACCACCAAACTGTGAAAGCCATCCTTTGCACTGCCTATGGCGGACCGGACGTTTTGAAGGTCGTCGACATTGAAAAACCGGTGCCGAAGCCAGATGAAATTCTTATCAAGGTCAAGGCGTCGACCGTGACGTTTGGCGACTGTGAATTGAGAAACCTGACGCTGCCGGCCTGGACACGTTTCCCCATCCGGCTAATCTTCGGATACCGGAAACCCACACACCTTATTCCCGGGATGGAAGTTGCCGGCATCGTAGAGGCCGTTGGGAAGAACGTGAAAGGCCTCAGGCCTGGCGACGCGGTCTTTGGGTCTACCGGCATGTCAATGGGCGGCAATGCAGCGTACGTATGCCGGAGCGCGAAGGGCCTGGGTGTCAAACCTGACAACGTGAGCTTTGACGACGCCGCCACTATCTCCGTTGGAGGCATTAACGCGCTGCACTTTTTGCGTAAAGCCAACATTCAACCCGGTCAAAAGGTACTTGTTATTGGTGGAGGTGGCTGCATTGGATCGTGGGCGGTACTTCTGGCGAAATATTACAGTGCTGAAGTGACGGCTGTCGACCATAGGATTAAGCTCGACATGCTCCGATCGATCGGTGCCGACCATGTTATCGATTATACAAAGGAAGACTTTTCGACTTCCGGCGTCAAATACGACGTCATCTTTGATGTAGTGTACCGAAGCTCCTTTTCAAAATGCATCAACACACTCACCAAAACAGGGTGTTATCTTATGGCGAACACCGATCCCGGGAGGATGCTGAGGGGAATGTGGGTGGAAATGACTTCTTCACAGAAGGTAGTTTTTTCTCTCGCAGGCGAAACGGCCGACGACCTCAACTACCTGGCGGGACTCATCGCCAAAAACAAGATAAAACCGTATATAGACCGCACCTATCCGCTAGAACAGACGATCGACGCACACCGGTATGTCGAACAAGGGCTGAAGAAGGGAAATGTGATTATTCATGTGGAGGCGGGATGATTTGTGATTAGTGATTGGTGATTGGTGATTTGTTGCCCAACCGAAGAAATTTCGT
>JAJJPK010000234.1:0-31898 GCA_032907565.1 Cyclobacteriaceae bacterium | reverse complement strand
CTCTGTGATGTCCTTTATGCCAAGGAGGTGCTTTTGACTGAGTTTGGACATACTTTCAATCCTTAGTAATCAACCAGATCCTGTTGTGTTCATGACCCTGCGCCTCGAGCTCCACAAGCACGCGTTCCGTGGGAAGGGTGTTGACAGCCTTCCCGACATAGTCGGCCGCGACGGGCAGGTCGCGGCTGTATTTCCTGTCTATCAATACGAGAAGTTCCACCTTGGCTGGCCGGCCAAATGCAATCATAGCGTCCAGCGCAGCGCGAACCGTACGACCGGTGAAGAGCACATCGTCTACCAGCACTACTTTTTTGCCTTCGATAACAAAGGAAATCCGCGTTTCGCTGGCCTTGGCGGGTGTTTCCCTCCGACGGAAATCATCGCGGTGAAAGGTAACGTCCAGGTATCCCAGCGGAATGGTCTTGCGCGTGTCTTTCTCCAGTTTTTGGTGGATCTGTTCAGCGAGATATATGCCTCGGGGCTGAAGCCCCAAAATCACGGTATCTGAAAAATCGGCGTGGTTTTCAATGAGTTGCTGGCAAAGGCGGCTGATGGTGAGGTCGAGGAGATCAGAGTCGAAGATGAGTTTCTTTCGCTTTGCCACGGCCGCAAATATAGAGAAAAACGGCGAATGAAGGCCCGGCCTTACAGGTTGATCTTGTTGACAAAAAATACCCGCCGCTTCTCCACGGTCCCGCCGGGGGTCTCGTTTTCGATCTCGTGGATCCCGTAGGCGTAAAAATGACCGTCATACCAGTAGCTCAACTGGCTTGTGTTGCGCCGGGCTTTCACCACCTTGTCATTCTCGTACAGCGTGCGTATCGGGTCGATGATCTTACCTTCCAGCACGTCATTGTCGCGGATAATCTTTGTCCGGATCTGGTTCTCGTACAGGTATAGCAGCACGATCTTGTCATCCTGGACGTCGAAGCGCACAAACTGTTCCAGGTTGAATGTCTTTACATCGTTGATCTCAAAACTGTTGTCCCATAACAGATTTCCGTTACCGTCGAAGCCGATAATGACCGCATGCGTGTATCGATACCCATCAAAGACCTGGTCTCCCCATCGCGGGTAGTGGAACCCAATGTACCTTGTATTGCTCGCCGAGGAGTACTGTGGGTAAAAGGCCTCTCCGAGTACGATGAACTGGTCGTTGTATTCTATGACTTCGTGTATCAGGAATCTATAGTTAAACCGAATTTTCTTCCCACGGATTTTTCTTCTTGTTATTCGCTCTTTGATCCGGTTACTTCTTTTTGCTTTCATGTAGTTGAAGAAGTTCTCGAGATCGCCGAAGTTGTAGTACTTCGTATTTTGTCCTCCGGTTGGATCGATTGTGCTGACGAAGATCCCGCGTGAGTAATCGCTGTTGCGGGAGCCGTATACCCCCGATAAGATTTGGACGTCACCCTCAGCCTTCGTCGCCCTCCCAAAGATCAAACCTGTATTCTCTGCTGGTTCCAGCGCAACATTGTTAATGAGGCTGCCATCAGCCCGGTAGTTCTTGATCCAGATGGTGCGTTGCTTCATGTAATTCCGTCCGCTGATCAGCACCTGGAAGCTGTCGTCTTCAAATACCTTGATTTGCGAAAGTTCTCCATCTTCGTTCAAAAGGCCGGGCAAAATGGACGACTTGTTCGCGTGCATGTCGTAAAACAGAACCACCGGTACGCGGTTGAAGTATCCGCCAATCAAAACGCCCCTCCCCGTAATCTGGCATTCGGTTGCAGAGAACCGGAGAAAACTGTTGATGGCGTACTTCCTGTATTGCCCGCTGTCCTGGTTCAGTTCATAGAGAACGAAACTCTTTGAAGTGAGCGCGTGGAAAAGGAAGTACACCTTGTCATTCCGCGGAACGGCAGCGATAAAGGCCATGTTTCGCTCGACTGGTATACTGCCTTCCCACTGCTGGTGGAAGGCGGTGTCAAGCCTGATAACCTCGAGATAGTAGTCCTGCTGACTGCGTACAAACCGGTGGAGGATCAATCCCCGTGACGAGGCGGGGGCGATCCGAAAGCCTGGCTCATCATTGTCAAGCCTGAGCTCAAAGCGGTGGGGCTGTGCTATCTGCGCCGCAGCGGGTACGGCAAGGCACAGGCACAGGATAAGGCGGATGACGACATCAGTTGACTTCCACCTTGTTGATATAAAAGACCTCCCGCACACGTTCTTTTAGAGTAGTGTTGCGAACGGTATGGTAACCCCAAACAAAGAAGTTGTTGCCATACCAGTACTGAATGCCTCCTTCATCTTCCTTTTCCGAACGGATCTCATCGTCCGGATTGGGCAGGAGTATCTTCTGCGTGACGGTTTCATCGTCCTCGCCGTTTTCTGGAAGGATCCACCGCGCCTTTATCTCTGACTCATCTTTCTGCAGGAAAACAATTTGCCCGTTCACGTAGTGAAAATCGGCTACCTGTTCAATCGAACCTTTCCTTACGTCGTCCAGTTGGAGGCTATGGTCCCATTGCACAGTACCGTCAGGCGCAAACGAAATGACCATAGACTGGTACGTCTTGATTTCTTCGTTGCGGGAACGGTACCCATAGCTATAGGGCCGCGAGTACAACCTCCCATAACCCGGGTAATACCAGCCGTAAGGTGAATAGTACGGGTTATAATAGTAGGGACTATACGGTCTGGAAAAATCCGAAAAGGATGAAGAGGGAGAATAAGCCTCGGCAAAGAGCAGAAACCCATCCTCGTACTCCTGGATGCGATACGGCATCACGTAGTTGACGAAGTTCGGAATTCCACCGTTGCTGACAACCTGTTTTGTATTGTCCTGTATACGCCGCGCCCGATTCTCCTTCATGTAATCAAGGTAATGGGTCAGTTCACCGAACGCTGTGTACTTGATCTTCTGATCTCCGAATGGGTCAATAGGCAAAGCAAAAAAGCCGTTCGATTGCTTGGCGTTTCCTTCCCCCCATGTGCCGAGCAGGATCAGGTCTTCGCGGATAAGCATGCTGGTGAGTCCTGTCTGCAACGTACGCCGATCGTCAATCTTGACCACATCCTCAAGCAACAGCTGCCCATGCTGGTCGTAAGTTTGAAAGACAATCCTCCGCTCATCGCGCTGTGATCGTTCGATAAGCACGATGTTAAAAGTGTTGTTCGCATTGACACGCAGGTCCACCAACTCGGTATCTTTCTGGAAGAAACCCGGGATGATCTTCATGCTGCGCGCGCCGAGTTCATACAAGAGCACGCTGGGCTCCTTGTTTACGTATCCCCCGAGTATGGCACTGTTGCCGACCCGAGAAAAATGTGTAAAGTTCATTGCAACTTCGGGCTTCACCACATGCCGGGGATGTTCATCGCCCGAAAGATTCATTTCTACCAGCTCAATGCTGTTCTTTTCCGTGTCGCCCTGGCGGTACAGGAGAAGAACTTGTCCCGGACTCTTTTCGTAGCCGATGAGCCGGTTACGCGGTTCCATCGGAAGGGTAATTGTCTTTTTCTCATTCAGGTCTCCATCGAGATGGATGGCTTCCCACACCTTCTTTCCTCCTTCAAACTTCTCGCGATCGCGAATGAGCAAGATCCCCTCGTCGTTCAGGGAAATAATGGAGAACACGCCCTCGGAATACTTGAATTCTTTCTCGTAGCGTTGCGTTTGCTGCAACTGCCCGAATGCCACTACCGACGTCAGTGCCGACGTAGCCACACACATCACTACCGGAAAGATCAGGCCGGGGAAGCGGACCATAGCTATTTTGTTTCGCTTATTTTAAGAATCATTTCAAATTCCTGAGGCGACACCGGCTGGACCGACAGGCGCGCTGCGCGCACGAGCACCATATCCTTCAGGCGCTTGTCCGCCTTGACCTCAGCAAGCGTTACAGGCCTTTTCAGAGCCTTCTTCGGTGCTACCATTACGGCTGCCCACTCCTTGTCCTTCGGGTCGGGGAAATGCTCGCGGGTGACGGTGGCGATACCCACAATGGCCTTTTCGTCGCCGGTGTGATAAAAGAACGCCTGATCGCCCTTTTTCATTGCCTTGAGATGGCTGCGGGCCTGAAAATTCCGGATGCCGTCCCAAACCGTTTCACCGTCGCGCTTGAGGTCATCCCAGGAATAGGTGCCGGGTTCGGTTTTTATGAGCCAATAATTCATAACGTCGCCGCTTAGGAACAACTAAATTAACAAATCCTCGCTGTTTTTTCAGGGGACAAGGGAAAGACGGCGGAGAATCAGTGTGAAAGCGGGAGTGAGTGTGAGGGGATAGGTCTATTCGCCCCTTGAACTCTAATACGCACGGACGAGCTTGCCTTCCATGAAGTTTACATAGGCGCGGTTGACGACACGAACGCCGCCAGGCGTCGGATAGTCGCCCGTGAAGTACCAATCGCCCAAATGATTCGGGCAAGCTTTGTGAAGGCCGTCCACGGTCTGGAATACAATCTCCAGTTCAGCTTTCATGTCCGCCGGCCGCACGATTTCGGCGATCTTGGCCGAGACTTCTTCGTAAGTAAACTGGTCGTACAACACTTTCACGTGGTTTTGCGGGTTGCTGCTGTTGCGAGACAGCAGGCATTGTTCATACACTTCACCCAACAGGTAATCCAAACCACGCTCCTTAATAAGGGCGATCATCGCACGGAACGCCACGAAATCCGCCATCCGGCTCATGTCAATGCCGTAACAGTCGGGGAAGCGGATTTGGGGTGCAGAAGACACCACTACGATTTTCTTCGGACCAATGCGGTCAAGCATGCGCAAAATGCTCTTCTCCAACGTCGTTCCCCTGACAATGGAATCGTCGATTACCACGAGCGTGTCGATGCCTTTTCGAACGACTTCGTAGGTGGTATCGTACACATGCGACACCAACTCGTCGCGGTGTTCTTCGCCCGTGATAAACGTGCGCATCTTGACGTCCTTGAGAACGATCTTTTCGATTCTCGGACGGAACGACAGTATGTCTTCGAGTGAGTCGACCGACGGTTTGCCCTCGATGATGATTTCCTTTTGTCGTTTGATGAGATAATTCTCTATTTCATTCATCATTCCATAGAAGGCTGACTCGGCCGTATTGGGAATGTAGGAGAATACCGTGTTCTTGATATCGAAGTTGATGGCGCGCAGAACCTGGGGAACCAACAGTTTGCCGAGCATCTTGCGCTCCCTGTATATGTCGGGATCGTTACCGCGGGAGAAATAGATGCGTTCGAAACTGCACGAGCGTTTTTCGGCAGACGGCAGGATCTGATGTTGTGAGAATTCGCCGCTTCGCGAAATGATAAGTGCGTTGCCAGGTTGGATTTCTGCGATTTGGCTGTACTCGACATTGAACGCCGCCTTAATAGCGGGCTTCTCTGAGGCGACCACCACCACTTCGTCGTCAGAATAATAGTAGGCTGGGCGGATTCCGTTAGGATCGCGCACCACGAATGCGGAGCCGGATCCGATGAGCCCTGCCATGGTGTAACCGCCGTCAAAGTCCTTGCAAGCCCTCCGCAACACGCGCTCAAGGTTGATTTCATTTTCTATGAAATCCGAAATCTCCTGGTTTGAAAATGCGTCTTTGTATTTCTCGAAAATCCCCTGCACCTCCTCGTCAAGGAAGTGGCCGATCTTTTCCATAACAGTGACCGTGTCGACTTTTTCTTTGGGATGCTGACCCAGGTTGACGAGGATGTCAAAAAGGTCGTCCACGTTCGTCATGTTGAAGTTGCCCGCCATGACGAGGTTACGGCTTCTCCAGTTGTTCTGCCTCAGGAATGGGTGTACGTTCTCGATGCTGTTCAACCCGTGTGTGCCGTACCGGAGGTGGCCCAGCCACAGCTCGCCAGTGAAGGCGACGTTCTGTTTAAGCCATTTTTCATCCGCAGCCCGTTCCGGGTTTTTCTTAAGTGCCTTTCTGTATTTCTTACTGATTTTCCGGAAAAGGTCCGCAATCGGTTGCGATTTTACGGAGCGGTAGCGGCTGATGTAGCGATAACCGGGCTCAAGGTCCAGCTTGATATTAGCGATTCCGGCACCATCCTGACCCCGGTTGTGCTGTTTTTCCATCAGGATGTACATCTTGTTTACCGCGAAAGTCGGGCCGTACTTATGGAGGTAGTAGGACAGCGGCTTCCGCAACCGGATGAGTGCGATTCCGCACTCGTGATAAATCTGGTCCGTCATGTAGGCTTAAAGCGCAAAGGTAATTTTATTAATCCAACCCATCAACCCGTCGGGTCGGATGAACAAGCCCAGCAATGCCAAAACAAGTACCAGCCCGAAAAAATTTGTCCATGTAAGGTATTTTGCATGCGGGATTTCCGCTTCTCGCAAAAATGCGAAATACGGTATGCGGAGGTAGTAAAACAGGGCGATAACTGTGTTCAGGAGACCGAGGACCAGTATCCACAGGAGGAAAGGATCGTCCGCGATCCGATACGCGTCGTACAGCCCTGTAAAAATCAGCAGTTTGGCCGTAAAGCCGGCCGTGGGGGGAATCCCCGTCAGCGAGATAAAGGCGATCAGGAGCAAGGCGTGCGCTGCCGGGTCCGTCCGACCCGTTCCCGAAAACTCCGGTATGGTCGATACCCCCCTGTCCTCAAAATATTGGAGATACCCGAAGACGACATAGTTGGCAATGAAATACACTGCCGCGTAAAACATCATGAACTGAACCGACTGTTCCGTGAGCGCGGCGACGCCCACCAGCAGAAAACCGGAGTGCGCAATGGAAGAATAGGCCATCATCCGCTTAGCATTTACCTGCCGCAGCGCCGCAACATTCCCGGCCGTTATCGTAAAGATCGCTATCAGTCCTACGATCGCTTTCCAGTCGATAAGGGTCTGTCCGTAAGCTGTGGCTGCGAGCACAAATCGCGTAAGCACGGCCAGGCCCGCCAGTTTGGGCACCACTGAAAAAAGAGCGACCACCGGCATGGGCGCAGCCTGGTAGACATCGGGCGCCCAAAAATGCATAGGCAATGCCGCCATCTTGAAAAGAAAACCTGCAAGTGCCATTAGCCCCGCTACCAACAACAGGAGTGATTGATGGGCCAGTAATCCTTCCACGAATTCCTGTGACGCAATGGTTGCGGATCCGGTCAGCCCAAACAGCAATGAAAGTCCGTATAACATGATCGCCGATGAGGCCGTGCCGAACAGGAAGTACTTAAGGCTGCCTTCAGCACCTTCCTGTCTGAATGAATAACCAGCGAGCACATACGAGCTGATCGAAATCAATTCCAGCGACAGGAAGATCATCACCATGCCAACACTCATCGACAGGAAGTGCGCGCCCAGGACTACACTGAGCACCAATGCTGTGTACTCAGAAATGTGTTTGTGCCGTTGCGATATGGGCAAGGAAAGCAAAAAGGTCAAAGCGCCGGCCACGTCGCAGATGATCTTTAGCCACGACGAGAAGCGGTCGTTGACAACCATTCCACCAAACAACTCGACCGCCTCTTCCTGTTGATTCCAGTCGGCTAAGGAAACCGCGCACGCGAGGATTGATGCAGCCAGGCCAATTACCAGTGGTACGCCGGAGTTGCCTCCCGCGCGCAAGGATGGCAGGGCAATGCCCACACCGAGCACTAATACAATTCCGGCAAACAGGACTAACTCAGGTCCGAAGAACCCCAGACTCTGTCGTATCCATTCCAGCTTTTCCGGTAGTCCTGCTTCAATATTCACGGGAGAATCGTTTAGCTGGCTCCAGTCAGGAGTGCGACAAAACCAAGGGCAAACGGGTCAACATACCGGAGCAGCAGCTGGGGAAAAATGCCAAGGATCAAAGTAGTTGCGGCAAGGGGCAGAAACATAGTTTTTTCCCTCAGGCCGAGGTCAATGAGCTGTTGCGTAGTCGCCTCGCCGCGCACATGCAGCGTGCCGAAGAACATGCGTTGTATCGTCCACAGGTAGTAAGCTGCGCCCAGGGCAAGTCCCAGTGTGGCGATTACAGCCAGACTGAGGTGAATCACTTCAGATCGAAACGCACCAAGGAACACCATGATTTCCGCGATGAATCCCGAGAAGCCCGGGAGTCCAAGCGAAGCAAAGAATGCGATGAGCACGACAGCAAAATAGACCGGCATGATCCGGGCCAGGCCGGAATAGTTTTCAATCATGCGATCACCAGTGCGGTCGTATAGTACTCCGGCGATGAGGAAGAGCATCGTTGTAATCACACCGTGACTCACCATCTGGTAGACTGCACCTGTGACGCCCTCCTGTGTTGCAGATGCCATGCCAAGGAGGACGTAACCCATGTGAGAAACGGATGAGTACGCGATCAGTCGTTTCAGGTCTTTGCTTGCCATGGCGGTTAGCGCTCCATATATGATTGACACGACGCCGAACAGACCCACCAGCCAACTCAACGACAGTGCTGCGTCGGGAAAGAGCGGATACGCGATGCGCATCATGCCGTACCCTCCGATCTTCAGCAGCAACGCGGCCAGGATAACCGAAACAGGTGTCGGTGCTTCCACGTGCGCATCTGGTAACCAGGTGTGGAAGGGAACCATGGGCAACTTGATGGCAAACCCCACGAAAAGTAGCATGAATGCCCAGTTGCGCGCTGGCCATCCACCGATCAACCACTCGCCGGAGGGATCCAGCACGGATCCCGAAAGATAGTTGCCGGCATCGCGGAGATACATGATATTGAACGTATGGCTGGCCACATCCCCCGGAACCGAACCCGATATATAAAGACCAATGAAGGCGACGAGGATTAAGATCGAACCACACAACGTATAAAGGAAAAACTTGATGGACGCATATTCGCGCCTGCTGCCGCCCCAGATGCCGATGAGAAAGAACATAGGAAGCAGCATGAACTCAAAAAACAGGTAGAATAAGAGAAGATCCAGCGCGACAAAACTGCCAATGACCGCGGCATTGAGGATAAGCGTCAATATAAAGTAGCCCTTCACACCTTTTGCGATGGTCCACGACGAGATGCCGGCGATAAACATGACGAACACGGTGAGCGCAACAAGGGGTAGGCTAAGACCATCGACGGCAAGGAAGTATTCAGCCTTGAGGTTGCCCCAGGTACCCAGATTCAGGCTGAACCATTCCGTGCGCTCCACGAGCCTTAGTTCACCTGTTTCTCTGCCGTATCGGCTTACGGCCATAATCACGAGGATCACTTGCAGGGCACACACACCAAGGTTTAGTGCGCGGAACCACGCTACCCGATCACGGGAGACAAAGAGGGCCAGAAAGGCTGCCAGTACAGGAAGAAAGATCAGATACGTAAGGATGTGATCCTGCATCAGACTCGGGGGATTACTCAAAGCGCCTAAAAATAAAGGTTAATTGGTTCATAATTTCATGTAACGATATAAAGGGTGAGCAAAACAAGGCCCATTCCCGCCCAGAAAATGTACATGTGGATATTGCCTGACTGAAACGTGCGCACAAGGGCTCCCGACCATGCGGTTAGCCGGGCAATGAAATTAACAAGACCGTCAACGATGGCCCTGTCAATCCATCCGACAATGTGCGCCAGGGTCACCTGCGCATAGGCAGTTCCATGTAGAAAGCCATCGATATATTTTCGGTCTACCCAGGCGAACAGAGATGACAGATGGCCTACTGGACGCGTTACTGCGAGGGTAAAAAGTGCATCGAGATAGAACGTGTTCGTAAACACGTCTGAGGTTCGCGGCGGCGCCGACTTCCTCCGGAAGAATCCCACAGCGAATGCCAATGCGACTAGTACCACACCGACCGATACCAGGGTAGTAAGCGCATCGGCGTTGCCCGTCATGAACCACCCGGAAAACGAAAATGGACTCAGCGACACAATCCACCACAACGACGCCAATCCCAGCACGATCATGGGGAAACGCATGACAAACGGAACTTCCGGAACGTTCGTCCATTGTAACCGTTCTGATCGTGAACCTTCGGTGACGAACACAAACCAGATAAGCCGGAAGGTGTATACCACCGTAAGAAATGTTGTAAGCAGAACGCCTGATGCGATGGCCATAGCCCACATTCCACTTCCGTTCAGGATGTGCGCAAGAATGGCCTCCTTGGATTGAAAGCCGGAAAACATCGGTATGCCCGAAAGGGAAGCGCCACAAAGGATAAAGACGCCGAAGGTCACCGGCATAACTTTTTGGAGTCCACCGAGGTTGCGTATGTCTTGCACGTCGTACGCTTCTCCTGTACTTCGCTGCACCTGGTGGAGCGTGTGAATGATGGCACCCGCGGCCAGGAAGAGCCCGGCTTTGAAGAAGGCGTGCGTAAGCAGGTGAAGCAGGGCGGGATCTTTTGCGCCGGCACCCAGCGCTGTAATCATGAGCCCGAGTTGTGACACTGTGGAATATGCGAGAATTTTTTTTATGTCAAAGTGCCCCAGCGCAGCTGCGGCCCCGGTCAATGCCGTTGCGAGTCCTGCCACCGTGACAACCATAAGTGCAGGTGGAGGAAACAGGAAATGAATGCGCGCGAGGAGGAACACGCCGGCGGCTACCATCGTAGCGGCGTGTATCAGCGCCGATACGGGTGTTGGCCCGGCCATGGCATCGGGCAACCAAGTGAGGAGCGGGAACTGCGCCGACTTCGCGGCAATAGCAAGGAAGAAACAAAGCGCGGCTGCCGTCTCCCAATCTTGAGCAGGCAGGCTTGCCAGCGCGGTAATATCAAACGTGCCCGCGTTCCGGTAAACGATCATCAAACCCGCGACGAATCCCAGATCACCGACGCGATTCATCATGTAGGCCTTGCGTGAGGCATGCGCGGCATCGGGTAGTTCCATCCAGTGCCCGATCAACATGTAGGACGAAAAGCCTACGAGCTCCCAGCACATGAAGAGGATCAGTAAGTTGTCTGACAGCACAATGCCGAGCATCGTGAAGGTAAAGAACCCGAGCATGACAAAATACCGCCTGATGGCACCGTCGCCGGCCATATACCCGGCCGAATACACGTGTACGAGAAACGACACGATGGTGACGACGAGCACCATGACCACCGCGTATTTGTCGATGAGTATTCCCGCAGAAACGGTTCGCTCTCCCATTGTGAACCATGGCGTGCTGAAGTGTCGTGTTTCATGAAGTCCGGCAGTCCAGGCCAGCAAGACCGCACCAGCGACGGCCAGTAGCAGCATGAAAGAAGCAGTAAGCGAGACGAGCCACGAGTAACGAACGGGCACCATCGCGGAAAGAATACCAGACACCAGGGGCGTCGACAAGACGATCATCGAAGCGGCGACGATCAGGTAGGCGATATCGGCGTCTGGATTCACGATTCTTTTAATGTGCTGATATCATCCGGCACCGCTGTCTGGAACAGGCGGTAAGCACGCAAAATAATGGCAAGGCCCACGGCCGCCTCGCACGCTGCAATGATAATGACAAACACAGCGAACATCTGTCCATCCAGTCGTTCCGGATACTCCAGGTTGAATGCGACGAGGTTAATATTGGCGGCGTTCAGCATGAGTTCCAGGCCAAGCAGTATGGCAATCGCGTTTCGCTTGATGACGACGATCATCAGTCCGATACAAAAAAGTAGCGCCGAGAGGATCAGGTAATTCTCAATCGGTATCATGAAATCGAATTCTTGTTTTGCGTGGCCGCGATTACAGCGGCACCTACAAGGGTTATTAGCAATAGCAAGCCCGCCGCTTCAAACGGAAGCAGGTAGTCGGTCATCAGTGCGATCCCGAAGCGATTAACCATGGTGAATCGCTCCTCTGACAGCGGCACTGCTCCGACTCCAAACGCTTCTCGTACGAAGAGCGTGATGAGAAATCCCATCGCGGCCAGGCCCAGCAGCGTGCCGGCAAACCATTTATTATTGGATACAGCCGTCGGCCTTGCCGGGATCAGCATGAAACAAGCGGCGGGCGAACAGGATTCCCAGGGCCGCTGCAACAGCGATGAAAGCAAAAATGTAAAACGCATAGCTCATGACGACGTGCCGGGAGGTTTCATCCTGGGTTTGAATACCGGGCGTGCCGGCGATCCTCCCGAAGGCTTCTGGGGTCCTTCTGCAGAAGACTTGGCTGACGCCGCCTTCTCCTTCTGGTGTGCTTCCCAGGCGGCCTTCTTTTCGGCGATCTCCTCTTCTGTCATTTCAGCAAATGAGTAGTAGTGGTCGCGAATGTCGTAACTGCTGAAGTCGAAGACCCGGGTCATCGTCAGGCATTCGGTCGGGCAAACGGTTGTACATAAGCCGCAGAAGCAGCATTTTCCCATGTCGATATCAAACGACGCAGCGTAGAGCCGCTTCGGCGTTCCGTCTGAAGTCTTGCCGATCTCCGCGGTAGCCTTTATCGGCTCCATGGTGATGCAATCCACCGGACAGATCTTGGCGCATTTGTCGCAGACAATGCAGTCGTCTATTTCGTTGTGGAGTCTGTACCTACCGTTGTCGGGAATCGGAAGAAGTTCGTGCGGATACTGAATGGTGGCGATGCCCTGGCGCGACCGGAAATAGTCTGGGTCCGAGATTGCCTTGTGTTCATTTCGCCGTGTGGCATTCTTGAGATGTCTCCATGTCACGCGGAGCCCGCTCCAAAGGTTTCGGAACGTGTCAACAAGGGTGCTGCCATGCGACGTATGTTTTGATTGCGTCATTTGACAGCAAAAATAAAGGTTATCGACGCAGAAAGAAGGATTTAGGTGTTTTTTGCAACCGGGTTACAGCATCACGGTTTGGGAATTGTAAGCCAAAACGTGCTGCCTTTGCCCAAAGTGCTTTCCACCCAGATCCTGCCGCCGTTCTTTTCAACGAACTCTTTGCACAGAATCAGGCCCAGGCCGGTGCCTTTTTCGTTCGCCGTTCCACGGGTGGTGTAGGGTGAGGTTTTGTCGAACAACATGCGCTGAACTTCAGGGCTGATGCCGATGCCGTTGTCCTGGACCGACACGAGCCAATGATCACCTTCGTCCTTTGCGTCGATGATCACCGTACCACCGTCGTTGGTGAATTTAATTGCGTTCGTAATCAGGTTGCGGAAGACAAGATTGATCGTGTTCGAGTCGGCAAATGCTATCGCTTCCTCCCTGACGTTGTTGATCAGCGAAATCTGCTTCGCCTGCATCGCGGCCAGCAATTGAATGTTCTCATCAATGATCTTCGAGAGGTCAATACGAGAGGCCTGCAGGCTCAGCTTGTCCATCTGAAGCAGGGTCCAGTCGAGCAGATTGTTCAGCAGCGTGCGCGTATGATTGAAGCGGATACGAAGTTCTTTGGTATGCTCGGCGAACTCGGCCTGGGTAAGGCCGCCCCGTGCCATTACATCGAGTATACCTGCAAGTGCATTTATCGGGGACCTGAGGTCGTGCGATATGATCGAGAAGAACTTATCCTTTACCTGGTTGAGCCGCTCCAGTTCTTCGCTGCGGGTTTCCATCTCCTTTTGGTGCTTCACGAGAAGCTTATTGATCTCCTTGCGTCGCTGGCCGCTGCGATAGACAGTGATCAACAGCAACATGCATAGCCCGAAGACCACGGCGAGAATGTTCCGGATGAACTCCTCCCGCTTGAGCGCATCTTTTTGCTGGGCATCGATCTGACTCAGTGCAGCGATCTCCATGTCGCGCGCTTCTGTTTCGTACCGGATCTGGTCGCGGTAAAGCTTGTGCAGCATTTCCTGGCTGAACAGGCTGTCCTCGAGCGTCTTGTACCGCTTGAAATAGTCGAGCGCCTTCCTGAAGTCGCCGCGTTTTTCCCAAATGGTATGGAGGTAGCGGTAGCATTCAATTTCCAACACCCTCGCGTTGAGCTGACGCGCGATAGCCAGGCTGGCTTCCATGTATCGCTCGGCCTCGTCGTACTTGTCCTGCTCGAGGAAAACTATGCCCCGACCCAGGCTTACCTCTGCCTTTCCGTACTGGTTGTTGGTCTTTTCGTAAAGGCGCTGCGTTGAGTCGTAATAAGCGAATGCCTTCTCATAGTCCTTCTTGTACAAGTAGCTGTTCGCTATTTTAGAAAACGTCTTTGGCTTGAGTTCGCCGAGGTTTTGTTCATCGATTAGTAGGAGCGCCTTGTTCAGGGCGCTGAGCGCTGAGTCGTAGTTGCCCTTTCGCATTAGCACATCCCCGAATTCATCATAGTAATACGGTAACCCGGGCTTATCGCCGATCTGGTTGCTCATCTTGAGCGACAAGGCAAAGTGATTGAGGGCGCGGTCGAACTCCTGAAGTTCCTTAAATACCCGCCCCACGTTGTGAAGGGCGATGGCCATGTTGAGGGAATCGTTTGTCGCCCGGGCGAGGAGATACGACTGGGTAAAGTAAAAGTAGGCGTCGTCGTATTCGCCAATGTCGTAATAATCGTTGCCCAGGTATTTGTATGACTCCGTAATGCTGGCGCTGTCACCCGACGCGGTCGCATTTTGCAGCGCGATGTTGTCGTACCGGAGTGCCGTACTGTAGTCGCCGTTAAGTGTGTAAATGAATGCGAGATTACGATAGCTTTCGGCCTTTGCCCAGGGTTGTCCCATGGCGTCCGCCAATGCTACTGCTTCCTGGGCATGGGCCAACGATCGGTCATAATCGAGGAACTGATACAAACCGGAAAGCTTGATTTGTGTTCGAAGCCGCAGGGAGTCCGGCAGGTTCGTCGTAAGCAGCTGCTCAAGGCTATCGCTTTCGGACGTCTGCGCGCCCGCGGTCGCTAGAACCAGGAATGCAAGTGCGGTTGCTATGGTCGTTCGTGGAATCACCATAAGAGTATTTTCCAGAGTCCGCACAGGACGACGAGGATCAGTGCTGCTGGAGTAAGAAACTTCCAGCTCAGGCTCATGAGCTGATCCACCCTGAGCCTGGGATAGGTCCACCGGATCCACATCTGTACCAGTACGAAAAAGAGGGACTTACTTACCAGCCAGAAGATACCCCACAGGGTGGCAGACAACGTTCCGGGCATGCCGCTCGTCCACGTCCCAAGCCTGACAACTCCTACATCCGGCAGCGGCGAGTTCCAACTTCCAAAAAACAACACAACGCCTAGCATGCTTACCAACAGCATCATGGAATATTCGCCCAGCATAATGACAGCCCAACGAAAGCCACTATACTCGGTTTGAAATCCCGCGACGAGTTCTGATTCTGCCTCGGGTAAATCGAAAGGTGCGCGGTTGCATTCCGCGAGTGTGGCAATGAAGAAGATCAGCCATGCGGCCATCAGCAGCGGAAGACGAAAGATGTTCCACGACAAAAAGCCGCCCACTTGCGCTACGTCAATGCCCGTGGCGGAGATACCAAAAAGGTAAAGTGGCTCTGTCGCATAGCGGCTCTGTTGTATTGAAATTTCCTGAAGGTCGAGTGTCTGGCACACCATACATACGCACAACACGGAAAGGCCGAGGGGCACTTCGTACGAAACGATCTGGGCGGCCGACCGAAACGTGCCCAGCATGCTGTATTTGTTATGCGACGACCAACCGGCCATGATGATGCCGATTACGTCGAGTGAAATAATGGCGAGCAGGAAGAACAAGCCGGAAGCGACTGATGCGCCGGCCCATGTCGGACTGAGCGGGAGGAAGGCGAAGCCTGCGAAAACCGCCGTAAAAATTATCAGTGGCGCTATTCGGAACAGTAGGGGATCGGCCTTGGCCGGCACGATGTCCTCTTTAATAAGGAGTTTGACGAGGTCAGCCACGGACTGTGCGACGCCATACCTGCCGGTTTCCATGGGTCCCAGCCGGTCCTGGATGAAAGCCGATACCTTTCGTTCGCCATAGATTGCGGCCATGGCGTAGATCACCAGGAAAGGAAGGAAGAAAAGTATCGTGGTCAAGTCCGGAGGCTTTAAAAACCCCTAATTTGATAAAATTATGCATGTGTTTTGCAGGAATTTCGCGCAAAACAATACATCCCGTCAGGTTGAAAGCGTTTATTAAGAAGTCTTCGGGGTTCCTTCAGGCATTGCGGGAATAGGCCGGCTCAAGGATGTCTCGGGAGGTTGCAGCCAGCCGCACAGCATGCACTTCCCTGTGCTCGCAATACGAGCAGTGGTAGTGCTGATGCAGCAACCCGCGGTCGGTGGCCGTGGGCATTACCTGAATCTCTTCTTCCTCGATCTTCATGGTATAGTATCCGCATTCAGGGCAGGCTTCCGCGTGTTGGTAGTTGTAGTATTTCTCTATCCGTGTAAAGCCGGTTGTGTCGTCGATCCAAACGTCGTAGTCGATGGAGTGTATGGCCTCGTCTTCGATCTGTCCAGGGTCGAGATGCGCATCTTCTTCAGCCTCGCTGAGCTTGCGCATGGTATTCCCCGATGGTGAAATCCGAGGTGTCTCACGAAGCCGTTTAAGGCGCTTTTCGACGTTACCGGGATAGTACACGCGGATCATGCCGAAAAAAACAAAGTAGGCGATGATGCTCAGGCTGACGGTTGCGAAGATTCTAACGTAGAACCAAAGCATCGAGTCGCGGGCAATGGTGATCGTGCCGATGGAATTGACGAACAGGCCCGATGCGACGATGAGCATGACGATCGCTGACCAGAAGTACCGGATCTCATGCAAGTTGATATAGTCGTACTTCTCCTTAAGATCCTTGATCGTTGAGACCTTGATCTCATAGTACACTATCAGCGCGATGCTGGTGGCCAGGGCTACATACGCACAGGAACGCATAACTGCATCCCATAAGTCGAAAAAAATAAGGGACCTTTCCATAGCAGCTTTAACACGTTTTGGTTTAATAAATATATTAATTTTATTGCACGAAATCGATTGAAATCAGCATCTGTTGCGGCATTTCGGTACGATTGTAATATTTCACCCATAAAGCGCTTAATCATACTATGGCTTATAACCTGCTGAAAGGCAAGAAGGGAATCATCTTTGGAGCCCTCGACGAGAATTCTATTGCCTGGAAAACGGCCCTGAAGGTAAAGGAGGAAGGTGGCACGTTCGTGCTTACCAACGCACCCATCGCCATGCGGATGGGTAAGATCAACGAACTGGCCCGTCAATGTGAAGCTGAAGTCATACCTGCGGACGCTACGGTCGAACAAGATCTCCTGACGCTGTTCACCCGGTCAATGGAGATCCTCGGGGGCAAACTCGACTTCGTGCTTCATTCCATAGGCATGAGTCCTAACGTAAGAAAGGGTAAAGATTACGGCGACCTTAATTACGACTGGTTTCTAAAGACGCTCGACATCTCCGGTGTATCATTCCACAAGGTGCTGCAAGCCGCAGAAAAGACCGATGCCATGAACGAATGGGGTTCCATCGTGGCGCTGTCGTACATCGCTGCGCAGCGCACGTTCCCCGACTACTCCGACATGGCCCAGGCAAAGGCCGTGCTCGAGTCGATCGCCCGCAGCTACGGTTACCGCTTCGGCAAGAAGCGCAAGGTTCGTGTCAACACGATATCCCAATCGCCAACGAAGACAACGGCCGGAACGGGCATAACCGGATTCGATGTGTTCTTCGACTACGCCGACATGATGTCACCACTGGGTAATGCCACCGCGGATGATTGCGCCAATTACATCGTGGTCATGTTCTCCGACCTCACCCGCATGGTGACTATGCAAAACCTCATGCACGACGGCGGATTCTCGGCAACGGGTATCAGCGAAGCCGTCATCGAAAAGCTGTCGAGCTGAACCCAGCGATATGGGTTGTCCGCCATGAGCGACTAATATGATCGCCTTTCCACCCTGCAAGATCAACCTGGGGTTGAACGTCATCCGAAAACGCGACGATGGCTATCACGATATCGAGACGGTGTTCTGCCCCGTGCCCTGGACCGACGCCCTTGAAGTTGTTCGGAGTGAATCGTTTCGTTTCACGCAAACTGGCCTGTCAATTACAGGCGACCCGTTAGATAACCTGTGCGTTAAGGCTTATGAACTGCTGAAAGACAGCCACGATCTCGGGCCTGTATTCATACATCTCCATAAAGTTATCCCTATGGGTGCGGGACTCGGTGGAGGATCATCCGACGCGGCCCATACACTAAAACTTCTCGACGCTGTTTTCAATCTGAATCTGGGTGGAGATGAACTCTTGCATCTTGCGTCGCTTATCGGGAGCGACTGCCCTTTCTTTATTCACAGCAAGCCCGCAATGGGCCGGGGAAGAGGCGAGTTGCTGACCGGGGTTGACCTTCCCCTCGCCAACAAGTTTCTCGTTGTAGTTGTGCCCGATATTCACGTGTCGACTGCGACAGCTTACGCGGGTGTTGTGCCGTCGGTACCCGAACATTCTTGCGGCAAGGTCGTTGCCGACCTACCCGTCAGTCAATGGAAACACTACCTTACCAACGACTTCGAGAAAACCATAATGCAGGCTTACCCGGTCATCGCCCGCGTTAAAATGATACTGTATGATTCCGGTGCTGTGTACGCGGCCATGAGCGGCTCGGGCTCAGCTGTGTACGGAATTTTCGATAGGCCTGTCGATCTTCCCAGGTCGCTTTCTCGCTATCCGAACTGGAGCGGTTTCCTATCGTTGGGAAGGAATTGATCCACCGTATCGCCTCCTGAGAAACGGATAGGCAATGATGGAGCTGATGATTATGAACGTGCCGACGTAAAACCGAGCGTCCATCCGCTCGCTCTCCCCAAAGACGATAAGCGCCATGAGTATACCATACACCGGCTCAAGGTTGATGGTGAGCTGGATAAAGAATACAGGTATCTTCCTCATGAGCCTTAGCATTACTACGAATGCGTATACAGTGCACACTCCCGATAGAATGAGCAGGTAGATCCAGTCGTGAGCGGTCGGTACCAGCCGTAACATCCCGTCATCGACCCAATACCAGCGGTAAAATGGAAGAAACACGGCAATGGAAAACGCGGCGCCGGCCATCTCGTACAGGGTGATGGCGCCAACGGCGATCCGTTCCGTATAGCGCGCGTTGATGACAGCGAATATGGCGGCGAGCAGCCCGGAAAGAATGGCCACGAGGAAGCCGGCCCGGTAGCCGTCGTCAAAGGAGAAAATGATGACAATACCTGCAATCACGCACAAACCGAGAAATACTTCGAATCCCTTTATGCGCCTTCCGCGCGCCAGTGGTTCGATGATCGCCGTCCACAGCGACGCGGTGGCAAAACCCGCGAGGCTGATCGACACGTTGGCCATGCGCGCCGAACCGAAGAATGCGATCCAATGCGCAGCAATGATGGCACCAGTGAGGAACAATCCGGGAACATCTTTACCGGCTACCCTGAAATCCGACTTCCGGAAGAGCATGACTGCAGCGAGCCCTATCGTAGCGAGTACAGTCCTGAAAAGAATCATTTCAACCGGCGGCAGCGTGATCAACTTCCCGAGGATGGCTGTAAATCCCCACAGGAACACTACGAAGTGAAGCTTGAAATAATCACCCGCGGTGATCATTAGCGGGGTACGTACTTGTACATGCCCAGCGCGATGATCGCGAAGATGATGTTCGGGATCCATACCGAGATTTGCGGGGGCAAGGATCCCGTCTCGGCAAACGTGCGGAATAACATAAAGAAGATGATAAATATAAATGAGAGGAGGAAGCCCAGGGCGATCTGGAGTCCGGTGCCACCACGACTCTTGCGTGAGGACACGATCACGCCCATGAAGACAAGGATAAAAATAGTAAACGTATGCGCGTAGCGCGTGTACTTCTCCACTTCGTACACCTCAACACCAGCGGACCCCCGTGCGCGGAGTGTCCGGATGTAGTCATCCAGTTCGTCCAGCGTCATGCCGTCGTACTTCCTGTAGTCGCTCTCGAATTCCTGTGGATGAATGATGAGGGCGGTGTCCAGCGATTTTCCACTTTCCTGAGGAACGCGCAGGCTGACCGTAGTGGCCGGTACCATGCCTTCTGTGTCGCCTCCACTTCGGCGAATTGAGGCCTCGAAAACGGAATCCACACGTTTGAGTTTCCACTCATAGAGTGTCCATTTCTGCTTTAGTGAATCCCAGGTAATCCGGTTGGCGGTGAGTTTCTCCACCAGCCTGTTGTTGTCGAAACGCTCCAGCGTGAAAATTGCCGTCAGGTCTTCGAAGTTGGTACTGTTCTTGGCTGCTTCAGTATTCTGTCCATTGACCGATTCGACCCGCAGAAGCACGTAATATTTCTCCGAGTCTTTCGTGTGGCGTTCTGGTAACTCTGCATGTACATGTACGTTTCCGGCTCTACCTGGAGATGGATGTTGCGCTGGTTGAAGTAGAACTTGTTCTGGAGGTATTGTAGTTCGAAAGCGAGTCGTGTCTTGTTGGAATTGGGGATGACCCATCCGTTCAGTACAAAGCTGATGATGGCAACGAGCGTCGCTCCGATGAAGTAGGGTACGAGCATTCGCTTGAAGCTGATGCCGGCACTCAGCATCGCGATAATCTCGGTATGCGCAGCCATGCGCGAGCAAACGTACACCGTTGCGATAAAGATGGTTATCGGAGTGATTAGACTTCCAATCCAGGGAATAAAATCTTTGTAATACCCCAGAATTTCCCAGGTAGAGAGTTGCGCACGCGCGTACTTGTCCATCTTCTCCGTGAGGTCGATCACTGTCACGATGGCCAACAGGATCAGGACCACGAACACGAACGTGCTGAGGAAACGCTTTAGAATATATTTGTCCAGTAACTTCAAAAGAACTGGGTTAAAGCCGTTGTGAAACCTTGCCGACTACCTGCCCCTTCCAGGTTGCATAGGTGCCTTTCAAAATATGTTGTCTGGCCGTTTTTGCCAGCCAAAGGTAGAACGTAAGGTTGTGAATGCTTGCAATTTGCGCGCCCAAAATTTCCTTGCTAATTACCAGGTGCCGCAGATAGGCCTTGGTATGGAGCGCGCTGACGCCGCCAAGCGCCGCGTCAATAGGCGAAAAGTCGTCCTTCCACTTTTCGTTCCGTATGTTGATAATCCCTTCGGTGGTGAACAGCATGCCGTTACGGGCGTTTCGCGTGGGCATCACGCAATCGAACATGTCGATACCCAATGCGATGGATTCCAGGATGTTTTCCGGCGTGCCGACACCCATGAGGTAGCGCGGCCGGTCAGGTGGCAGGATGCGGCACACGAGGTCCGTCATGGCATACATTTCGTCAGTGGGTTCGCCCACCGATAATCCCCCAATTGCATTTCCGGGCTGGTTTTGTTCCGCTACGAATTCCGCGGATTGCTTTCGCAGGTCGGGAAACGTGCTGCCCTGGACGATAGGAAACAGCGCCTGATCAAATCCATATCGCGGTGCGGTTGCATTCATCTGCGTTATGCAGCGCGTAAGCCACCGATGCGTCCGGTGCATGGAGTCGCTCGCATAGGCATAGTCGCACGGCCAGGGGGTACATTCGTCAAAGGCCATGATGATGTCGGCGCCAATTGTGCGCTGTATATCGATAACATTCTCAGGCGTGAAGACGTGCCTGGAACCGTCAATGTGTGAGGTGAAGACGACGCCTTCTTCTGTGATTTTGCGTGAGCTGCCCAGGGAGTACACCTGGTACCCTCCGCTGTCGGTGAGTATGGGCAGGTTCCAGCTGGAAAACTTATGGAGTCCGCCGGCGGCGCCGAGGACAGCCATGCCTGGCCGCAGATACAGATGATACGTGTTTCCCAGAATGATCTCCGCCCCAATAGCTTCGGTGAGTTCACGATGGTGCACGGCCTTTACCGCGCCCGCCGTGCCCACCGGCATGAAGATCGGGGTGTTAACGGCGCCGTGCGGAGTATGGAGGACCCCCGCCCGGGCTCCGGAGGGGTCCGTACCAAGTAGTTCGAATCGCATAAACGACGCAAAAATACGCTTTTGGTCTTGAAGTGCTGCCCCGACTGACCAAACGGCGTGTCTTACTTCACCAGCGCCGGTTCTGAGTTTAAGTACGACTCCAGGTTCTGCGGCGTAATGACTTCCAGCGGGAAGAGGCTGAGCGGTGGGGTCGCCTTCCTGAACAAGAGATGGTTGGCGAGATGGCTGATACCGAGGAACGCCTGCCGCTTCGGATTCTGGTTGATGAGAAAGTCGATGATGCCTGCCCGCATGAACCCGAGGTTTTGTTCCAGCAGGTCATATCCTACCAGTCGGATGCCGTTCTTTCCGTGCTTTTCCAGAAGCGATGCAGCAATGTAAGTGCCCGATGAGGTGCTTGCGAAAATTCCCTTTAGCATAGGATCATCGAGGATGCGAAGGACCTTCTCGCTCATTTCCTCTTCGTTGTGGTTGCTCAGATCATATGAGGTAATGTTATGCGCATACCGGCCGTTGTTCTTTTGGAAGTAGTCGCGGAACCCGCGCTCTTTTTCCAGGAGGTGGATGGCGTTGTGCATGTCCTCATATATATGGAGTACGGCAAACGACGCGTCTCCGTGCTGACCGATGTGCATCAATTCTGCACCGACATGACCGCTTTGGTAGAGGTCTTGACCGATGAAGCAAAGCGGATTCGCCTCGGGAATATTGGTATTGAAAAGGACATAAGGGATCGATCCCTTGGTATATACGTCAAAGAAAGGCAGCGCCTCGTGATAGAAGATCGGCGCGATGAGCAGCCCATCCGGTTCCGATCCGTTGGCCTTTTCAGCAGCCAGGTGATAGGAATTTTTGTCGAACATGTCGAAGAAGAAAGGCTCCACGGTCACGCCGTACTGCCGCCATTCTCCTTCCGCTTGCTGAATGCCCTTTCCCACAAGTTCCCAATAGGGATCCTGTTCCGGATCGGGTACAAGCACGGCGATCCGATAGTTCTTTTTCGACCCCAGCGTCCTGGCAATTAAGTTCGGCTTGTAGTCGATCTGGTCCAGGACCGCAAGCACCTTCCTGAGAGCTTCCTCAGAGACCCGGCCCCGATTGTGCAACACCCGATCCACCGTCCCGGCGGATACGCCCGACATCCTCGCAATGTCCTTGATCGTGATATTCTTCCTGTTAGCCATAAGTATTAGGTTTGGTAATGTGCCAGCGCATCCCCCAAAGTGGATCCGTTAACGAACACAAAATACTTGTGTGCGAACACATTGTCAAGGCTTAAAGGACAGCATCACGTTGCCGCATTCGTTTGCGATGCGTTGCGAAACGTCGTGCAGGTGGCCCGATGTAGGCCCAAATTGTACCTTTGGCGCTCACCTAGCTGATTTTCAGGTTGTCATTGCTGTTTCTTTTCCTGCTCGCCGCCCTGGGTATCCAGATTATTTATTTCCTCGGATTTTTGTGGGCATTTGCCCGACCTGGGGATGAGCGGAAAGGCGACCCCCCGCCGGCGACAGTAGTGGTCTGTGCGCACAACGAGGAGGCCAACCTGAAGGCATTGGTTCCGCTGCTCCTGGGGCAGGACCACCCGGATCTGGAGGTGGTGATCGTACTCGACCGGACGCGCGACGGCAGCCGGTCGTTCCTTCAGGCAATAAGCGCAACACACCAAAATCTGCGCTATGTCGACGTAACGAACGTTCCCGCGGGCGTCAATGGAAAGAAGTATGGATTACTTCAGGGCATCCGGGAGGCCAAACGCGACATCCTGCTGCTGACGGACGCGGACTGCCGCCCGGAACGCGGATGGGCGAGTGCGATGGCATCCGCTTTTGATTCCGAGACGACCATTGTTCTGGGCTATTCACCGTACCTGAAAACTTCAGGATTGCTCAATACGTTTATCCGGTTTGAAACGTTGCTTACCGGTATACAATACCTCGGGTTGGCACGCCTGGGTTTTCCGTATATGGGCGTAGGCCGTAATCTTGCTTACCGGAAATCATTTTTCACGAGCACCAATGGGTTTGACGGAATCATGTCGGTGACAGGCGGGGATGACGATTTGTGGGTAAATCGAAATGCCCGCGCCGGCCATACCCGTGTGCGCATGGGCGCGGATTCGCTCGTGTGGTCTGTTCCAAAACCGAATTGGAAGGAGTTTCTTCAACAGAAAACACGACACTTGTCGGCAGGCCGTCACTATCGCGCGGCGTCACGTGCTTTGATCGGAACGTTCCACATCTCCTATATTCTGAGTTGGGTGTTATTTCTCGGCGCACTCGTTCTGGGTTTTCCCATCACACCCGTTATACTCATGGTGTTCGCAGGCAGGCTGCTGCTATTCATTGGCCTGATTGCTACTGCATCGCAGCAACTCGGGGACAAATTCCCCTTGTGGTCTGTTATCGTCTTAGATTTTCTATACGTGTTTTACTATATTTCAACGGCCCTCAGGGCGCTCTTTACCAGAACGGTACAATGGACGAATTGAAACGGGAGTTTTCGGACAAAGCGATGGAGGATTTCCGCCTGATCGATCGGGCTGTCGCCCACGATGACGAACAGGCGTTCGCCCGGCTGTTGCAGCGCTATCGCCGTCCCGTGTACCACATGATCCTGAAGATGGTACGGAACGTCGACGACGCGGAAGACCTCACCATCGAATCCTTTGCCAAGGCGTTTCGAAGCCTTCACCGCTTTAAGAAAGATTATACGTTCAGTACGTGGCTGTTCCGAATTGCGACGAACAACACGATCGATTTCATCCGCAAAAAGAAGCTGAACACCCTCAGTATCGACAATACGTTCACCGACGACGACGGCCAGGCAGTTTCCCTCGACGTCGAGGATGAGAACCTCGACCCGCAGGAGGAAGCCATCCGCATGCAGAAGGCCGAACTTATGCAATTTTTTGTCGACAAGCTTCCGCCAAAGTATCAGAAGCTTGTCCGGCTGAGATACTTTCACGAGCTATCTTACGAGGAAATTGCCGAAGAACTCGGCGCCCCGCTCGGCACCGTCAAAGCCCAGCTTCACCGCGCACGCGAACTGATGCATGAGATGGTGAAGAATAAGAGGGATCACATTTGAAGTGTTGGAGTGTTGGAGTGTTGATGTGTTGATGTTGTTCACAGATTCGAACATCGTCTTGATCAGCTGAGCGACGGTGAGCAAATAATAACGTACTTTTGATCGGTGGCGAACTTCAACACTTCAACACTTCAACACATCAGCACATATTTCCCCCTCTCCCTCCGTCAGCAGCAACAATTCTCGCAGCTTGGTCCACTCTATCGCGAGTGGAATGAGAAGATCAATGTTGTTTCGCGGAAGGATATCGATAATCTGTACGTCAACCACGTACTGCATTCGTTGGGCATCGCGAAGGTGATTGCATTTCGAAAGGGTGCCGCAATTCTTGACGTGGGAACAGGTGGCGGTTTTCCCGGCATACCGTTAGCTATATTTTTTCCGGATACTCATTTTCACCTGGTGGATTCGATCGGTAAGAAGATTACCGTCGTGAAAGCGGTGGCTGAAGCGGTAGGGCTGACCAACGTAACGGCTGAGCAGGTGCGCGCGGAAACGTTGAAAGGTGAGTACGACTTCGTGGTGACGCGGGCTGTTGCACGGTTGAAGGAGCTTTACCGATGGACGAACAAACTGATCAAGAAGCAGTCGGTTCACACGTTGCCCAACGGAATACTTGCTCTGAAAGGAGGCGACCTGGCGGAAGAGATCGCCGAGGTTCGGCGGCCCACAAAACTTTTTGCCCTGTCCGACTACTTTGCTGAGCCGTATTTCGAGACGAAGTTCGTGGTGCACGTAGCACATGGATAGTGCTTATCCACCCTGGGCCCGCACTAGGGCGGCCGTAATCTTATTGGATCCAGACGCAAGCCAGAGATGGCGCCGGGGGTGAAGTTACCAGGACCTCCGGCGTTTACCTCTTGCATTGCGGAACTATTTGCCTTGCAGCAGCCAACCAACATAGACAATCTTCCACTGGCCGTTTTGCTTTTCGAGAATGCGTGTTTCACGGCTGAGTCCCGGCATGTCGAAGGCTTGCGACCCGGTATCTTCGCCGTATTGGTCGAATGTCACCCACGCCATATTACCCGAGATGCGCATATTGACGTTTTCAATGCGCGGGACCTGTGCGATCGGGTCCGGGTCATCAGCCATCTTCTTCTTCATGCGTCCTCCTATTTCATCCCAACCTTTCCGCACGGTAACGCCGCCGTCTTTCCACCAGCCCATAATGCGCACATAGTCGCCATGTGCCCACGAGTTTTCGAATGCATTGAAGTCCTTGTGGTAAAATGACATTGTCTCACCTCGGATCACAGCGAGGATTGCCTCCTTGTCTTTTTCTTCGGGGTTGAAGTCTGTGAATGACATAACCGCCCCACCCACGATCAGGATCGTGGCCAAAGTAAGTTTTCTCATATGATGTAAGGGTTAAAGCGTTCCGTGAAGCTGTTCTACGAAGCGGTCATGGTCCCAAAGCACCCGAACTTCGTCCATTGTAGTGCCTTCCTTAAAGCGGAAAATGAAAATGTGTTCGCTATCGAATCGCAGGCCACGCGAGGGAATACCTACGAACGGTTTGGCTTGCGTGCCGAAGATGGACACCCTGCAAGTCACGGTGCGATCGGTTGCGTTCCAGGTAAGCGACTGCACAGTGTTGTCGAGGTCAGGGAATGTTTCCATAAGCAAGCTCCACAGCGCTTTACCGGTCTCTCGCACGGGCCCGGAAAAGTCGGCGCCAAGGGGTTCAAAATAAACCTGGGCGTCTTCCGAGAATAACTGAAGCATCCGGTCGATGTCCATTTCCTGGTATGCGGAAAAGAATTCGATGCAAGCGCCCTTCTTGCTGAGTACGTCAGGGGTTTCCTGGTGAGTGAGAATGGATGGGTTCATGTTGTCGTCGTTGTTCATTACAAAAGTCGGGCGATGCGGTGAGGGATAGTAAAAATGCGACTACTTTTTTCCCTTTTGGATATATCGCGTCAACTCGTGGTGTTTGTTGTGATATTGCTCCGGACTCAGTTTGTTGAATTTTTTGAAATCCTTTACAAAATGGTTTTGATCGTGGAAGCCGCCCTTAAAGACCAGGTCTTGCCAGTCGATCTTTTCATTGTCGTGATGCGCAACAAAGTTGTTGATGGGCGACATGCGTACGATACGAGCATATAGCTTTGGACTCAACCCGGTCTTCTCCAGAAACTTCCGTTCAAGATGGCGCCTGCTCACACACAGGTCTGACGCTAATTCCTCCACGGTGATGTTACCTTCCGCGGAAAGGATGCGGGAAGCGGCAAGGTCGGCGACATTGTAACGGGCGCGATGTCCGACGAGTTGTGAGGTGAGGTAATCCTCTATCAACCTGATTCGCTCTTCGATGGATTGGGCTGCGATGACGCTGTCGCACCATGAACACGCGTGGTGGCCAAGTAGGGAGGAGAGCTCGATGCGTGCATCTGAAGTGCCCTCCATGGATACTCCGAAAAGTGTGGAAACCGCGGCAGGCATGAACACAATCCCAACAACTCCCACAGTACCGGTAAATGCAAGATCATAATTCATTGTCGATTGGCCCGCAAAGAAGCACCTCGGGACAATGGTCTCCCGAATGGCAGGGGAGGATACGCGGTAGCGGTCGCCGTAATTGAAGACGATCGCAGTATATCCGTTGGGGGGCGACTGCACGGGGCGGGTTTCGGTTCCGAGTTCGGCCTCGAGCACATAATAACACTTCACGAAGGGACGGAGGGCAGGAGCAGGGTCGATTTTGCGATAGTCCATCGTAATGCTCGGTTCATGGCCAAATTTCAGGCCCACCTGTTCCCCATCACGGCCATAAGCGAAGATACGGATTCTCGCGCAGGGAAGTTGCCAACGACCCAAATCCAATATATTTGAATCACACCAATCCAAAGCAATGACCACCACCCAACTTATTCGTTACCGCCTCCGGGCGCAACATCTCGTTCGACCATACTTTGCAAAGCCGGGTGACGTGGTGGAATGGATGGGCGCCGTACAGGCGCAGGATTACCTGGGCGCTTTGTGGTCGGTCGGTCAACGGATGAAAAAGTCCGTAGAAGGGGACGTTGAAGGGGCTATCGCCAACAAGGAAATTGTTCGCAGTTGGCCGATGCGAGGCACCCTGCACTTTGTCGCGCCGAAAGACGTCCGCTGGATGCTGAAGTATCTCACACCTCGGGTTTTTGTCCGGATAGCGAGCATTCTGAGGCAGCAGGAGGTGGACGAAAAGGTCATTGCAAAAAGTACGAAGGCGCTGGTCAAAGCCCTGGAGGGAGGAAACCGGCTCACGAGGCCGGAACTGTACAAGGCTTTAGAGCGTGCCAAGATTTCAACCTCCGGAACCCGCGGACTCCATATTATACTTTGTGTCGCGCAACGCGGTGTGATTTGCTTCGGCCCTAGAAAGGATAAACAGCATACCTTTGCATTGCTCGACGAGTGGCTTCCTCCGTTTCCGGTCCTGCCTAAGGAAGAAGCGATGGCTGAACTCGCGATACGTTATTTTACGAGCCACGGTCCCGCGACGGTCGAAGACTTCATGTGGTGGGCGGGCATGACCAAGTCGGGTGCATTGGAAAGCATACATTCCGCCGGGCAATCGCTGACGCAAATCAAGGTGGGAGACACTACGTATTGGCTCGCGCCGGATGCAAAGGCTGCGTTGGCAATGAAGGGGATACGATTATTGCCAACGTATGACGAATACGGCATCGGCTACAAGGACAGGAGCACGATTATTTCAGAAGCGGACCGCCACAAAGTAGGAGGGTCTTACACGTCAGCCCTCATAGATGATGGAAAGGCTATCGGCATGTGGCGACGCGAGACCCGAAAAAATGTAGTGAACGTTGAACTCGCACCGTTCAACAAGCTCACCAGGGACCAGCGCGCCGGCATCGAAGCGGAAGCTGCGCGATATGGGAAGTTTATCGGGAAGCGCGTTGAGCTCTTGATGTAGCGGATACTTAATGTACTTCAAGGACGGCGCTCTTGTAAAAGGTTTTTCCTTCTTCCCAACAGCATCGCCAGGGTAATTCCCCAAAGGAAGTTTGATGTCGCAGTTTCATAGAAATGAGAAAGGGCAACGCTGGCAGGCATAAACGCATTGGGCAGCAACAGCATGCTTGCAGGAATCATCGCATTCGCCAGCGCGAAGAGGACAATGCGACCAGGCGTGACACCCATCATCGCAATAACGGGCAGCGAGAATACCAACCACAGGAAAGCCCGAAGAATCTGGAAAGGATAGATGCCCTCGCCGATGAACCCGTAGATGAACTGCGACGAAAGCGCCCTGAGTTCATCTGATCCGGTGTAATACATTCTCAGGTCGGGATTCTGCCAGGCGATAAAGTATCCGAAAAGGAAATAGATTAACGGATAGATCACGAATGTAAGGATCAGTATCGGCCGCATGATACCCCTCATATTAATCTGAGGAAAGTGCAGCGCCTTTGATACTTTCGGAGTGTACATGCGTTCTGCCGCCAGGCTGGCGCTCACTGTAAGGGTGGCCATCGTGAGACCCGTGACCAGAATGGCCGCTACCTGGGAACCAGTCATGCCGATGGCGCTCAGGAAGAACAACGTTTCCATTTGAGTCAGGAAAAATTGTATTCCGAAGACGAAGAGTACGAGGAACAGCCAGCGATTGAATCCGCGGTATGCGCTTGTGGCTATGGTAAGCAGGGTGATAAGTGCTGCGTTGATGAGACTCACGAGCAAGAAACGCGTCGCCAGCAATGAAGGATCACCTTCTGATGGTGGCATTTCGGCAATGGCTGTTCCCAATAGTCCTCCAATTGTCCAGGATATGAAGAGGGCAAGGGTGGTGATTGCCCCATGAAGAAGGTACCATGCAATTCTTTTCATTGTGCGGTATTTAGTTGTATATACATCTAAGTGAATTTTTAGGAGAGGCTGTTCATCATTTTCAGCAATACAGCGATACCAGCTTTCTCTTCTGCGGAGGTAAGGGATCCGACGCATTTCGCATACCATTGGCCCGACACCGTTACCGCTTTTTTCTGCAGCGATTTTCCTTTGGTGGTGAGCGTGACGAGTTTGCCTCGTGTGTCGCGTGGGTCAATCATCCTTTGTATGAGTTGGTTTTTCTCCATGGTGTTGAGCACGCGTGCTACGGTTGTCTTGTCGCGACCGAGCCGCTCACTGATTTCCTGCTGGTTGATGCCATCCCCATACCATAGAAGGGCAAGGATGGAAAATTGCTCGACGGTTAGGTTAAGACCGTTCGCCCTGAATGCACCCGTCAGGGCCTTGTGAAACCGATGCGCAAACTCCCCGGCCAGGTACACAACGTTCTGTTCCAGTGAGCGGGGTGATTTCATATTTAGTTGTATATACGACTAAATATAGCAAAAGTTCTATTGGAAGTTCACCGGTTAATTACTCATGGGACACTTGACAATGAAGAAGATGAAGGACGGTTCAGAACAGATAACGAGGTAAACGTGGTAGATGCGATCGACGGTGAGATCGTCCACATGCCTCCTGATCATTCTGAAGTGCCGGCAATGATGAAGGAACTTTTGGATTTCTTCAATGACAAGGACCAGGAAGAATTCATACATCCCATTGTCAAGGGATGCATTATTCACTTTATGATAGGGTTCATCCACCCCTTTGTGGATGGAAACGGGCGTTGTGCAAGAGCCTTGTTTTATTGGTACCTGTTGCGCCGTGGATATTGGCTGACAGAGTACTTGTCCATTTCCAGGCTCATCGTGAAAAGCAAGACCCAGTATGCCCTCGCGTTTATTTACAGTGAGATTGATGAAAATGACTTGACTTACTTTATCCACTATAAGCTGAAAACGATGACGAAGGCTTATCGCAGCCTGCGTGATTACATTCAGAGAAAGATTAACGAGAAAAGGAATTTCGTTCAATTCCACAGGATTGGCGGAGTCAACGAAAGACAGGCAACAATTATCAAATGGATTTTCGACGATCCCGATATTCTTCTAACCGTCAAAGAAATAGAAATGCGTTTGGGCGTGTCCAACCAAACAGCCAGAAATGACCTTATGGGCCTGGTAAACCAGGGCTACCTGGACACGCTTGATTTAAACAAGAAGACCAAAGCCTTTTGTAAAGGAAGTTCGTTCGATGTCAACCTGAAGAAGCGACTTCGTTCGGGGTGAACAAAAGCTGCGAGGTTTTCTCTGAAATCGGGTAGCCGAAATCCGGTAATACGCCCACCAAACAAAAAAAATTCTCCCTTGTTTCAGGGACAAGTACTAGCGTTAGTTCCAACATATTGCTAGCTTCATGTACAACCAGCCTACACTAAGGACGCGTTAACTTTCGTTCGGGTCGGATTTGTTTACCAATCCATGAAAACCCGAGTGTACTATGTTTTTGTAGTGTGTTTGTTAGTGTAAAAAAGACCCTTCCATCCAGGACATACCAGCCAACCTCATCATTACTGTGAGTCTGTGCCACCGGGGATAAGGAGGGAGCTTATTCTGTTCCACAGAATTCGTCTCGCCCTTGAAATGATTAAGGAAATTAAGATCAATTCGGCTACACAGGAAGTGAACCAACAGGTTTGCTCCTCCCACATAGCTTGTAACGATCTGGTATCCATCCTGTTAACTCTCGATCAATGCAATAGTCAGTACTGCGTGATCATCGACATCGTCGAGAGCAATGCGTACGCCAACTACAAACATCGGCTACGCCAGGTGCAACTGCTGTTAAAACAACTTACCAAAAGGGAATCGGAAATTCTCAAGTTGGTGATGAGTGGCAAGCACAATAAAGAAATCGCTGACGAGTTGCACATCAGCCTCGAGACTGTAAAATCACACCGCAAGAAAATTGTATCCAAAATAGGATTGCAAAAGGTCAATGACCTTCTGAATATTTTGTTTGACATCAACCGGCGACAAGGTGCCGTCGCCAATGCCGACACACTCTACGAGGCACTGCCGGACGAGTAACCATTTTCATCTAACGGTGTTGTCTGTCGATCCCGACATTCATTGACACTAATTCAATCGTAACAAACTCCTCAACCAAAAATCACCCCCAGGGGGGATGACAAGGCGAAGTCGTTGCTCTATTTTTCGTCCGCCAAATCGCTAAGCCCTCTCGCCTATGATCCACCAGGCATTGTCGTTAGTTCGCAATGAACTCGTTAATTATCTGTCAGTTAACGGGTACACCCTGACGAGCGCAAAGGATATCATCCT
>JAJJPK010000233.1:0-8048 GCA_032907565.1 Cyclobacteriaceae bacterium | reverse complement strand
GTATTTCTCCTTGAAGCCCGTCCCCCTTGCGGCTCCCAAAGCGGGTGCTCTGATGAATAGGAATTGAAATCCCTGTTCCAGTTGAACCTGGGGATAAACTCCGAGGTGAACGAAAATCCGAGGGGCAGTGTCAGCCTACCGTATATCTTGCTGTTCAACGTGTTGTATTTCCGGAACCGGTCTTGATGAGTCAATTCAAGCCAGAAGTTCGGTACGTTGATGTATCCGGAAGGTGCGAATTCCAGCGTCTTGCCATCGTCCTGGTACATGGATGAGTATGGCGTATGGTAGAAGTTGGGTCCCGTAATGTAGATTGGACTTTCATCGCGGAACGAGACCTGCGTGTTTGTCCCCACTGCCAGCCAGTCCGTGATATTCGCTTCCAGATTCAACCTCGAGCGAATCGCGGAGAACTCTTCATTATATCGTATGCCCTCATTCTCGGTATAACCGAGGGAGAAGTAATACGAAACAGCGTCAGAGGCGCCTGAAACACTCACGTTGTAATCCTGAGTAATACCTGTTTGCCAGGTATACTGGGCAAAGTCGGTTTCACGGCCGGCCTTGTAGTTTGCGATTTCGATGGGAGCAAAACCGATACGGTTCAACCAGATGTCGTCCAAATCAGTGGCCATCGAAGATCCGTCGTAAGCCTTCCAGTCGTCCAGCGTAACGCCTGCAGGAAGCTCGTTATAGTGGTTGTAGTAGCCCGGGCCGATAGTGAGTTGACGGCGCTCATTGGCTTCGAAGCCGGCCTTTCTCCGTGCGATGAACTGCTCGCCGTTCATCAGGTCGAAGGACTTGTGCGACTTGTAAGCAATGCCCGTGGTGGCCGACACGTTGATCATCGGCTTACCCGATTTGCCTTTCTTGGTGGTGATGATAATGACGCCGTTAGCAGCGCGGGAACCATAGATGGCCGAGGAAGAGGCATCTTTTAGGATGTCGATCGACTCAACGTCCACCGGGTTTATATCCGCCAGGTCACCGTAATAGAGCATGCCGTCGACCACGATAAGAGGCGCGTTGGCGCGGGCCTGCTCATTGATGTTGGGGTCGGAGTCCTTCCGGAGTGTGGTTTCCCCCCTGACGAGGAAGTCTTCCGCACTGCTGATCCCCTTGGCTGAGATGTTGTAGTTGACGCCCAGACCCGGCACAGCCCCGCGAAGCAGGGAAGTGAGGTTGGACGTAGCTTCAGCCTGCATGGCTTCGGTGTCTACGTGAGCTACCGCCCCGGTCAGGTCTCTCCTCCGCTGCGTACCATACCCGACCACGACGATTTCCTCGAGGGCCTGGGTGCTCGCTAACAGCGAAATGTCAATGCGTGTACGGCCGCCGACCGCAATTTCCTGCGTTTCGTAGCCAATAAACGAGAAAACAAGGGTCGCGTTGGGATCCTCGACCGCGAGTCGGTACTCTCCGTTACCATCCGTTGTCGTTCCGACAGATGTTCCCTTTACGATAATACTTGCCCCGGGTAGCGGACTGTTATCCCCCGAGTCCGTGACCCGGCCCGTTACCTCCTGGGCATGCGCTGCGGACAGGGTACATATCAGTACAACCGGCGCAATCCAGCGAAATCTCCCCTTCAACCAAGGTGGTGGAAAGGATCTTGGAGTAGATGTGTTGTGCATAGGGTATAGAGGTTTTAGGTAAGATGAATTCTCGACAATAAGGACCGAACCCTGGGGTCCATCCACTCCCAATAGCCCGCGTCGCTGCCACCCAACGGGCCAACCCTTCAGAAATCCTCCTACTAAAGTTAGGATTTAAGGGCCATTTTGCAACCGATTGCATAAAATTTTTTTACCTTGGTCGAAAGAGATGCTTTTCGACGAGTCCCCTGGGTTCAATCGATTGCAACTTTTCAATTACTAACACTGACTTGCGACCATGAAATTTTCAGAAAGTATTTATCGGCCCATCCTTGTGGGCGTGCTGGGAGCGCTTTTCTTCCTTATTTTCACCCTTTTCCCCTACCAGGAAGGCCTGGCGCAAAAGCAGAAGAACGTGTCATGGAAGAACGTGAACGTGCTTGTGTACACGAAAAACGGAAAGGGCTACGTGCACGACAACATACCGAGCGCTGTCAACGCCATACAGAATTTAGCTAAGGAAAAAGGATTCCGGGTCCACGTAACGGACGACCCATCTGTTTTTACAGAAGAAAACCTGAAGCAGTACACTTTCCTGCTGTTCCCAAGCACGAATAATGACGTCTTCGATACAGAAGCTCAAAGGGTAGCCTTTCGCCGGTATATCCAGGCTGGTGGAGGCTTTGTAGGATTACACTCCGTAATCGGTACGGAGCGGAACTGGCGCTGGTTCAAACTCATGCTCGGATGCACATTTGCGTGGCACCCCAGGTTTCAGCCCCTCGAGATAAAAGTCCTGGATAAAGATCATCCCTCTGTTGCCGGCATGCCCCCGGTATGGAAAAAGGAAGATGAATGCTACTTTATTAAGGAGTACTATCCCGGCATTAACGTCGTGATGGCGCACGACTTGTCCGCCATGAACCCTAATGAACAAGACGCGGAGAGAATAAAAGACTACGCCAAATACTTTACCGACTACTACCCGGCCGCCTGGTATCACGAGTTTGATGGCGGTACCATATGGATCACGACCCTGGGACACAACAAAAAGGACTACGAAGACCCCACGTATGTCCGCCACATTCTCCAGGGCATGACCTACGTTGCCGGCAGGGTTGGCAAGATCGACTATTCAAAAGCGTACGCGACAGAACGTGATACACCGGTGCGATAAAGCGGGAATGTGTATCAGCGCTCTGCATACCCGAACGTCGGATTCCAACTCAATTACTTTATAACCCGGACAGGTATGCCGGGCTGACATGGACAACCATTTGAAACAAAAAGGCAGGAACGCAAGTTGTCGCCCCCGCCTTTACAATGCACATTGGATAGCAACAAGTCAGTTGCCAATCACGAAATCCACCTTGATTTCCAAAATACCTTTGACCACTTCCTTTGGATAATCATTGAGCGGTATTCCATAAAATATTCCGGGACGAACACGTGACCTCCTGACCTGGCCTCCGAACACGATCTTGGTGATCATCGTGTCGGTGACGTAGCCGTTCTCGTCTATGGGTACAAAACCGTTGAACTCGGCCCAGGCCGAGACTCCATAAAACGCATAGCCAGCCTTTACTGCACCGTGGACGAAGCATTCAACTTCTCCTCCCTCGAAAGTCGGTATGAAAAAATCCGTACCCAGCTCGACTCCGTAAAGGGGACCAATCGTTTTTGTGTGATGGTGCGCGATACTCACACGGCCAGTGACGCCTTCGGTGTATTGAAATATCCCATAGATGTCGGACATGACACCGATCTGTTGCCTCAGGTATTTGCCCGACCCGATCGTGGGAATGTAAATACCAAAGTTGACATTTGTCTTCGGAAGACTCTCCATCATGTATTGCGCGCCGACATAAATGTTCGCAAGACCGCTCTCATGCTCTGATGCCTGATTTGCGATAATGACTGGAAGCTCCGCATTGATGTACCAACCGTCCTTTATTGGAAACTGTCCATACAACTTGTAAATGCCTGACGCGGCCGAGGGATTTTCACCATACCAGGCATCCGGCCGAAATGACGCACGGGATATCTTCATGCCGACGATCGCTGCCGTGTCAGGAACGGGACTCATGTCAATAAACTGCGCATAAACACCGTGATTGCACAACGTGGTACACAGGACCACACTGATTGATAGCAAAGCTTTCATGTTGATTTAGGTTGGGTTGCAGAGGAGTTGTTAGTTGCATGTGTCAGGATCGAGCGACGCGATCCATTGCCGTATCAGTTCGACGCCTTCCGTGTGTACGAGCTCGCGGCCCAGTTCTGGCATACGGCTGGCGGGCTCCACGGATTCCATTCGATACAGCAGGATCGATTGGTCAGGTTGTCCGGGTACCACATCGTATGATCTGCCTCCGGACCCGGGACCTGCCGCTATAGGCTGCTTACAAAACCCGTTGCGCGTCGGATCCCGTTCTTCAATGTTCAGGTAAAGTCCAGTGTTGTTGGCTGTACCCTCCCGACGATGGCAATGTCCGCAGTTAACATCAAGGTAAACGCGCGCCCTGTCATCCAGACTGCCTGACGACGGGTCGTCCCAAACAGGATATTGCGTCGCATCTTCGGATGAAGCAATGCCGGATAGTAGCCCATACCCGGTCCACACATCCAGTTGATTATCCGACCTTCCCTCCAGGGCGATCGTGCGGTTGAGATTTCCGGCCGTCGGCCCAATGGGTGATAGCTTGCCATTAAAAGAGTGACAACTCTTGCATTCGTTTTGGTTGGGAACGTGATACGCAAAGGTCCCTTCTGCCACACCAGGCCGGGGCACCTCCAGTTCAGCGCCACCTACCGTTAGTTGCGCGTCACTTTGGTCCTCATTCCATACGTAGGCATACGCCTTCCATTCCGCCTCATATCGTATTAAAAGGCGCGTCTCGAGCAGGTTCTTACCACCCAGCCGTTCGTAATAGAAATTCTTCACCAGGACGGTTCCTGAAGGAAAGTCGAACACACCTGAGGCCTTATACGTGGCGGTGCGCTCAAAAGGAACGTAGACGAATCGTTCTTTCTTCGCGTAATCGCTAAACAGGGGCGTGTTGAGGTCGTAAGCAACCAACTTGGGGTTGGGACCGAGCCACGGCTGTAAGTTTCGCAGTGGCGGTTCGAACAGATTGTACTGGGAAAGCCGCTCGAACGGCTTGTCCACAGGAGGTGTAATTATACCCTGATAGGCAGGATCCTGTTCTTGCGCACACGAACACAGGGTCAACGCTATCACAATTGCGATGTGTTTCCGGTCTGCCATGGTCGGTATCACCAAGGAGCCACAGGCGATATAATCTTGCCTTCACAGATATGCGCTGTCGGGTCGAAAGATGGATTGGCAAATTCGCCCGGGATATCAAGGTTCACAAAACCTGCGCCCACATTATCCTTCAGGCAAAGTCCACCATTCTCACCGATACCGGACTTGAAGAATCCGTCGACAACTACGTCGGGAATGGGATTGCCGGCGAAATTGTTGATCAGGAGCAAACCTATGTCGGTTTGTCCGGGACCTGCGTTAACATTACCGCTTTTGCTGAACTCGTTGTCGTGAACATAGATCCGTTCACAATGGACATCGTAATTGGGGTCAGGCGGAATGGGTATACCCAGGAGAGCGGCCACAGATGCAAAGCTGATCATGCCGAGACCCACTACATTATTACCTTCGATTGTATTGTCGAAGACTTCAACATCACGTGTTGCCATAAGAAGAATTCCGGTGCCCGCTGGAGCAACGGCGGCAAACCCACCCGGAACAGCAAAGTTGTCGCCGTTGTTCTCGACAATGAGGTTGTTAAAGACTCTTGTTTTCTGACCGTACTGAGTAAGCCCCGGAAGATCCAGCACCATCATACCTGCGGCATTATCCTGCATTTCGTTGTTGTGCACATCGGCGTTGATGGTGTTTTCTACTTCGATACCGATGACGTTCCCCTCCGCCTTCGAGTTTCTGATAATCGCGTCGGTGGATTGTCCTACGTAGATGCCTGCGTCGGATGCTCCCCGAGCGTAGCAGCCTTCAATGAGTACGCCTGTACAAAGGACCGGGTAGATGCCGTAGCCGCCATTTGCGGACGAACGCTCAGCCGTCCATACCGCCTCCACGTTCCGAAAGGTTACCAGGTAAGAGTCTTTAACCTTTATGGCATCCCCTTTTGCGTCTTGTACTGTCAGACCTTCAATGGTAAAGTTTACCGCGTTGGTTACAAGCAGGCCGTCGCCTCCGCCCGACTGGCCAGCAAAGGAGAGGATCGTTTGCCCTTTGCCCTTCCCAACAACTTTGAAATTCTCCCTGTCGTCTACTGTAAGCGTGGAAGTGAGATTGAAGGTGCCGGCCTCAAACCAGACGGCACTGCACTTGGGATTAATCAGGCGCTCCTGTATCTCAGATTGTGTCATATTTGGTCTGATCGTGCAATCCTCACAGTCGGAGCAGGAATGCAAATCCTGGTCATCTTCACATGACTGGGCACCGACAAGCATGGCAGCGATCAGGGCTGTACCGAAAATCCGGTATCTGAAGGAGAGGCGTTTCCTGTCCGACCGGTCTATGGTGGGACATAAGGGGTTAGTTTGATTGCTCATATACTATGTGTTAACAGTTGATGGCGCGTCGGGTGGTCTATTAAGCGCGTCCCGTCTGGCAAGAGCAATGTTAGCCACCCTTTGGCGTCTGCCGGTGTCAACCTCTGCATTGGGCGGGCAAAGGTTTTTGCGCATTGCGCGATGGGCTACAACGTCTGCAAAAGCGCGGTTGCATTGTTTGCAACACGCAGGAAATCGTTGGCGTTTTTTGCAACCCGCGTGGAACGCGTCCAAACCGGGGCGCGTCTTACACGGCCACTACAGGTGGCATTAGAACATAACAAGCGGATTCAGACGCAGAGGATAGTCCGGCAGGAATAAAAAATGTAGAGACGCCCAAATTGGACGCCTCTACACAAGAATTAACCGGATAGGATAAATAATATTTACACCATCACCATCCGGGGTTTTGACCCAATTCGGGGTTTGTCAGCAAATGGGTTTCGGGAATCGGATAGTAGTATTTTTTGTCGGTCCACTCCCTGGGAATATTGCTTAGCCACGTAATCTCGCCGCTTGTACCGTTGGCGAGCTTGTGTGCATCCGAATTGATGTTGATGTACGTAACGCCCGTCTCCTGCACGTCAGGCAACGTGGTGTAGAAGAACACGTCATTAATGCCGTCCTCATTTAAATCCATCGGCTGATCGGCCTGCGGAACATAAAACCCTCTCCACTCCATCTCCATCAACTCACCGCGCTTCCACCGAACCACATCATAAAACCGGAATCCCTCGATGGCCAGTTCTATGCCGCGTTCCCTTCTCACCTCGGCGATAACCGGGTCAGTAATATCAGGAAAATACATCGACTGAAGATAGGGATCCATGACGGTAGGTAACGTCGTCAATCCGCCTGTTATTCCTGCCCGTGCCCTCAGCGCTCCAACGGTTTTGGCCCAGTCCTCATCAGTGATCGTGTTCAGTTCTGCCTTTGCTTCTGCATAGTTGAGCAACACCTCCGCATATCGGAACACCGACACGGCGTTTGTGTTGTTATTCCCGCCGTCGATGGAAATGTTGTCAAGACTCCACTTAATAGGCTGATAGCCCGTGTAGGTATACGTAAACGCAGGCGGTGCCGGAACTTCTGCAGCGCCACTGATCCGTTTGTAATCGCCCATGCGTATGGTCTGCTGCAGCCTCTTGTCGCGTCCTTTCACCTCATCCATGAACGTCATGGTTTCGTAGCCCGGCGTATCGGTAAATGGCGTACCGTCAATATTGAGATAGGTATTTATGAATTGACGGATAAATGAAAACCTGATACCGGTTGTCGCACTGGTAAAATACCAGTTGGCGGCATGTCTAACGTTCAAATCGGTACTTGAGGCTACTGTCAGCATGATCTCTTGCTGCACGGGATCATCCGAAATGAACAGCGTCCGGTATGACATATCCTCTCCCGCCCCCGTATACAAGCTGAATTTTCCGCTGTTCATCACAGCTTCTGCTGCTGACACAGCCGCCGAGAGCCACGCATCAGCGGTCCCCGTCAGACTGAGTTCCGTGTGATACTTGCGAAAGGTTCCCTCGAACAGGGCAATACGCGACTTTAAGGCCAATGCCACTTCCGGCGATATCAGGGTTCGCGTGTTGTCATTGATCGGCCGGATGTTTGCGATGGCATAATTGATATCGGCCCTCACACTGTCCATCACGAGGGTACGCGGATCTCTATTCGAGTAAAGTTCGGGATCTTCGACGTCCAGCGGCTTGTTGATCCAGGGCACATCGCCGTACCGCTTCACTTTCTCGAAATAGAACCACGCACGGAAAAATTTGGCTAAACCGTTGTAGTGCCGCCTGACATCCCAGGAGATGTTTTCATTCGTATTGTTTACGAGGAAATAATTCA
>JAJJPK010000232.1:0-8121 GCA_032907565.1 Cyclobacteriaceae bacterium | reverse complement strand
GGAACGGAAAGGTCGCTGAGAAATTGTCCTATGTAAAGGGGTGAGTGTTCCTTCTAGATAGAATATGCCCATTCTCTCCCGGTGTTGTACATAAGCTGATAGACCGGTACCAGGGAAATCCCGGGATAACCTTTCTGAACATTTGCCTGGACAGTGAGCGTGATAGATGGCTCACCTCCTTGAATCGATACAGATTGAAGGGCGTGAATTTATTTGCCCAGGGCGGCTGGAATGCAAGGATACGGGCTTACTTTAATATCAGGGGAATACCGCACTATGCGATCGTTGACCGGGATAACCGACTCTATGAGAACTCCGCTGCCAAAGCTCCGGAGGTGGAGGATAAAATTGAGAAGATATTGAAACTATCTGAAGTAAATTCCGATTAATTCTAAAGACCAACTCGAACCACTATGCAAAATCGTCCTTCATCGACCTACCGCACCACCATCAAAGCTCCAGTAGAACGCGTTTGGGATGCCCTGACCAACGCCGAAATTGTGAAACAGTATTTCTTTGGCTCAAGCCAGGAAACGGACTGGAAGGTAGGAAGCCCCATAACATGGACGGGCGAATACGAAGGCAAGGCGTACGTTGACAAGGGGGTCGTTCGGGAGTACGAGCCGAATAAGAGATTGTCGTACGACTACTTCAGCAGCTGGAGCGGAGTAGAAGATAAGCCTGAAAACTACCTTCAGGTAACCTACGAAGTCAAACCCGTCGAAGACGGCACAGAACTCACCATCACCCAAACCAACTACGACGAAGAAAAAGCCAGACACGCCGCCGCCAATTGGGCCGCCGTGATCGACGAAATGAAAAAAATCATAGAGTGAGTTCTTCAATTTCTTGACGACATTGGGCAGTCGTGCAGGCACTTCAATACTTCAACACTTCAACACTTCAGCACGTCAAAGACCGGAGACCATCTCCTTATACTCCGGAAGAATCTTCTCATAAAGGGCTTCATCCACTTTCTTCAGCAAATTCATCAGCGAGCCGATGCCCGAATCCCTGAGGCTCACCCGCCGGCTCCTGATGTCCTCCATCTTGCTGCGGATCGTTCCCTCCAGCTTTCTCAATTCTTTTTCTGTCATAGGTTCAAGTTGTTGCCACGAGGTCAGTAATATAAGAAAGTAATGCAACACCGCCGTCGGTCTAAGGTCCGGCGTTCCTTGGTATATTTACCATCCGTAGAACTGGAAATGATCTGAGTATGGTGTCAAGAATTCTATTTGCCTCGGCAGCACTCTGTATTGTCCTCATCACTCCCTCCAGGGGTCAGGAGGTGCACCCGACTTCACCGGAATATCAATGGCCGGACGACCCGCTCGTGCGCGAAAAACTCGAAACATGGCGCGACCTCAAGTTCGGAATGATCATTCATTGGGGAATCTATGCCCAGGCAGGTATCGTCGAATCGTGGTCGATATGTTCTGAGGACTGGATCGAGCGCGACAGCACGGTCCGCTATGAAGATTACAAGCAATGGTATTGGAACCTCAGCAAAGAGTTTAACCCGGTGAAATTCAACCCCGAACAGTGGGCAACAGCGGCCAAAGATGCGGGAATGCGTTACCTGGTGTTCACCACTAAACATCACGATGGCTTCGCCATGTTCGACACACAGCACTCGGACTTCAAGATCACAAACGGACCGTTCGCTTCACATCCCAGGGCAGACGTGGCCCGCTACGTATTTGACGCCTTCCGGAAAGAGGGGATGATGATCGGAGCCTACTTCTCCAAACCCGACTGGCATAGTGAATATTACTGGTGGCCGAAATACGCAACGGCCGACCGCAATAACAATTACGATATCCGGAAGTACCCCTGGCGATGGAATCAGTTCAAGAAGTATACACACAACCAGATCGCCGAACTGATGACCAACTACGGTCCGATCGACATACTTTGGCTGGATGGCGGCTGGGTACGGCCCCTCGAAACGGTGAATGACGAGGTCCGACGTTGGGGCGCTCGCATTCCTGAATGGAGCCAGGATATCGAAATGGACAAGATCGCGGCAATGGCTCGGGCAAAACAACCGGGATTGTTAATTGTCGATCGCACTGTGCATGGGCCATTTGAAAACTACCTCACACCCGAGCAAAGTATTCCCGGGGAGAAGATCGATTTTCCGTGGGAGAGCTGCATCACACTGGGTCACGCCTGGAGCCATGTACCCAATGATAAGTTTAAGTCGGCCACGCGGGTCGTCCATATGCTAACGGAGATCGTTGCTAAAGGGGGAAGCCTGCTTTTGGGTGTAGGACCAGATCCACAGGGCCTTTTCAGCGATGTACAAATCAACCGCCTGAAGGAAATTGGGTCATGGCTTAAGACCAACGGTGCGGCGATTTATGGAACGCGTACGACACCGCACTATCAGGACGGCAATACATTCTTCACAAGAGGGAAGGATGGAGCGCTTTATGCCATCGTACTCCTTGAAGAGAATAAGCCAATACCTGCCGAAGTATCTTGGAAATACAACCTTCCGGCAAAGGGGTCTTCTGTTACGTTGCTTCTGAACGGAAAGAAGGTGAGATGGAAGAAGGATGGCGATGGGGTTCGGATAGCGCTGCCGTCAGATGTAAGAAAGCTGGGCGCTTACCCCGCTTTGGCTTTTTCATTTACTCCTGAATCGCAATAGACCTATGCGGTATCAACTAAAGTTTTTCCAGCTTGGCGTCCTGGTGGGCTGGTTTGTGTCCGTAGGCGCTACCGTAGCTGCACAGCCCTACAAGGATCCATCGCTCAGTATTGACGCCAGGGTGAAAGATTTGTTGAGTCGCATGACTCCCGAAGAGAAGTTCTGGCAGATGTTCATGATACCGGGTGATCTTGACAATGTCGCGCCCGGCCAATATCAGCACGGCATTTTTGGCCTTCAGGTAAGTGCATCGTCCAAAGGGGACGAGAAGGATCAGATACTGAAGTACAATACGGAGGAGTCGGGCTTAATGCTGGCGAGGAAGATCAGTGCCATACAGAAATTCTTTGTTGAAGAGACGCGGCTCGGTATACCTATCATAGCGTTCGATGAGAGCTTACATGGCCTCGTCCGGGAAGGAGCAACATCGTTTCCACAGGCAATTGCATTAGCTGCAACATTCGATACGACGCTGATGCGGGAAGTGGCAACAGCGATAGCTGCGGAAACACGAGCGCGGGGTATACGTCAGGTTTTGTCGCCCGTCGTCAACATAGCCAGTGACGTTCGCTGGGGCAGGGTGGAGGAAACGTACGGCGAGGACCCGTTCCTCGCATCAGCAATGGCTGTCGCCTTTGTGAGTCCGTTCGAAAAGATGGGGATAATCACGACACCCAAACATTTCGTGGCAAACGTGGGCGATGGGGGAAGAGATAGTTATCCAATCCATTTCAACGAGCGCTTTCTGGAAGAGATACATTTCCCTCCTTTCAAAGCCTGCTTCGAGCACGGTGGCAGCCGGTCGGTGATGACAAGCTATAATTCGCTGGATGGCACGCCTTCCTCTTCACACGAATGGTTGCTGAAGAAGAAGTTGAAAGGCGATTGGAATTTTCAGGGATTTGTCATCTCGGACGCTAACGCCACGGGTGGAGCTACGGTACTGCATCGTACGGCGGCCGATTATCCGGAATCCGGGCGTCAGGCGATCAAGGGTGGAATGGACGTTATTTTTCAAACGGACTACGGTCATCACAAGCTGTTCGCTCCCGGCGTGTTTGACGTGAACCAAGCCCGCGTAGACGACGCCGTGAGCAGGGTATTGCGGGCGAAGTTCGAGCTTGGATTATTCGAGCAACCGTACGTGGATGAAAATGTTATCGTCGCCCTTGAAAAGCAAAATAAGCATAAGGAGCTGGCGAGAATGGCCGCCATGAAATCCATCGTATTGTTGAAGAATACGAGCAAGACACTGCCACTGAGGAAAGATTTAGCAACCATCGCCGTTATCGGCCAGGATGCTGTTGAAGCAAGGCTGGGAGGATACAGCGGTCCCGGCAACAATAAGGTAAGCATCCTGGATGGCATCAGGAGCAGGGCTGGTAACATCAAAATCTTGTATGCGGAAGGTTGCAAAAGGATTGATAAAGATTGGGTACCGGTGGAGCGGGAATTCCTGTCATTCAACAATATGCCGGGCCTGCAGGCGGAATATTTCAACAACATTGACCTGCAGGGACAACCCCTGGCTGTCAAGCGGGTTGACCAGCTGGACTTTATGTGGACCCTTTCGTCACCCGACCCCTCAATTGTAGACGACTTCTACTCTGCACGATGGACCGGCAAAATCAGCTCGCCGAAAACCGGCAACTTCAAAATAGGGCTGGAAGGCAATGACGGCTTTCGCCTCTATATTGATAACCAATTGCTGATTGACAACTGGACGAAGCGTACATACAGCACGGAACTGAGAGACTTTCATTTCGAGAAGGACAAGACATACGATGTGCGCGTGGAATTTTTTGAACCGGTTGGAAATGCGCGAATTAAGCTGGTCTGGAACGTAACGGCAGATTCCGACTGGCAACGCCGCATTGATGAAGCCGTGAGCGCGGTGAAGCAGGCCGATATAGCCGTTGTCGTGGCAGGCATTCATGAAGGTGAGTTCCAGGACAGGGCATTGTTATCGCTACCTGGCCATCAGGAGGAAATGATTCAAGCGATTGCCAACATCGGGAAACCTGTGGTTGTCGTGTTGGTGGGAGGGAGCGCAGTGACGATGAGCAACTGGATAGACAAAGTGAACAGCATAGTTGATGTGTGGTACCCGGGCGAAGAGGGTGGGCATGCCGTCGCCTCAGTGCTCTTCGGGGATTCCAACCCTGCAGGCCGGCTACCTATTACATTCCCAATCCATGAAAGTCAGCTGCCCCTGGTTTATAATCACAAGCCCACGGGTCGTGGTGACGATTATTACAATTTGGCGGGATTACCGCTCTTTCCGTTCGGATACGGACTCAGCTACACGACTTTCGAGTACAGAAACGTCACGCTGAGCAGGAGCAGTATCGCTGCTGGTGAAACAACTACTGTGCGGTTTACCGTGAAGAATACAGGGGCGGTCGCCGGAGATGAAGTATGCCAGTTGTACATTCGGGACATGCTGGCCTCAGTAGCGAGACCGGTTATGGAGTTGAAGGGATTTCAACGTGTCTACCTGGAGCCCGGCGAATCCAGGGAATTATAGTTCGAGGTTGGCCCCGAGTTACTGACTATGCTCGACAAAGACTTGAAGGAAGTCGTGGAGCCCGGTGCGTTCCGAATCATGATTGGCGCCTCTTCGCGGGATATTAGACTAACCACCACACTAAACGTTACGGAATGAGGCCGACGCAAATACGACAAGGCATTATCTTATTTCTTTTCCTGGCCATCACGGCCCTGGCATCTGCGCAGGACCGTGCTGTTAAACTCCGTGTACTAACCTATAACATCTATCACGGCGAAGCGGCCGACGGAAGCATTGACATGGATCTACTGGCTTCGATTATTAATGAGGTGAATCCAGACCTGGTGGCGCTTCAGGAAGTGGACAAGAACGTTCAACGTACGGGTGGCATTGACATTACCGAAGAGCTTGCGCGTCGCACCGGACTTGAGGGCTACTTTGTGAAGCATCGCGACTTTCAGGGTGGCGAGTACGGCAACGCCATTCTTTCCCGGTTTCCCGTGACCAACATTGATGCGCTGGAGGGGTATCGCAGCACACCCAGCATCATTACCTTTGCCTTTGCCACCGTGGAAGTGACATCTGATGCTGAACTGATCTTCGGCTGCGCACACCTAACTACCCGTGCGGACGACCGCAAACAACAAGCACGTCAACTTATGGACTATTATGTCGACGCCAGGAATCGTGCGCCGATGATCCTCACGGGCGACCTTAACGCAGAACCCCATCATGACGAGGTTAAGATGTTGCTGACCGAATTTGCCGAGGCTGACACTACATATGCGAGTACCTATCCATCACGCACCGCTCCAGTGAAGAAAATTGACTATATACTGTACCCGAGAACTTCGGCATGGACGGTAAAAGAGGCGCGGGTGCTCTGTCGCCAAGACGCGTCAGACCATTGTGCTGTGTTTGCGATATTGCAGTATACACCTACGGCTGCCGACCGTTGATCGCCCATTCGTCACTCGACAGGCTCTTGCTGTTTCTTCATTTTGTCAGCCAGTTTCGCATCGGAAGTGAAGTTGCTCATGGCCACCTGGACCTTGTTCTTGAACCCGGAAACGATCATATCGTCACCCCGAAGCAGGCATTCGTAACCGTCGCGCGCGACTTCCGCAGCGTCATACAGTTTGCCATCCTGGACAATCTTTGACGAAAGCATACCTGCCTTGTTGAAGAAATCCGTATCCGTAGGACCAGGCAAAAGGGCCGATATCGTAACGCCAGTGTCTTTCACCTCGCTCCGTATGGCCTCGGTAAACGACTGAACGAAAGCCTTCGTGCCGTGATACACCGATTGCCATGGTCCAGGCATCTTACTCGCGATCGACGATACGTTAAGGATCTTTCCTTCTCCGCGTGTCACCATGTCCTGAAGGAAAAGCTTCGTCAGGATTACCAGACTGGCAATGTTGAGATCGATGATCTGAAGCTCCTTGCTGAGGTCTGTGCTGACAAATTCGCCGTAATGACCGTGTCCCGCATCATTTATGAGAACGTCGATCTGAATGTCGTGCGCCTTTACGAGATCGTACACCTCGAATGCATTCTGGCGTACAAAGAGGTCTTTGGGCATTGTGAATACCTCAATGCCATAATCTGATCTGAGTTCCGCAGCTACTCGTTCAAGATCCGCTTTGCTTCGGACAACGATTACCAGGTTGTACCCGTCTTTCGCAAGCAATTTTGCCAGCTCATATCCTATGCCGCTTGTGCCACCTGTGACCAACGCGTGCCGCTTTATATTTTCTACCATTATCTTTTTGATTGGGCAGTACTAAAAAAATGCCAGTGACGAAACAATGAGTGAATGAGTGGATGAGTGAATGAGGGGCGAGGGGTAGAGGGGTAACTGAATGACTGCTGAGGAAAAGGCAAGACCAGCTCACGGCGGGGGCGGGACGCGCTCCCGAAGGCTCAGGTGCGGCGGTCGGTACAGCAGGAAGACCGGGGAAGATGATCAACATATCGCTTTAATTTGTGGTGGTTCGTGTACACGAAGGCATCAGCACTGCCACAAGATGAGATCAGGATTTAATCCACTCATGGCGGCGCCAGAACCAGAGGTAAGCCCAACAGCAAAGGAATCCCGCTTCTACGAAACCGTCCAGCATGTAAATTTCCGAGATAACGCCGGTCAAGGCATAGTAAAAATCAACGACAATGAATGCCACCGACGTTGACGCGCCGAGTATTGCCGCAGGTAGGAGGTTGGCCCTTATGGTAGTGTAGGATAACAAGCACAGCGATACAGGGATAAGCAGGGCACCAACCGTTTTGACCAGCCAAACGTCGGTCTTGGGTCCGGTAACCGTCATGAAACTTTCTACGTGAAGTATCGGCCAAACGCCGTTGAGGAGAACGTAGGCGCCTTGAATCCAAACGACTGCCCTGAACAATTTCACAACGAAATTCTTGTGCCGGTTTGTCCGCTCTACGGATTAACCCCTACTTCTTTCCTTTGAAGTACTGGATCTCCATTTCATGCTTTTTCGCTGCTTCCAGCGTCTTGAACGTGCCCAGGTTCCGTCGCTTGCCGGTCGCGGGGTTTTTCTTCCGTGAATAGATGCGGTATTCTCCGGATTTCAATTTTCGGATCATGCGATGTAGAAATTAATTGAACAGGACCGCGTCTTGTATTATTTGAATATGCAATTCTTGTTCCCGTTTTTGACCACAGCCTCGTCCTGATGTTTGTCATCCCTTAGGGTGTCGAACGGTCATAGCTTATTTGTCGGCGCAGAATAAACTTTGAATGTCCTTTTATTGTCACGACAACCGCGTTCGAGTGCGCGACTGGCTTGTGTTTCCGTTTTGCTGCAACACTCAGACGTGTGAAAAGAAAAGCTTTTGATAATGGAAACGATCATGCACCTGAGGACCGCCGGACTGGCGCTTGCCAGGAAAACCGGTTTCTACTCGTCACTCATTGCGTTCATAGCGGCGG
>JAJJPK010000231.1:0-8324 GCA_032907565.1 Cyclobacteriaceae bacterium | reverse complement strand
GTTCCAGTTGAACGTTCTCCTTTTCCAAGGTTAGCGCTTTTGTCTGTTCCTTGTACAGTTCGCGGAGGGCCTTTGCCACCATTGGTGGGAAAAGAACAGCCAGATATAGCCCGGCCAATAAGTACAACGCTTCCAGACCAAGCTTTGGGGTGTCCTCACTTATCAAGTCACTGTCTTGGCCAACGAAATCCATGTATAAAGCCACGAGTGCCTGATAAAATAAGAGCATCACCAACGCCATTGCTATGACGTAGAAGAGGGTTGCCGGCAGCGCGAGGGCTAGTTTCTTTTTTCTGTATAGCGGAATGAGAGCGTATGCCAGGGGATAGTAAGCAAGGGCACTGACTCCAATTGCTACGGCCCGAAACCAGAGAGGGTATATGATCGTGCCCGCTGCCAGCACCAAGAGGAACACCCAGAAGACGATGTGTAATGCCACACGGTAAGTGGCCTTTTCGAATGTGTTTAGCCAGATTGCCTTTGGGCTCATTTGTTTGTATTCTGTTTTTGGGGTGATCTGATCGAGAACTACACTGCAAGGAAAGATGCGTCACGGTAAACAGAAAAAAAGTTTGACAACCCCAGGAAGTTTGTTGACCAGCACAGTTGTTTTCCCGATAATCCGGCTGAACCCCTGGAGAGGCCGATCGATTGGCGGTCGGCCATACGTATTTGATTGACCGCGGGAATGCCCGCCATCAAAAATCGAAGGGGCCCGACGGCCCCTTCGTGCTAACAACGATACCAAACGTGCTAGTCTTGCATGTAAAAGCAACAGTACGAAAGATTTAAATACTTTCAAACTCTTTCTATCATTTCTTTTTGCAAATTCTGAACCAGCTGCGAGCAGATCACTTTGTAAGTGTTTTAGGTCCTGGTTGACAGATTATAGGCCTTTTTACTATGGTTTTTCGTTTCCTTGCTATGATGCCCGTGTTGTAACATCTTGTTGCAAAACCGGTAATTCCTGCCAACGGACGTGTTTCGAACGATGTTTTGCCTTTTTCCGAAATTTTGTTTGCTATTAATATAATGAAACGTAAATTGTATATATATTCACGAAATGAAACGAAATAATTCGTTCTCAGTCTCAACCCACTAAACATTCATTCTATGCAAAAGAGTTTTACCTACCTGATCAGGAGCGTGACATGGATTCTGCTCTTGTGCTGGGGCGGTGCTTTTTCCGTGATGGCGCAAAGTACCGTCACGGGGAGAGTGACCGCCGTCGGAACCGGCGAGACCCTTCCGGGTGTGTCGGTACTGGTAAAAGGAACTACGGTCGGAACAGTAACCGACGTGGAAGGACGTTACTCGTTGACGCTTTCTGAGGATTCCCCCATCCTGGTGTTTTCGTATGTCGGCTATGTAAGCGAGGAGATTGCAGTGGCCGGTCAGACCGTCATTGATATCGCCCTTGTCGAGGATATCAAGGCGCTTGAAGAAATCGTCGTCGTCGGTTACGGCACGATGAAGAAAGGCGAAGTTACCGGTGCTATCAGCAGCGTCGACATGGCATCAATCCAGCCCATTGCAACGCAGCGGGTCGACCAGATGCTTCAGGGGAGAGCGGCTGGTGTGCTGGTGCTGAACACCGATGGCGCGCCCGGCGGCAACACGACGATCCGGATAAGGGGCATGAATTCCATACAGGGTGGAAATGAACCGCTTATTGTGATCGACGGATTCCAGGGCGGTGACCTCAAGTCACTAAACCCGCGGGACATCCAGGACATCCAGATATTAAAGGATGCTGCTGCTACTGCCATATACGGCGCGCAGGGAGCCAATGGAGTGATTCTTATAGAGACAAAGAAGGGCAAATCGGAGCGGCCGGTTATCGGATATTCCTCTGAGTTAGGTATTTCGGAGGTCCTCGAAGGCGGAATCAAAATGATGGACGCTGCCGAATTCGCGAGGGAAATGAACCGCTACGCCCTCGCGGCAAACCTTGATGTGGACCCGGTGCCCCCGTTTTCTGAAGAAGACATCCAGAACTTTGAAAGGAATGGCGGCACAGACTGGATGGACGAAATCTACCGTACGGGGCTAGCGCAGACCCATCAGATATCTCTGAGTGGCAAGGCCAGCAAGGTTGGCTACTTCCTTTCCGGATCGTACCTCGACCAGGAAGGCATACTTATCAATTCCGGCTATAAGCGATACTCCCTGCGCACCAACTTCGATGCACAGATAAACGACTGGCTAAGCTTTGGCCTCAACTGGTATGGTGCCCAACAGGACCGCACAGGGCCGAGATTCGGTGCCAATGTCAACTGGAATGGCAATCCCATTCTGGGCGCCATTCTTTTCCCACCGACCCTTCCGGTATATGACGAAAACGGAAACTACACGGAAGCTTCTATCGACTACGGCGAACCGGGGATCTGGAATCCTGTGGCCAGCGCCGTGGAACCCGATATTCAGAACAAGACGACTTCCAACAACGGAAACCTCTTCCTGGATTTCAAACTCGCGAAAGGTTTGTCGCTCCGGATCAACGGCGGCTTCAGCATCGTCAACTGGAGCCAGACGCAATTCTTTAACGACAAGACCGTCACCGGCCGGCCAGTGGGAGGGCGTGCCATTTCGGACGTCTCACAAAGCAGAAGCCTCCAAAACACGAACATGCTGACGTATGTGAGGGAATTCGGAAAACACAGTCTCAATGCCGTCGCAGTGCAAGAGACGAAATTTTCACAGTCCTTCGACACCAACATTACCAACGAGAACTTTACCGTTCAGGAAACCGGGGTGTACAATATTGGGGGAGCGAGCAAGCAAGTCACCGGCTCCTCTTTCAGCGAAAGAAAGATCAATTCCTACATGGCTCGCATCAATTATGGTTTTGCTGATAAGTACATTGTTACGGTCAGTTATCGTGCGGATGGTTCTTCTGTGTTTGCTAAGAATAACAAGGGGGCCTATTTCCCGGCACTGTCCGCCGGATGGCGCCTTTCTGAAGAAGGGTTCATCAGCAACCTGGGGGTATTCGACAACCTCATGATCCGCGGTGGATGGGGCAAGACCGGCAACCAGGCTATCGGTACATACCGTACCCTGGCGAGGATTACTTCCCCAGGCTTCTATCCGTGGGATGGCGGTGAAAGCAGCAACATAGGTTTTCAGATTGCCTCCGCTTCTAACCCCAACCTGAAGTGGGAGACTACCACTCAGACCAACATCGGACTTGACATGTCCTTCCTGAACGGAAGACTCAGGTTCAGCGCCGATTACTACGACAAAGTGACGGACGACCTGTTGCTCTCGCGGGAGCTTCCCGGTTCTACCGGACTTAACAGCATTATCGACAATGTAGGTTCCATGGGTAACAAGGGATGGGAATTCACGCTGGGTGGCGACGTCAACGCGGGACCTGTGAAATGGACCAGTTCGCTTACAGTAACCACCTCGGAAACGACCGTGCTTGACCTGGGTGAAGACGAATTCATCGCCTACTATGCCAGTGGCTCCGGTCACGGCACCGAACTGGCGAACATGTTTCTGACGAAAGGGGAGCCATTCGGACAGATCATGGGCTTCGGCTATGAAGGAACCTGGAAGACAGGACAGGAAGAGGAAGCAGGAAGATACGGTCAAATGCCCGGAGACCCTCGGTACACCGATGTTAACAACGACGGCAGAATCGATTACGACAATGACTTCATGGTTATCGGTAACACGCAGCCGGACTATATCTTCGGATTCAATAACCAGTTCACTTATAAGAACTGGGATCTGTCCTTCCTCATCCAGGGAACACAGGGTAATGAGGTCTTCAATGTCGCCCGCGTCAGGAGGGAGTACCCCGATGGCTACGGAATCGAAAAGCTCAACCGGTGGACGCCGGAGAATCAAAACACGAACGTACCTGCGCTGATCGATCAGAAGACACGTGAAGAATACAGACTCGCTTGGGATGCTGCCCATCCAGACGCGCCCCTCGTTAACACCGTGGTGTTCCCTGCACGCGGCGAAAATGTCAATCAACGCTATATCGAGGATGGCTCCTATGTCCGCCTGAAGAATCTGACCATCGGCTACAACGTCCCGCTAAAGCGGTTCGTCACGAACATGCGTGTCTATTTCACCGGAACGAATCTTCTTACGTTTACGGATTATTCCGGTTGGGATCCGGAAGTGAGTTCGTATACCGGGAACGACGCACAGCTCGGTACAGACTATAACAACTATCCAAATTCCAGGATATACACATTCGGAATCGACCTGACCTTCTAAAAATCATCACTATGAAATCCAATATCATTCATCGGGGAATCTTCCTCAGCGCGGTCTTTGCCGTTGCAGGCGTGTTCGCGGGATGCGATGTCTTCGATCTGAACGAAGATCCCAAGAGCTTCATTGCTCCGGAGAACTTCTTTCAAACGCCGGACCAGATTGAATCCGTGCTTTCCACCTGCCAGTCCAGGTGCTTCCAGGTCTGGAGAAATGCTTACGACAATAACCCGGCACTGTTCAGGCACGATGACCAAAACGCCGGAGGTGACCTGATCATACCGCTGAACCACGCGTCGTCGTTTTATAATCTTCACTATGCCAACGTCAAGGATCTCAACTTCGCGATAGCCGCTATCGTCAAAGGCAACATCGATAATGCGCCGGCAAGCGTCCGGGATCAGCTTATGGGTCAACTTAAATTTCTCAGGGCATGGAATTACTTTCAGCTGGTGAGAATGTGGGGCGACATTCCGCTCCTCACGGAGGAAACGGTAGACTATTTCAACTATCTGCCGTCGCGGGCTCCGATTGCTGACGTGTATGCGCTCATCGTGTCCGACTTCACCGAAGCGGCTAATCTGCTGCCGGATGATTGGGGTGGACTTGTAGGCCGGCCAAACCGTTGGGTCGCGAAAGCACTTCTGGCAAAAGTGCATCTCACCATGGCTACCGCGCCAATGAACGATCAGACCAATTATGCCAAGGCTGCGGCATTGGCGAAAGAAGTCATGCAGTCCGGAAAGTACAGCCTCGTGGAGGACATCACTCAGGTGTTCAGCATGGATACCAAGTACGGCCCGGAAATGATGTGGAGTTTCAATGGCAACAACACCCATCCTGCCACCAACCCGAAGATCTGGTCTGGCATCTATGGCTGGGGAGACCATTCCGCAGACATCTGGTGGGTTGACAACGTATATCCCGAACAGCCGCGAAAATACGCATATATCGAAATCCTGGATCACGACGGCGTTAGGTTTTCCGATTTGCCCAATAAGGTACCCGGCATCCAGAAATATCTGTATGACCCATGGGAAGATTTCACCAAGGGGAGATCAACCATTAATATCCCTATCATCCGGTACGCCGACGTCCTGCTGATCTTTGCGGAAGCTGAAAACATGGTTAATGGAGGTCCCACTCAGGAAGCAGTCGATGCGATAAATGCAGTAATTGACCGCGCCAACGGCTATGTAGCGAACCCGGACTATCCGCTGTTGACAACGGCCATGTCGCAGGATGAGTTCGACGCCGCCGTAATCGATGAAAGGAGTTTTGAGTTGTGCTTCGAATACGACCGCTGGTTCGACCTGGTACGGAAACGCATTCTGAAGGAGAAAAGCCGGCCAGAGATCCAAGGTAACTTTTCTGAACACATTTACTTATTCCCCATTCCAGAAAAGGAATTGCGCCTGAATCCCAACATGACTCAGAATCCCGGATATCAAACGTCCACAGAGTAAGACGCCATGAAAAAACCCTTGAATCTCGGGCAAGGGAGAGGGAAGTCCCTCTCCCTTGCATTGCTCACTTCTTTGCTGATTGGCCTCATCGTTGCCTCATGTGCCAGGATACTCGATTTCCAGGAACTGGAGCAAACGAAGGAAGACAGCAGGAATGCACAACGGGGTCATTCGGCTGGAAAGTTTGGTTCGGATAACCTGATAAGTAATCCCTCTTTCGAAAGCGATCTTTCAGGTTGGGAAGGGTGGCAGTCGTCACTTGCCCGCATTGCGTTGGCAGATGCGCCTGACGGCGATTATGTGGTAAGGGTAACGCGCACGACGGGTACGTCCTACACGGTAGATGACAATCCGGCTACCGTTACTGCTACGATGGCCGGGCAAACCTACTGGGCAAGTGCTTGGGTGAAAGCTGCCAGCACATCAAGCCAGGGGAAGTCAGTTACGCTGCGGCTACGCGAGATCAATTCTTCGGGTGTGCTTGTTAAAGAGACAATCTCACAGGCCATTCCGCTGGCTACTACGTTTCGTCAACTCTTTATCACCGCAACGGCAGTCGGAAGCGGTAACACGCTGGATATCCGGATCTCCCAGAGCGGTGCTGCATCGGGTGATAGTTTCTATGCAGATCAATTTATTCTGGAGCCTGCTCCGACTGGCAATCTTGTCTCCAATCCATCATTTGAAACCAACACTTCCGGATGGACGGGGTGGCAGTCTACCCTGGCCCGTACTCAGCTGCCGGGAGTCGATGGCGACTATGTTGTGAAGGTGACCCGAAGCACGGGTACTTCTTATACTGTCAACGATGAACCCCCAAGTATCACGTCTACAACAGCGGGGCAAACTTACGATGCCAGTGCCTGGGTTCAGGCTGCCAGCACGAGCAGCGAGGGAAAAACTGTAACCCTGAAAATTCGTGAAAAGAATGGTGCCGGTGAAGTTGTGCAGGAGATCTCCTCGCCCGCGTCTACGCTGTCCAGTTTCTTCAAGCAGCTTTCTGTCAGCATTACAGCGCAGGGGAATGGCAATACAATCGATATCCGTATTTCTCAAACCTCGGCAGCAGGCAGCGATGCCTTCTATGCGGATCTCTTTGTACTCACCACCGGAGATTTTGTGCCGCCGCCTGATCCGGAAAACCTGATCAGCAACCCATCCTTTGAAACCAGTCTTGCCGGTTGGATAGGGTGGCAGGCTGTGCTCGCCCGTGAGAGTCTTGGCGATGCGCCGGACGGCAGCTTTGCTGTAAAGGTAAGCCACAGTACGGGATCATCATTTACGGTTAATGACCAGCCCGCCAACGTTTCGTCTACAACGGCGGGTCAGGAGTACATCGCCAGCGCTTGGGTGAAGGCGGCGAGTTCCTCGAGTGTAGGGAAAGTTGTTACGCTGAAGCTGAGGGAACGGAACTCGTCGAACACAACGGTACAGGAATGGACATCCGCGCCGTTGAACCTTACGAACTCTTTCCAAAAACTATCGGTAAGCGGATACGCGCTCAACAATGGCGATTCGCTTGATGTACGTATTTCCCACGGAAGCGCTGCATCGGGTGACGCCTTCTACGCCGACTTGTTTGAGTTAAAGCTTGGCGACAGTGCGCCGCCTCCCCCAGTTAGTGATGCACCTGAGGTAAGACCCTTCGATCCGGATCATCCGGTGTATCAGCCCATTCCGCCGAATTGTCCGCTATATGTATACTCGAGCCAGATAATCAACAACATGGCCACTAACCATCGATTGATAAAGCTCGACGATTCGGGCGAAACGCCACCGATATACGTAGGCAAAACGACCGACCCGGTATGGCGGGTTACCATCGCCGGTAAGAACTTCAACGTGCATGCGCCGGCAACCATGGCGCCCGGGACAGGAAGCGACTATCCACTTATCATACTTGATCAGGCATCTCAGGATTTCAACGGCCACCCGGTTGAGTACCGTATGTGGCGCGCCGTTTTGAACAAGAATACCAACCCATGGACAATCACAAACCAGGGGGGTGGCGTAGGGGTTTATGCGAACGACGGCAGAATACTGAATGACATCCCGATCCAATCGGGAAGAGAATCCAGGGCACTCGGACAGGCCGAGATCCATGGACAGAATACCGGCTCCGGGTGCAGCTATACGGTTGGCATGATCCGACCCATAGATATCCAGCGTGGCCGCATAGACCATGCCATCAGGGTCGCGATCGGATATCCACATCCCACGCGGTGGTTTTGGCCCGCCTTGCGAACGGAGACCTGGAACATACCGGCCAACAACAATATGGCCCCGATGGGTGCGCGGATCTTCATAGACCACAGCGTGGATATTGTAGCGCTCCAGAATGCTGTGGCCGCGCGGCTTTCCGATCCGAAAAACAAGGCATTTGCCAAACTCCTGGTCAAGGCCATGCAGGAGTATGGTTTCATAGCGCTTGATGGGAGCGGTGGCGCCAGCCAGCAGGGCAACAACAACATCTACATGGAGGGACGGAGTACCGCGGACTGGGTTTCGCTGATTGGCCAAAGAAACGATTATGACACGTATCACGACATCGGGCGCGCCATCGAGCAGGAATTGGATTACAGCAAGCTTCGGGTCGCTGATCCAAGCGTATTCGATAACTAT
>JAJJPK010000230.1:0-33083 GCA_032907565.1 Cyclobacteriaceae bacterium | reverse complement strand
GAACGGTCGTCATACACGAGATCTGCGTCAACGACTTCCCAGCGGTTGATGGCGAACGAAAACTCCCCGCTGGATTCCTCGGCAAGGGTGTCTGCAGAGGGTATGGCAATGTCGTAGTTGGCCCTGCCATCCTCCAGGACTTTGATATTGACGATTGGTCGAATAAGGCGAATCCCTTCAATTCGCAATTGATCACCGAAGAGTATTTCAGCAAGGTTGACGACGACTTCGAGTCGTTCCGTAGCGAAAAGAACTTCGCCCTCGAACGGCTCACGGTTTATGACGCCGAGATTTTCCATCTCAACCGTTACGTTCGGAAAGTGGCGGAAGAGTGTGAGGCTGAAATCGTCGGTGTCCAGAACAATATCGGCATTAACCGACTTGGCGAGTTCAGCATCCACCGCTTTGCGGATATCATCCTTGAAAACCACGGGGATGATGAAAGCGGCCAGGAGAATGATGAGGAAAAAACTGCCCAGAACGATCAGGGTCCATTTCAAAACTTTGTTCATGGTCGTGTGACTAAGGTAAATGACACAAAATTAGCAACTTGCGGGCTAAAGCATTTCGTTTCTCCGGGGGACCTTCCGGAATTATCGGTAAAACAACGCCATAAACTTTGTCAGAAGGCGGTGCTTTCGCGCGGTATGGGGCGGATACAGCAAGGACGCTGCGGTCAATCCATGCCGTTGTCTGATAACAGATTTCTCGTTCGAAAAGGTCATAAACCCTGCCTGGCCGTGTGCCTTTCCGAAGCCGCTTCCTCCCACACCACCGAACGGAAGACCGGTATGAAAGAACTGCATGGCGCAGTCGTTGACGCAAACACCCCCGGAAGACGTCGATGCCAGGAGCCTTTCGATTTCGCGGCAGGAATCGGAAAAAATATACAGCGCGAGCGGTTTCGGACGATGGCTGATGATCGATTCTGCCTCCTTCAGATCGCGAACCGCTATTACAGGAAGGATGGGGCCAAAAATCTCTTCCTCCATTACGGCGGAGTCCTCGTCAACTTGTTTCAGCACAACGGGATGGAAGTAAAGGTTGCCCGGATGGTTTGTTCCCTCCAGGGCGACGACGGCACCTTCCTCCCGGGATGCGTCAAGTAGTCCGGCCAGCCGGGCAAAATGCTTTTCCGACACGATGCGTGTGTATCCTTCCGCTGAAGGAAAATGCTTGCGGGTATGAAAAACAATCCGCTCCACAAGCTGATCGTGAACCGCTTCTTCGACGAGAACATAGTCTGGCGCAATACATGTTTGTCCCGCGTTCGTAAACTTGCTGACTGCAATGCGTCGCGCTGCTTCGTCGATTCGTGCCGATGCCGTCACGACACAGGGTGATTTACCGCCTAACTCGAGCGTTACAGGGGTAAGGTTTCGGGCGGCTTCAGCCATAACGACGCTTCCCACAGTCGCGCTTCCGGTAAAAAAAATATGATCAAAGGGAAAGGCCAGCAGCTGCTTTGATACATCCACACCTCCTTCCACGACCTGCACTTCTGCGGGACTGAAACACTCGGCTGCCATCTTTGCGATGCATGCTGACAGGGCAGGTGTCATCTCGGAGGGCTTAACGACGACGGCATTTCCGGCACCGAGGGCAGATGCCAGTGGACCTACTGCCAGGAGAAAAGGAAAATTCCAGGGTGCAATGACAAGGCACAACCCTTTGGGTTCGTAGCGGATTTCCGAAAGCGTTCCGATGACGGCCATTGTTGAAGGCACGTGGACAGGTCCGGCCCAACGTTTAAGATTCCGGAGAATGGTCCGGATCTCTTCCAGGACATTCAGCACTTCAATGGAGACAAATTCGATGGCCGGCTTACCCATGTCAGCGGCAGCGGCGGCCTCCAACTCCGATTGATGTTCAATTATCCAGCCTTTAAGTTTCCGCAACCGCCGCTTTCGTGCATCAAGTGGTTCGGTCCGCATGGACGCGGCATTGGCCTGTATGGTTTTTAGATTGAGAATGATGTCGGAAGACGAGATCATCCTCTAAGGTAGCGAAAAGGAAACGGCAAATGTAGAGACGCCCAGATTGGGGGCCTCTACGCGAACCATTATAATGATGGATTAATTATCCAGAATTCGCAATTCCACACGCCGGTTCATGCGGTGCGCTTCAGGTGTGTTGTCGCGTGACAGGGGCATGGTGCCGCCGAACGCTTTGGTGTGGATACGGCGCTTGGAAATACCCTTAGAGACGAGATAATCTTTTACTGCGTTAACGCGTTGCCGCGAAAGCTTCATATTCTCGGATGCGTCGCCCTGGTAGTCGGTATGTCCTTCCAGCTGGATGATCATGTTGCTGTTCTCGCGCATCATATTAACCACAATATCCAGTTCAGGATAGGATTCGGGCGTGATCCTTGATTTTCCCACTTCAAAGATCAGGTTGCTGAGCAACATAACCTGACCGGGCGCGTGCGCATGGTTCTGGCCGGCAACTAGTTCAATGTTGCGGATGACGCGTCGGTATTCATTGGTGTCAGCCGGGTCAAGCATATACTTCGCGGGAGCATACCCGGCAGCGATCACTTCAATGGAATACTTGTCATTGTCAAACATCGCAAACTCGTACTTGCTGCCGTTAATGATTCCGATTCGGTTGCCGTACGGCAGGCTCTTGTATACGATGCGCGCTGTTACGGGCTGTTGGGTCTCGGCGCTCAGGATGACGCCCTCGGCGTACGTAAGGCTGTCGGCTTCCTGCGCCAATAGCGGCATCGCTGCAGCTAGCAGGAAGACAAGTTTAAAAAATTTCGAAGCCATAATAGATGTAGGTTAGGTCCTATAACTTGAGGATCTTGAACTCAACTCTCCTGTTTCTGCTCCTGCCTTCGTCTGTTTCGTTACTTTCAATGGGTTTGCTTTCGCCAAAGTAGGTTACTTTGAGCCTGTTGGCATTAATTCCGCTGCGAGTAAGGTAGGTAACTACCGCCTGTGCCCGACGCCGGGAGAGGCCCTGGTTGTACGACTCGGGGCCCATCGAATCGGTATGACCCGACACTTCAATTTCCATATCCGGCCTTTCCTTCATGACACTTGCAATCCGGTCCAATTCCGGATAGCTCTCTGGTTTCAGGTCCGCTTTGTCGAAATCGAAGAATACGTTGTTGAGCACGATCGTCACGTCTTTCGCAATGTCAGCAACGCGGATGTTGCCCAACCGAAAATCGCGCACGTCGATAATGCGATCTTCGGTTATGCCGGTAAGATCCAGACTCTGGCTCTCTGATATCTTGTCGGCGGCTTCAGCACGGATCCCATACATATGTCCTCCCGGAAGCCGGATTTCGTATTCGCCGGTTTCCGGATTGGTCTGTGCAATGCCGGTTTCCTCGCCTCCGGGAAGGCGTTCGTAAATAACTTTTGCTCCAATGGGTTCGCCCGTCTCGCCGTCGACAATCTTGCCTCGCACGGTGACATATACTTCAGGCTTCCTGAGGATGGGCAGCTTCACCCGGTAGATGTCTGTATTGGTTTCGCTCACGCCGCGTGAGTAGTACGCGTATTCACTGTTAGCCGGAATGTTGAAGAACAAATCCTCCAGCGAGGAGTTAATCTCTGGTCCAAGGTTTTCCGGTTCAGACCAGTTGGTCCAGGTGTCATCAAGTCGCTTGGAGACATAGATGTCACTTCCGCCGTAGCCACTAAAGCCATTCGATGAGAAGTACAGCGTCTGATCATCGAGTGCGAGGAATGGCGCTGACTCCTCTCCCGCTGAATTGATTATGTCTCCGAGGTTCTTGGGCTCTGTCCATGTGCTGTCTCTGTTCATGAAGGACACATAGAGGTCTCGTCCGCCGCGGGAATCGTCGCGTTCGACAGACATGAGCAGGGTGCGACGATTGTTGGCCAGGAAGTAGTTGGCCTTGTCACTGAAGTTGTAGTCGTTCGTGATCTCCAGCGGCACCGGAGTAGACCAGGTGCCACTAACATTTGAACTGATCGAAACGCCGGCCATCATCTTGCCGTTCGGCAAATACTTGTTCCCGAGTAGAATGATCGCCGAGCGACCATCGGGTGTAACGGAGGTTATCGTGTTAATGAAGTTAGGACCTGCGTTGTTGAACTGTCGAAGATTCTTGGCCAGCGTCCAACGACCGGTTGAATCGAGTTCTGAATACCAGATGTCCTCGATGTCGCGTTCTCCACCGACATTCTCGGGGTGATTCTTACGACTGAAGTAAAGCGTCTTTCCATCCGGCGACAGCAAAGGGTTGAGTTCGCTCACCGGACTGTTCACATTTTCATCGAGTGCTTCTATCACGATACCTGACGCAAGCAGCAGGGGTTGGGGAATATCGGCGATGATCGGATAGCTCGAGTCAGTTATCCCAATGGCATCGATGGCAAAGTAATCCGGGATGGCCGCGCCGTCAAATTCAAGTTTCACCGCAGCAACTTTGTACGGTGTCGGCTCGCAAAATATGTTGAGCATTCTTCCCCTAAGGGGTATGGAGCTCGGGTTAAGAACATTGAGTTCATATTCTTTACCCTCCTCATCATATAACAATACCCGATAAAGCGCGCTGGGGTTATGTGATTCCGCGATCGCCACTTGCCGGATACTCATCGGATTGGCGAACCCAACCTTTATGAATTCCTTGCGGTTGGGTTTGTTTGGAGTCCACGCATTCGGATTTTGTCCACCAGCCGGGAGCACGTTGGGTTTACCCAGTGCCTGGTAAGCAGCATACTGAACCGGGGTAAGTTCAGAGGACACCTCAATAACACTCGACGCCCACTGCACAACCTGGGCTTCCGCTGTTGCGTACACGCCGGCAAGTATGATGAGAGGTAGAAAATTCTTCATGCCTGTGTTTTAGGAATTGGACGTTAAACTGACTCCAACTTTTACAAGTCAGTTCCACAGCGGCCTAAAATGGCCCAAAAATAAGCGATCCAAGAAAGTCGGAAAACCCCCTACTCAAGCGAGTGACGATCAAAGAGAAGGAAGCCTACATGCAACAATACACCCCACTTGTTGTGGTCGTCGTCGTAGTAGTTCACGCTAAGGTTGATGGGTCCAATGGGCGAGTGGTGTACGAGCCCTGCCGACGCGGCAAGGTACGCTTTGGTTACGTCGTTAATTTTCACGACGTCCTGGTTGGCATCAGCGGAAAGATAATCCAGCGGTTTGAAGCGGTAGGTCTCGAGCCTGAAGTCGAGTTTACTCCTCAGCACGAAAATGTTTCGTATGCCACCCGCGAGATAGTTGAAGGATCTGAATTTTTCCAGCAACAAGGTGCGGCTATCCTGCAACGGATGGAACGCGGGAGCGTTGATGATTGTACCCCTGAAATTCTGAAATGAGGGTTGATTGGAGAATACACCCTCCACGAGATAGCCGGGATGGTAGAACCCCCCGTTGAAGTACTGTTCCGCTGAGAAGCGCAGGCGGAACCAGTTGTGGTTTCCATAAAAGGGAGTAGCATTCACTGCCGTATTGCCGGGTGTGTAATCTTCAGTAACCGAAAAATACTCGGCAGCGATACTCATGGCCTTACCGCGCCGGGGATACTGCTTCCTGTCGAGGTCATTAGCGCTAAAACGCAGGCCCGTCTTGAAGCCTTTTACCTTGAGTTCATCAAGCACTGCGGTACTCGTAAAGGTTGTGTCGTTCGAATAGCGGTCGAGGTTGCTGATCCCCTCAACGCGGACAGTTGCCTTGAGGTACCGGCCAACGGGCCATCCGAAGTCGATGGCGGCCTTACGGTTTACGCGCCGAAGGACCGTCGCGGTGACATCCTGCAACAGGTCTTCCGATTCGAGATAATCCCAACTGTTGAACGTCACAGAAGGCTCGATATAAAACTTCGTGATGAAAGGGTTGTCCACTCGCATTCGCGCTGTCGCAGACTTATAGAAACTTCCCGTCTGAAACCCTACTGATGTCTGAAGAAGCGATTTATTGAACCTATAGAAACTCGCGCCGAGGAAAATGTTGCTAATATTCCTCGTCGCGATAACTCCACCGAAGTCGACGTGGAAGTTCTGTTGCGGACGACGCGCCAAATTCAATACAAAGTGGTTGGTGGTCGTGTCAAGTACAATACTTGGAATTACGTTGTGGAAGTACTCTTCGGATACCAACTCATAGTAGCCACTGAGAATATCCCGGTAGTACAACAGCCGCGGCTTGTCCGGGCGTACTCCGAACAAGCGGTTGATGTAACGCGTTTGCTTTTCCGTAAAGCCGTGATACTGGATCCCATCAAAGATGAAAGGCAGGCTGCGGCTGTTGAACCGGTTCCGCCGTTCCGCCAGTTCATCACACGCAACTCTGCGGGCAATCTTTGCCTTGATCTCATCCATCTTGCGCATGGTTGCGACGTACCCGCTGTCGATCAGGCTCTCGGCTTTTTCAAAATCGAATGATGTATAACCGCGGATGTTCGGCTGAATGTAGATACCCAGGTCGCCAACCGCAGTAGGGTCCGACTTATCGAGCAACATATAAATCAGCGAATTGCTGATGAGCCGGTCATCCGTTTCGTAGGGATATTCAGTGAAAATTTTTGTCGAGACATTTACACCGATAATAACATCCGGATTGAACTCCTCCGTTGCTACGTCGACGGGGAAGTTATTGTACACACCACCATCAAACAGATAGCGCCCGTCTACGCGGATCGGCTTGTAAAAAAAAGGTACCGTCTGCGTTGCCCTGAGCGCACTGCTGAGCAACCCTCTGGAAAGGATCACTTCCTGTTGTGTAAAGATGTCGGCGGCAACAACGCGCAGAGGTACGAACAGGCTGTCGAAATTATTGCGCGCAATGGCCGAGGCCTGAGCCATTGATTCGGTCAGCGCGAAATTCAGTGAGACGTCACTGGCAATGCTGGAGTTCAGCTGGACGTTCAGCGTAGAGTCAAGCGACAAGTCAAGCTTCAGGAATCCGGGATGATCCACATCACGGTGATAGTAGTAATTGAAGCCTTCACGAGGCAAACCGCGAATGAGACGGATGAAATCTTCCGAGGTGACAATATTTTCGATTTGGTAGGGACTCATGCCGGCAGCATAGCTTCCGCCGATGATGCCGCCCATAGAAGTGCCTACGATGTAGTCGATGGGAATGTCGTTCTCTTCAAGAGCCTTGATGACGCCAACATGAGCGAGACCTTTAGCAGCACCTCCACTGAGGACCAGCGCTACCTTCTGCGCGTGGAGCGGAAATGATAACAGGATACAGAAAAGTATAAGCAGAGGCCGCATGGAATACCCGTAAACAGTAGTTCACTTCCCTAACTGAAAACAACGCGGGAAAATTACCTGACCTTTCCGGATTTTCGCAAAAAATGCGTGACTAGTTCAGCGCGGCCAGGGGATCTTCGAGAACCTCCGGGAAGGAAATAGCATTAAGCCGCCCGGTCAGTCCGTTGACAACCGTTTCAAAGGCAGCCTTGTGCTCATCCGCAATCGGTTGGGAGGGGGGCAACTCCACCTTCAGAGCATCTACCTGCACGCCGTTCTTCCAAAAGCGATAGCAAAGGTGCGGACCCGTCGCAAGACCTGTACTCCCCACGTATCCAATGGTTTGTCCCTGCCGGACCCGAACGCCGGGTCGGATGCCATTGGCGATGTTCGACATGTGAAGGTATTGCGTCGTGTATGTACTGTTGTGGCGGATCTTTACATAATTGCCGTTGTTGGACTTGTACTGGGCTTCCAGCACAACACCATCGCCAACGGACCGAATCGGCGTACCGGTCGGTGCCGCGAAGTCGGTGCCCAGGTGGGCCCGATACACCTTCCGCACGGGATGGAAGCGACTCTTTGAATACCGGGAACTGATCCGCGTGAATTCTATGGGATATTTCAGGAGGGCCTTGCGCAGGCTCTTACCTTCCTCATCAAAGAAATCCACACCCTCACCCTGATCGTACGGGAATGCGTAGTAGGGATTGCCAAAGTGTTCGAAGTAGACGGCCAGGATCCGGTTAATGCCGGCAGTCTTGCCCTCCACCTGATTTTCTTCGTAAATGATTTTGAACTTGTCTCCCTTCTGCAGCCGCTGAAAATCGACCTGCCATGCAAAAATGTCCACAAACATGTTCGTCAACTCATGTGAGATTCCCAACGATTCGATGGTCTGGGACAAATTGCTATTGACGACACCGGCGATGCTCCTTTCTACCCGCGTGACCTCCCGACGCTGGAGGTCGACCGACAGCGTATCGTCGAATCGAATGACGACATATTCAAGTGGGTTGGGTTCATACACGAAAGCCCGCGCTGTCTTAAGCGAATCGGGGCTGCAAAACACCGTGTACTTCCTGTCGGGAGCGATCTTGCGGACGTCGAAAACGTTCTTGGACACGGTCGAAAGCTGATGAATGAGACTTGCCGGAACGTTATAGCTGGATAAGATATCTCCCAAAAACTGGTTGCGCTTGATCTTGTCTTCAACCACTACCAGGTCGTCGACAAACATGCCGTAAAGTATGGTTGGTTCCTTGATTGCGATGTCAATATGCAGGGAATCAGAATCCGAAACGCCCACCACCTCTGTAAACATCTCGCTTTTTGATCCGAGAACAACGGCAAGGGAAACGGCAACGCAAAAGGTGAAGGCGGAGATCAGTAGCTGGATCGGCAGTCTTTTCATGAAAGAGGTTCTCTTTACGATTTCAAAAAATAATCAAGGCCACAAAGTTAGCATCCCGGCTGTATATGTTGGCTCGCAGTAATATTAGTCTAAAAAATTCAAAAAAATAACTGTACCACATCATCCGGCACATGCTTCAAAGATAGACCCGCTTTGCAAATATCAAAACCAGTCTATGGTCAGCGGTAGCCGCCGTCGCTAATATAACTCGCGGAACTTGCGCTTACCCGACTCCAGGAACTCCACGAAATTAGGCACGCTCCGATCATAAGCATAAGGCCACGCCAGGACCCGCTCATCCTTTCCCACGAGTACATAGAACGGCTGCGCGTTATTATCCAGCCGCGTGATCTGAAGGTCGGCGTTCTGTTTTCCGATGGTCTTCTTCACCTTGCCGTCGTGGGTCGACGTGTACCATTTAGATTCAGGAAGAACGGTTTTGTCGTCAACGTACAGCGCGACAATCACAAAGTCGTTCCTAAGCCGCTCGAGCACCTGGGGATCCGACCACACCACGGCTTCCATTTCCCGGCAATTGGTGCAGCCGTGACCGGTAAAGTCAATGAACAATGGCTTATTCAGCTCCCTGGCGCATTTAATGGCCTGATCGTAGTCAAAGTAACCCGTGAGGCCGTGCGGGAGGTGGAGGAAGTCGGCGTAAAGGGGTTCCTCACAGGCAGGATCGGGACTGGCCGAGCCGGGGCGTTGCGCAAGGTTGAAATCGTGGGTGTGCATGGGGGGCAGGTAGCCGGCAAGGGCCTTAAGCGGGGCACCCCATAGGCCCGGGATCAGGTAAACCACGAAGGAAAAAACGCAAATGGAGAGCAGCAACCGCGAAATGCCAACCTTTTCCAGTGGGGTATCGCCGGGCAGCCGGATCTTGCCCAGCAGGTAGAATCCGAGCAGGGTAAAAATTACAATCCAGAGCGCAATGTTAATATCGCGGTCGAGCAGACCCCAGTGGTAGGCCTGGTCGGCGATGCTGAAAAACTTCAAGGCGAGGGCCAACTCCAGGAATCCGAGGGTGACTTTGACGGAATTCAGCCAGCTGCCCGATTTCGGCAGACTCTTGATGAGTTCGGGAAACATGGCGAAAAAAGTAAAAGGCAACGCGAACGCGAGGGAGTAAAAGAACATCACGGCGATGGGCTTGATGATCTCGCCCCCTGCCGAAAGGAAAAGCACGCTCCCAACAATAGGCACAGTGCAGCTGAACGAGACCAGTACGAGCGTCGCGGCCATAAAAAATATGCCGGTGAGCCCACCCTTTTCCGCTTGTTGATCGGCCTTATTGACCAGTTGGTGCGGTGCCGTGATCTCAAACAGGCCGAAAAAGGAAAGGGCAAATACAATGAAGATGACAAAGACAAAGAGGTTGGGTGCCCAGTGCGTAGCCAGCGCATTCAATCCGTCCGTTCCCAGCAGCACGGCGAACAACGTACCTGCAATAGTGTAAATCCCGATGATGGAAATGCCAAACACGGATGCCTTGCGAATCCCTTCCGCGCGGCTCTGGTTGTCACGCAGGAAGAAAGTAACGGTCATGGGCACCATGGGAAACACGCACGGTGTGATTAAAGCCGCAAAACCTGCGAGGAACGCGACGATCAGGAGCGCACCGAAAGAACTGGTTCCGTACGACGCTTCTCCTTCTAAAATAGAAGGATCAAGAATCGGCCCCCGGTTTGGACGAGCATCGGATGGCACTTCTGTAACGGTTGCGCTATCGGCTACAGACGGCTCAAGTGGTTGCACAGCGGCCGGCTCCTCCCTGGTTGGCACGGGTTCCTGGCGGATGGCTGACGATGCACCACCACTGATATTGAGCGAGAAGCTAAAGTCGCCGTCGTACAGGACGCAGAGGCCCTCCGCCTCTGAGCAAACCTGTCCTTCAAACGTACCGGAGATGGTGGATGCTTCTGCGGAGCGTATTTTAACTGTCTGCCGGAACTGTCCCGTATTCTCAAATATCCTGACGTCGCAGCCAAAAGTCTTGTCGTACTTCGCTTTGTCTCCCGGAGCACGGAGACTCCCGACCAGGCTAAAGCCGGTGGTGTTGTCGAAGGCGACTGTCATGGGTATCGGTCCACAGTCGTAATCAAAGTCCACTGAATAGATATACCATCCCGGATCGATAGTGGCGTTAAAAATGATTTCCACCTCGTCGCCCACCTTCACGTCCGTAGCGCTGATCTCCGTGGTCCAGTGGACCTTTTTCAGGATCTGTGACGTCGCAGGGAATGCAAAGCACAAAAGGCCGATTAGCGCAATCAGAAATCGTTTGTTCATATCGGTAAACGGTGGCTTCATAACAAACCCCTTTTGGCCGGCTATAGTTCTAGGCGGGGAATCGCCCTCATACGTCTATTTCGATCTGGCCACGAAGCAGGTCATCAATGGTTTCACGCTTTCGGATCAGCTTGGCCTCACCGTTGATCACCATTACTTCGGCAGGGCGTAGTCGCGAATTGTAATTGGAAGCCATTGAATAGCCGTAAGCGCCGGCGTTGAGGATCGCGATAGTGTCGCCCTCGCGCACTTCGTTTAGCTTCCGATCCGCGCCAAAGGTGTCGGTCTCGCAAATATATCCAACAACGGTATAGAGCCGCCGGGATCCCGTCGGATTAGAGACATTAATGATATGATGGTAGGCGTCGTACATCATGGGGCGCACCAGGTGGTTGAAGCCTGAGTTCAATCCCACAAAAGTGACACTTGGTGTTGCCTTTACCACGTTAGCGCGAGCAAAAAGAACGCCCGCCTCGCTGACAAGGTATTTGCCCGGCTCGATCCACAGTTCAAGCTTGCGTCCGTATTGCTCGCAGAATTCGGCAAACGCCTTTGTCAAACGCAGTCCGAGGTCGTAAATATTTGTAGTGATGTCTCCTTCCTTATAAGCCACTTTAAACCCACTGCCAAAATCGAGGAAACGGAGATCGGGGAAATCGCGGGCAACACCGAAAAGAATGTCGGCCATCTTCAGGAAGATCTCGGTCTCGGAAATGTCTGATCCCGTATGAACATGAAGACCGTTTATCTTCATGCCGTACTTGTAGACCGTCTCCATCACGCGCGGCAACTGATAGATGGATATACCGAACTTGGAGTTGCTGTGTCCCGTCGAAATCTTGTAATTGCCTCCGGCCAGAATGTGCGGATTCAGTCGCACACCACAAGGGTATTCGGATCCGTACGTCGCGCCGAACTTCATGAGCGACGACAGGTTATCGATGTTTACCGACACGCCGAGCTTCACCGCCTGTTGTATCTCATCGAAGCCAACACAGTTGGGCGTATACATGATCTCGGCTGGCTTGAAGCCCGCTCCAATTGCGATCTGTACTTCTTCAATCGAGACGGCGTCGATGCCGGCACCGTGCTTCCTGAGAAGTTTTAATACCGATACGTTTGTGAGCGCTTTTGCTGCGTACTTTACCCGAACGTCTGCTCCGGAGGCTCTTTAACTGGCTGATGATCTTGTCGGCATCATAAACGTATAATGGAGTCCCGAACTCCCGGCAGATATCCTCTACCGGAATTTTTTGTATCACATAATTGTAGTCTACTAACTCCATAGTACGCTTGAGTACGCTTGATAAAAGGCCAAATATACCAATGCCTGAATTTAATTTTCAGTCTTACCTTTGAACTATGAAATTATTTTACCGGGAAGAAGGCAACAGCGGACCGAACCTTGTGATACTGCATGGACTGTTCGGCTCGTCCGATAACTGGCTGCCCCAGGCCCGCATGCTGGCCGACGACTCGCGTGTATACCTCGTCGACCTGCGCAACCATGGGCAGTCACCACACAGCGATGAATTCAACTACGAAGTAATGGCCGATGACGTGGCGAAACTCATCGAAGATGAAGGCATTTCATCGCCCGTTTTGCTCGGTCATTCCATGGGAGGAAAAACAGCCATGACCCTGGCCCTCCGAAACCCACGCCTGCTGTCGGGCGTCGTCGTGATAGACGTGGCGCCCCGGCGTTACCCGAATCAGCACGATAGGATCGTCGAAGGTCTCCTCGCGATGCCCCTCGCTGAACTGAAGTCCCGGCAAGACGCAGACGAGGCGCTCTCCGCCTATGTGCCTGAACCCGCCGTGCGGCAATTTCTACTAAAAAACCTGAAGCGCGAACCTTCGGGTGGATTTAGCTGGAAAATGAATTTGGACACCATTTCGCGCAATATTTCCGAAGTCAGCAAGGGGGTAGAGAAAGGATCTCCCTTTCCCGGTCCAAGCTTGTTCGTCCGGGGTGCCCGGTCGCCTTACATCGCAGATGACGACCTGGACGGAATCCGGGAGCTGTTTCCGGCTGCCCGCCTCGAGACGCTCGATACAGGGCATTGGATTCAGGCAGAGAAGCCAAAGGAGTTGGTTGACCTGGTGAGGTCTTTTCTCCGCGGGCTGAAATAAGTGAACAGCCGGGGTCTAATTTCGAAAGCGGTTGATAAGGTAAAGGATGAGCGTAAGTAGAATACTCAATAGTATGCTGGTTGTGATCGGGATGTACAAGCGGAAATTTTCCCGTTCAATCATTATGTCACCCGGTAACCGGCCAAACCACGAAAGCTTCTCCGAGTAATGAACGATCAGGCCGGCCACGAGGAGCACACCTCCAACCAGCATCAGTATCTTGCCTATCCCCATACTCCATATTTTTTTAGTGAATGAATCGCCGCGGTAAACTTTACCTCATCCCGACCGTCATCGCGGCTACCACCGCTGACAAAGTTATACCGAATCAGGTTAAAGACGCACTTCGGTCTATACGTCATTTTCTCGCGGAGGACATACGCACGGCGCGGCGCTATCTCGCCAGCCTAAAGGTGTATGACACCGTCGAGGCACTCTCATTCGAGCGGCTGGACAAAGACACACCCTATAGCGAGCTGACGGCAATGCTCAAGCCGATCTTTGAAGGTCATCCGGTCGGCGTTTTGTCGGAATCGGGCTGTCCCGGTATCGCCGACCCTGGTACCCTGGCCGTCCGCTTCGCACATGAGCACGAAATCGACGTGGTCCCCCTGGTCGGACCATCGTCTGTCTTACTCGCACTCATGGCTTCAGGAATGAACGGCCAGCAGTTCACCTTTCACGGGTACCTGCCGATAGACGTGCGGGAAAGTGCGCGCATCATTCGTGACCTGGAAAAGGAGTCCCGTCGAAGCGGACGTACGCATATATTTATAGAGACGCCGTACCGGAACAATCGTTTGTTGCGAACGTTGTTGTCGACGCTCGCGCCCGAGACACGCCTTTGCGTCGCGGTTGATCTGACAGGTTCTTCAGAATTTATCAGAACCGCACCAGTCCAACATTGGCGAAAGAATCCCCCGGCGCTGCAACGGCTTCCCGCCATCTTCCTTTTCAACGCGTCCGTTACGAAGCAATAACAACGGTCATCCAAAAACGGAGTGCGGCACAACTTCTGTCATTTTCGATTTTGGACAATTCGGCTAAATTTGCCACCTGTGTTCTCCCATACTATTAACTCAGCCAATTTAATATGCCTTACTTGTTTACGTCGGAGTCCGTTTCCGAGGGACATCCGGACAAGATAGCGGATCAGATTTCCGACGCTCTTATTGATTACTTCCTGGCTTACGATCCCAACTCGAAGGTGGCCTGCGAAACGCTGGTGACGACCGGCCAGGTGGTGCTCGCGGGCGAGGTGAAGTCTGAAGCCTATCTCGACGTTCAGGACATTACCCGTGAAGTGATTCGCCGCATCGGTTATACGCGCAGTGAATATATGTTTGAAGCGAACAGCTGCGGAATATTTTCGGCCATCCACGAACAATCGCCCGACATCAACCAGGGCGTCGAGCGCAAAAGAAAAGAAGACCAGGGCGCCGGCGACCAGGGTATGATGTTTGGTTACGCCACCAACGAAACGGACAATTACATGCCGTTGCCGCTGGAAATAGCCCACCTGTTATTGCGGGAGCTTGCAGTGCTTCGACGCGAAAACAAGCAGATCACATACCTTCGGCCTGACGCCAAATCGCAGGTAACTATCGAATACGGTGATGACAACAAGCCACTCCGGATTGACGCCATCGTCTTGTCGACACAACACGACGATTTTGCACGCGACAATGTCATGTTAAAAAAAATCAAAGAGGACGTAATCAATATCCTGATACCGCGCGTCAAGAAGAAACTCCCCAAACGTGTACAGTCCCTCTTCGATGACAAGGTCAAATATTACGTAAACCCAACCGGAAAGTTCGTTATCGGTGGACCACATGGCGACACGGGTCTCACCGGCAGAAAAATTATTGTAGATACGTATGGCGGAAAAGGCGCACATGGTGGCGGCGCTTTCTCAGGAAAGGATCCATCGAAAGTAGATCGATCGGGAGCGTATGCCACGCGCCACATCGCCAAGAACCTGGTTGCCGCTGGCGTGTGCGACGAAGTTCTTGTGCAGGTAGCCTACGCTATAGGTGTGGCAAGACCTGTCGGGCTGTATGTCAACACCTACGGTACTTCTAAGGTAGACATGAGTGACGGCGAAATTTCAAGGAAGATCGAGAAGCTGTTCGATATGCGTCCGTACTTCATTGAGGAACGTTTCAAGCTGCGTACGCCGATCTATTCCGAAACCGCGGCATACGGACATATGGGACGTGAACCCCGCGTCGTCGAAAAGGTCTTCAACAAGGGAAAACGCAACGAACTGACGATGAAAGTCGAGCTCTTCCCTTGGGAAAAGCTGGATCATGTTGACAAAGTGCGGGCAGCCTTCAAACTCAAATAAGAATCTGTAAACCCGATTTCAGCAAGAGCTGCCCGGATGACGGGCAGCTTTTTTTATCTGTCTTCTTCTTACTTTCGCGTCATGAATGCAGATGAGTTAAGCAACCTGATACAAAAGCGTCGATCCGTGTTTCAGGCAGAGTACAGCGACGAACGCGTTGACGATGCCGTGATAGAGCGCATGCTCGAGAACGCCAACTGGGCGCCGACACACAAGATGACCGAACCCTGGCGATTCGTGGTCTTCACCGGCGAGGGGCTGAAAGCCTTGGCCAAGATACAGTCTGATTTCTACAAGTCGTACACTACAGCAGACGGCACTTTTAGGGAAGACCGTTATCGCAATCTGCAGGAAAAGCCTCTGCTTTCCTCACACATAATTGCAGTGATCATGAAGCGCGATCCTGCGGAGTCCGTCCCCGCCATCGAAGAAGCTGGTGCCGTGTTTTGCGCAGTCCAGAACATGTATCTTACTGCAGCCGCCTATGGTGTCGGCTGCTACTTCAGCACTGGTGGCATAACGTACTTCGACGGCGCTGCAGCACGCTTCGGCTTTTCTGAACAAGACGTGCTTCTTGGATTTCTCCATGTCGGGACACCGAAAACAGCACCGCGCCAGGGAAAGCGGCGTCCGGTTTCGGAAAAGACGCGCTGGGTTACTGCGTTCGATACTTAAACGGTCAATCCGTCGTTCACCGAAAAAGCAGGCACGTTCTTGGCTATAGCACAGGCGGACAAGGCTTAATTTTCTATTTTTCAAGGATACTAAGACCAATTTTTTTATCATGAGACCGTTACCGTTCATTCTTTTGCTGCTTTCATTGGGTACGCCGACTTTTGTTACTGCGCAAGTAGTAGGAAAACAATTTCCTGCCATGGAGGCTGAAACCGTTGAAGACAACAAGGTCATGCTGCCTTCGGATGTAGCCGGGAAGTATACGCTGCTCGGTCTGGCGTATTCAAAGAAGTCGGAAGACGAACTCAACTCCTGGTTTCAGCCCGTATTTGAAAAGTTTATTCAGAAGAATAAGGGCCTTTTCGAAGCATTCGGCTATGACGTGAATGTATACTTTGTACCCATGTTCACCGGAGTCAATGCTGCAGCTACCGGGACGGCCAAGAAGAAGGCTATTAAGAACATTGATCCCAACCTTCTGCCTTACATTCTTTTTTATAAGGGCGAGCTAAAGCGTTACAAAGACCAGCTTGATTTCGAAAAGAAGGATATCCCCTACTTTTTCGTCCTCGACGAGTCAGGCAAAATCGTCTACGCCACTTCGGGCAAATACACATCCAAGAAGATGGACGAAATCGAGAGCGTTCTGGAATAGTGTTTTTAGGCCCCATGTCTGTAAGTTTCGGAGCAACCCTTGCCGTGTAATCGGTTGCACAGTTTGAACGCTTCCTGCAAGCCAAGGGCCACTCACGGCTGATTGCATATCTATCAAGATCGCCCGAAAATTCGTGTTTGAACGAATTTTTAGATTTTTTACAAAAGTCCTTGTGAAATCCTGATAAAGGTAATATTATGCAATCGATTGCGCATAGCGGGCCACCCCCGTAGCTAACCCCTGCACAATGCCGGCTGCCCTGGCGATACTGCTAACACTCCTCACCCTGCTGCCGCGCCCTGTCGGACAGCCGGGCAAAGCGAAGTTACCGGCCTTCCCGGGCGCAGAGGGATTCGGCATGTATACCACAGGAGGCCGCGGCGGAATGACGATCATCGTCACAAACCTCAATGACGACGGACCTGGCAGCCTTCGCGCCGCGATCAAGACGCGCGGACCGCGCACCATTGTATTCGAGGTAGCAGGCACCATTGCACTCAAATCCCCACTCATCCTTCGTGAGGGCAACGTCACCATCGCCGGCCAGTCCGCACCGGGTGACGGGATATGCCTAAGCCACGAGCCCTTTATCATAGATGCCGACAACGTCATCATCCGCTTCCTCCGGTTCAGACCGGGCGATACAAGCGGCAAGGAGGTCGACGCCCTCACGGCCATTGGTCGTCGCGACATCATCATCGATCACTGCTCCATGAGCTGGGCTACCGACGAATGCGCCAGCTTCTATGATAACACCAACTTCACGCTGCAATGGTCGGTCATCAGCGAAAGCCTCAACCGCTCGGTACACCAAAAGGGCGACCACGGATACGGCGGGATCTGGGGTGGCATTGGAGCTTCATTTCACCACAACCTGCTCGCCCATCACAACAGCAGACTTCCGCGGTTCTGCGGTTCGCGGTACCACGGACATCCGGAAAAAGAACTTGTTGACTTCAGAAACAACGTAGTTTACAACTGGATGAGCAACAGCTCTTACGCTGGCGAGCGCGGCCAGCACAACATCGTCGGTAACTATTACAAACCCGGGCCAGCCACCCCTGCCGACACACGGAGTCGCCTCCTCGAACCCTACCGGCCCTACGGAAAATTCTTTATCGCAAACAACACCATGGATGGGTCGCCGGAAGTGACACGCGACAATTGGAAAGGCGTTGCGTGCGATCACCACGACTCTGTGAAAGTCACTACGCCGTTCCCCTCCGCGCCCGTAGACACACATGACGCATCGAAAGTATTCGCCATAGTATTGGACCACGCCGGCGCAAGCTTGCGTCGCGACGCCGTAGACCAGCGCATTGCGGAAGAGGCACGCACGGGGACGGCGCATTTCGGGTGTAAAAGCAACGGTATTATCGATTCGCAACATGACGTGGGCGGATGGCCTGACCTCCAAACCGCCAGGGCACCAGCCGACAGTGACCGTGACGGTCTCCCAGACGAATGGGAAAACCGGATGAACTTACGGTGGGACTATGCGGGCGATGCTAATCGCACCGGCACTACCGGAAGCTATACGAACCTGGAAGTTTATCTCAACCATCTCGCTCAAACGGTATGGAAGTGAAACTGCCCCACCGTAGCCCGCCGGTCACCTCGACGAATCGGGTGGCCAGTGACGCGAACCCGGAACAGATCTGGGATGAGTTCCGGAACGGAAGCGAACTCGCATTCACTGCGCTCTATAAAAAATACGTCGCCGACCTTTATCACTACGGCGAACGGCTTACGGACGACAAGCAGCTGATTGAAGACAGCATCCACGATCTTTTCGTAGAGCTGTGGCGACAACGCGCCAGCTACAAACCCGTTCTCCGCCTGAAGTTCTATTTGTTGAAAAGCTTCCGGAACCGACTCATGAAAAACCTCTACAAGAAAGGACGAGTGGCTCAAAAGAACTCTGGAGACCAGTACGATATCGAAATGCTGCTAGCCGCCGACAACCTGAACGCCGAACCCGACACATTACCAGAAGAACTGCCACACCTCCAACAGCGTATCGAAGGCCTTTCTCCGCGCGAAAAGCAGGCTATCCTACTCAGGTTCTATGACGGACTCACGTATGAAGAGATCGCCTCGCTGATGACCATTTCCACGCGATCCGTTTACAAGCTCATGTACCGCGCGCTCAGCTCCCTGAAAAGGGCTTTGGGGGTGTAAAAACTTCTCCGGCCCGTCAAGGAAAAAATTCTTACAGCGCATGGGATAAAAAAGGGCCCACCAGGGCCCTTTACTATTGATAACCAATCATTGTGTTCAATTCATGAGGCGCTACGAGGAATTTACTGTTGCGGATTTTGTACGGGATGACTTTTTTCTTTCCTGGATCAAGCAACCTACGGCCGAGGCGGAGCAGTTCTGGGAACAATGGATGATTCTCCATCCCGATCGAAAGCACCTGGTCCTCCAGGCGCGAAAGATTGTGCTGGCGGTCGACTTCAAAAAGACTCAACCAGAAGATATTCCGGCAGAAGCCATTCTGAATCGAATCCGAAATTCTATCCGTGAAGAGATTACCGATTACCAGGCACAACCTGCCCGGTCAGCTATCAACTGGCGCAGGATCGCCGTAGCTGCTACGTTCTTTATTGCTGTCGTTTCCGGGCTGACCCTCTACCTGACGCTGAGACCAGGCGTCGTCACCGTTCATACCGGATATAACGAACGGAAGCGATTGATCCTTCCAGATCAATCAGTAGTAATGCTGAATGCCCACTCTACGCTTCGCTACGCATCCGGATGGGAAGGCGACGAGCACCGCGAAGTATGGCTGCAAGGGGAAGCATTTTTTGAGGTTACGAAATCGCCGAAATCACAGAAGTTCCAGGTTCACACCGAGAATGTCGATGTAGAAGTACTCGGCACCACCTTCAATGTCCTGAACAGGAGGGGAAAGACGCAAGTCGTGCTCAATACCGGGCGTGTGCGCCTGACCAGCGATGACGCGAAAGAAAAGACCATAACCATGGAACCCGGAGAGCTTGCCGAGCTCTCGGAAGGCCAGGATGTATTCATCACGCGACAAGTAAATCCAACACTATACACGTCTTGGACTTCCAATCAACTCATCTTCCAACAGGCGACCTTAAAAGACATTATGCAAGTCCTGGAGGATAATTACGGGTACCGGGTAGAGAACCACGTAAGTGAGATCGAAGACGCGACGTTTACCGGCACCATACCGACGGTTGATCTCGATACGGTGCTGTATGTGCTTTCTGAAACGTACGATGTTGAATTCAAAAAAATAGATGGAGCAATCGTGATCTCCGCCAAGGAGCGGAGGTGAGTTTTCGAATACGACACCAAACTTAAACACGTAAACCCAACCCTTATGAAAAGGTTACTACAATGGTTAAGTCAGTCGCTATCCGTACTCCTGTTATGCTATATGCAGGCGCCCGCTATCGCACAGGAGTGGGCCGATGCAAAGGCTTACACAGTGGATGGCGCCGCTTCAGAAACGGTTTCACAAAAATCGCTGAAGCGAATGCTCAAGGAACTGGAGGCAAGATTCGATGTACGCTTCGGGTATCTCGACCACGTGGTCGAGAACAAATCGGTGCCGGCAACGCCCGTGAACGCGACGTCCGTGGAAGAAGCCCTCGATAACCTGCTTGGGCCATTGAATCTTGTGTACCGGAAGCTCGGCGACCGCTTCTATCTTATTGAACAAGGTGTTTCAGGCAAGCTGAAAGCATCAGCAGCACCCGACCACGCTACCCTTGGCAATCGTGAGTCCGGCGCCTCGCACGAAGACCTGAGCCTCATGATCCCCCTGCCGGGAGATGGCGACAGCCGTGCGATTCCCGAATTTCAGGTTTCCGGCCAGATTACCGACAGCAATGATGGCAACCCTGTCCCGGGTGTCAACGTGCTTGTAAAGGGAACGACAACAGGAACCACTTCCGATAGCGACGGAAGATATACGGTAAATGCACCGGACGGAAATTCAGTTCTCATCTTCTCATTCATCGGGTATACCACCCAGGAAGTACCCATTAATTCACGGTCGGTCATCGACATTGCGCTTACGCAGGATGCTCAGCAGTTGTCCGAGGTCGTAGTAGTAGGTTACGGTACGGTCGAAAAGAAAGACCTTACAGGATCTGTCGCCGTTATCGATAATGATCAACTCGTTCAACGGGGCGCCTTGAATCCGCTTGAGGCAATGCAGGGACAGGTCGCTGGTGTCGACATCTCCAATGCGTCCGGTCGCGCGGGCTCAGGTTTCAACATCCAGATACGCGGTCAGCAATCGATAGAAGGCGGACGCCCGCTTTACGTCGTCGACGGTGTGATCACCGACGGCATCGAGTTTCTGAATCCGCAGGACATCGAACGGATCGACATTCTCAAGGATGCATCCTCGACAGCGATCTACGGATCGCGTGGCGCGTACGGTGTCGTGCTTGTTACTACGAAACAGGGATCCAGCGTACGCGAACGTGCCGTCATTTCCTATGACGGGTACTACGGCGTGCGGAAGGTGGCACGACTTCCCGAATTCATGGACGGCGACAAGTGGATGAATTGGCGCATGGACGCGTACATAAGCGAGGCCATAACCCGTGGCAATCCTGTACCGAGTGACCCCGGATTCAACACCGATAGCAATGAGATGCAACGACGCCTCGACGAGAACGATTTCACCGACTGGCCGTCCGTAGTAACACAAGACGGACAACAGGCCAACCACTGGATATCGCTTTCCGGAACAAGCGACAGGATGGGCTACACCTTCGGTGTCGGCTACCAGGAAGAGGAAGGCAATGTGATCCGGGAAAAATACAAGCGTTACAATTTCAAAACGAGCATCAACCACGCCATCAACGACAAGTGGTCAGGAGGTATCAACCTCAATCTCGCCCTCATTAACCTGGAGGAAGGAGCGCCTAACGCTATGGTAAATGCGTTCCGCATGAATCCGCTCATGAGCCCATATAATACGGAAGACGGTGAGATCATCATCCAGCCGGGAAAAGACCTGGTCGACGGTACCACGTCGCAGTATCACATCAACTTCACAAGTTCTGTCAATCCGTTGGTCGACATGGCCAACGCCAACCAGGAAACCAATACGTTTAACGCCATTGGTAACGTGTACCTGCAATATGCCCCGGTATCATGGCTGGCAGTCAGATCGACCTTTGCGCCCCGGTACCGCTTCCGTCGCGAAGGAGTCTTTCTCGGTACCGATTCGGAGGGAAGAGTAGGAGGTCAGCCCCGGGGTGAGATGAGGGATACGGAAGACTTCTCGTATGTGTGGGACAACCAGGTCTCCGTCAACAAACAGGTGAAGAATCACAGCTTCAATTTCATGGGGCTCTTCTCCATGAATATGTTCCGGGGCGAGTACAGCTTTGCCGCCCAGGATCGGATGGATATGAGCGCAAAGAGCTTTTACAACGTCGGCTCTCGTGGTGATTTGTCTACCCTGCAAGTTGCTTGCTGCTACACCAAGGAAACAATCCTATCCTACGCGTTACGTCTCAACTATTCGTTCATGGACAAGTATCTCGTGACCTTGTCCAACCGTTGGGACGGCGCCTCCGGCCTCGCCGAAGGAAACAAATGGGCGAGCTTCCCGTCCGCTGCCATCGGGTGGCGCGTTTCGCAGGAATCTTTCCTCGCGGATGCAAGCTTCCTGGATGAACTCAAGGTGCGCGTGAGCTACGGATTCACCGGTAATAAGGTAGTGGACCCCTACGCCACACTGGCTACTGCAAGCACCGGGGTCTTCTACGACTTTGGCGGCACCAGTGCTAACGGCATACGCACCGACGGCATCGCTAATGCCAACCTTACCTGGGAGCGTACCAGCGAGCTTGACTTTGGGCTTGACTTTGCGCTGTTTCAGTCGAGGGTGGTCGGAACCTTTGATGTGTACAACAAGGAATCGAAAGACCTGATCATCGAACGGCAACTGCCCTTTGAAACAGGTTACGGTACCGTATTTCAGAATATCGGCGAAGTGACCAACAAAGGTTTTGAAGTAAGCCTCACAACGCTCAATATTTCAACTGACGCACTTACGTGGACTACCTCGTTCAACTTCTCTAAGAACAACAATGAAGTCACCGCCCTGTACGAAGACACGAACGAGATCTACAAGGACGCCAGGGATGGATACTCCGCTGACGACCTGATTCGGGTGGGTTACCCTTTGAACAGCTATTACAACTGGGTTACGAATGGTGTCTGGCAAGCGGATGAGGCTGACCTCGCCACCGCATATGGTCAGTCCGAGGGCCAGGGCCGTGTAGTGGACTTCGACGACAATGGCGTAATCAATGAAGATGACAAGCGCATGCTGGGATCAAAGCTTCCCGACTGGACTGGAGGATTCACAACGACGCTCACCTTCCGGAACTTCGATCTGAGCGCGTCTCTCATCACGCGGCAGGGGGTCTTTGTATACAGCCCCTTCCACGCTGAGTACACGAACCACGAGGATAGGGGACGAAGCAAGCTGAACATAGATTGGTACATGCAGGAGAATCCGGTTACTTCTACACGTCATGTCAACTTCTATCCCCAGCCCAAAAATGCCGGCATATACTGGAGGAATTCCAACGTCGGATATTATCGCGACGCAAGCTTTACCAAGATCAAGAATATAACACTGGGTTATACGTTCCCCGCAGCGATGATCAGTCAGATCGGTATACGCAGCTTGCGTGTGTATGCCAACGTCCTCAATCCGTTTGTGTTCACCGACTATGACGGGTTCGATCCGGAATGGGCAGATGCCAGCCTTAGCAACGGAGGAATCAGTTCGATCACGTACCAGTTTGGCGTAAATCTCAAGTTCTAACTCTTAACACGAGACCAATGAAAAAGATAATATTCACGGGATTCACCCTTCTATTCCTGTCGAGCTGCAGTGACTATCTCGAAGAGGTCAACAAGACGGATGTGCTGGCTGATGAATTATATGCCACAGAATCGGGCTTCAAGAACCTGGTGAATGCCACCTACTCCACCTTGCGCGACGTGTACAGCGCACCCTGGATGTTCATGTCAGGTACAGACATGTATGTTGATGGCCGAAACGCAGGGCCTACTGGCCTGACTACTTATAAAACGCTTTCGTCTAGTGAAGCCGAGGTAGCCGACTTTTACCGCACTTGTTACGATGCGATACAGCTCTGCAATGTCGGAATCCATTACAGCGACAAGACGGAACCTGTAAGCACCGTTCCCGCACATACGGGTGAGATCAAGTTCCTTCGGGCGTACTATTACTTCCTGCTGGTACAATCATTTGGAGGCGTTCCGCTTGTGACTGAAGCCATCACCACACCACAGACGGAATTTCAGCGGACAAGCGCTGAAGAGATATATACGTTCATCATCAGCGAACTCAACGAGGCGCTGGGCCTGGTGGAAGAGTCGCCGGAATTTGGTCACGTTTCCAAGCGTGCCGTGCGGCACTATCTGGCCAAGGTACACCTGACACGAGCGTATGAGTCTTTTGCCTCGACCGACGATTTTACAAAGGCGGCCCAACTCGCAGATGAAGCCATTAACGGTTACGACCTGTCGTCAATCTCCTTCCACGACCTGTTCTGGCCGGGCAATGAGCAGAACGCTGAAGTCCTGTTCTCGATCCAGTATGATGCCGCCTCACTCGACCTGGACAAGAGCATTCCGGGAAGCATACAAGCCTCGTATTTTGGTCCCTACCACGGCGGTGAAGGTCTGAAGAATGGGTATCCCTGGCGTTCATACAATCTCATTCCTTCCGCGTACGTGCACGAACTGTTCAATGAGAACGACCTGCGCTGGCAGGGATCGTTCATGACGGTGATTTACGAACGGTATTACGACTTCTACGATGTAGCCGACAAATCTTCGCTGAAGATCCTGCGCTATTTCCCGCACGCCTGGGAAGTTGCTGATACGGCTGCCTGGCGCGCTGCGGATCCGGTCAACCGCGCAGACACGGACATAATCCCGTACGAAGTGATCTCTGGGCCAGGTGAACCCATTGTCAACCGCTGGGAGCAACCAATACAGTATTTCGACAACACACTGCCGGATGTCCGGAAGTTTGACGATCCACGGCCGGGCGTTTTTGGGCAAGGCACCAGCGCCCGCGATATCTTCCTGGCGCGCCTCTCGGAAACGTATCTTATCGCCGCAGAGGCTTACTTTCAGGCTGGGAACGCCCAATTGGCAATGGACCGTCTGAACGCGGTAAAGGCCCGCGCAGAGGCTACGCCCGGTTCGCTTGTACTCACTTCGCCTGACCAGGTAACGTTGGAGGAGATCCTTGATGAGCGCGCACGTGAGTTAATCGGTGAATTCCATCGCTGGTTCGACTTGAAGCGTACCGGCACGCTGGTCGAGCGCGTGATGAAGTACAACAAAGACGTGCGGAACATACCCGATCCATTCAAGGGTGTGGATGGGCAGAACAAAATCCTCCGTCCCATTCCGCAGGAGGCGCTCAACCTAAACGCCAACAAGGATTTCCCACAGAATCCGGGATACTGATACGTGCATCAGCCACGTTCTTCTCCATAGCCTCCGGCATTCGCCGGGGGCTATCTTGTTTTTGCGGGTTTACACACCCGAATCGCCAATGCCCCTTCCATTCCTATACCGGTTTGGGCCAGCGGCCGGGTCGCTATCTTCGGGCTAACATCAATTGAGCTCGACTGCTTGCTCGATATCCTTGAGCAGTTCTTTTTCCGTGGGGATATTCCTTGGCGTCGAAGGTTGTGAAACCGTAATGCGCAGGGCACGCAGGCCAATGGCACCGGGCAGTTCTTCGAGTTCCAGGTCTTCAATTTCACCCGTGATGCGGTTCTTGCTTCGCAGGTGACTGAAATACTCCTTGTATTCTTGTGCCATCCGGGGCTGGCTGTAGACGATAGCAATCTTACCCGGTTGAGTAAGCCGCTGCATGTCGTCCTTCTCGTCTTTGATCCTGGCCTTGTCGATCCGCTTTTTGATGATCTCATAACGGATGTCATACGCGCCATCGACATCAAAACGCTTTTCATCCGGTCGAAATCGGATCGTTACCGGCTGATCGTGAACGAGGATGAGCTGCGTAACGTCAAGGGGAGTCTTCAGGGTCGGGCGGATCAACGACATCTGTTGCTCCACCGAACACATCAGGATGAGTTGCCAGAGCCTGAAGTTACGAAGGTAGAACTCATTGAACTTCCTGTCCTGCACGAGCGAGTCGCCCAGGTAAAGCGTGAACTCAACACCGTCAGTCTTATACTTTTCAAAGTAATGAGGGAACATGTGCTGAGCGCTGTCTTCAGCCTGGTCGATGATGCCCGCCACAAAAGAATTGATCCGGTTCAGGCTGTCTTCGAAGGCGCCACGGCGCTTGTAGACGACACCAGACTTCGGGTCAAGCTGTGACTTGTACTCCTGTATCCATTTGCCCAGGTTTTCGTCCTCCGCAAAGTGATCCAATACGGGGTGAATTTCACCCTTCAGGAATTCAAGTATCCTGATCTCGTCACCGGAGGAAAGGTTCGTATTCGTAAGGGCGAGGTGTTTCTCGGCACGGAAAATCAGTTCGTCAAGCAAAGGAAGTCTGACCTTTCCGGAAAGGCGCTCAAGTGCTTTGGTAGCCATCCGGAGATTCTCCTGCAGGTCGAGTTGAATAGCTGTGTTTCTTTCACGCGACGAATTGCGAATGTCGATCATTCCGAAGAAAGGATAAACGTTTCGGAATACGATTTCCTCGAGTCGCGCGGTGGGATCCGTGCGCCGTTCGTTCATTAGGCGAAGTCCCGCTTCAAAAAAGCGCCACTGTACAGCGTGATGAATCGACGTGCATTCTTCCTGTATCAGTGCACGAATGCCCGTTTCCATGTCAGCCTTTGCGCGCTTCACGGCTACCGTGAACATGGGCAAAGCATTCTCCAGTTTGGTTGCAGCCGCCGGGGTTAACATCCCGGGGCGCGGCGATGCGAGCTCAAGCAAGCCAATTGTTTCATCGCCGTCAATAAGGGGTGAAAGCAGAATGCTGCGGATGCCTTCGTTCAGAAGGGCGTCTTCCACTTTCGATCGATAGGGATATTCGGCCACATCGTCGATTGCTATGCATCGCTTTTCAACCCAGCTTCGCTCATAGACAGAACCGGCGTAGTCGCACCCTCCGGGAGTGTGCTCCGCTACGCTTTTCCAACACTCGCTGTAGCTTGTGTTAAGGATCAGGTTGTTGTTGGGGTCGAAGTAAGCGAGCCCTACTCGCAAGTCGGGCTGTCCCATGATCGACCGCAACTTTTGTTGTATCGACGTGAAGATCTCAGGATTGCCGATCGAATCTTTGGCGATGAGTTCGTACTTGATCGCAGACAGCATCTCCTCCTGCGTCACGTCGGTCAGACGCATGATCAGAAACCCGTGAAACTCGAAGTTATCAGGACGGATATATTGGAGCAGCAGATCGAGGTCGTAAATCTTTTCAGTAAGGAACTTGAGTACATGCGGATCGATGGGTTCCGGCGTCCGTTTAGCCACGATATCGCAGAAGCGGTTATCCACCTGGATCTTATATACCCTTTCGAGTCCGGACTTGCGGTCCGTCAGGGTGATCAGCATCGGACGGTCAAAGTCGAGATCCGCTTTGTAAAATCTTTTCAGAATCTGGAGGCTCGCCTGGAGCGTGGCGGCCACAGCGTAGCGTCCACTGGGTACGTTGATGCTAACGTCTTCGTCAAGGTCGCGCCCGGCCAAAAGATCCCCAAAGGCAGGGGTGGTATAGAACGGCTTACGGGCGAAGGGCACGACCGCGGCTGCAAGGTCAGCGTGACCCATAGAATAGGGAAACGCCGCACCCATCATGAATTCAACGAGGTCCTGGTATCCTTCCGGAATCCCTTCCTCTCCGAGTGGTTCTTTCAGGGGAGAGTTGGAAATCCGTTCGAGAAGCTGGGTGGTCCATGCTATCTTCGGACCGCTGCTGAGCTTCTTCTCCCAGAATTCAACGAGCCGTCTAAGAGAAAAGACCGAACGGTAGGGTACCTTTTCGAAGTGGGTATAATCATCCATAGAGCCTGCATCAACGCTTGTGGTTTCGAAACGTGAAAACCGCACGGAGGGTTCTACTTACGAGACGCAAGCGGACCGCTTTTAGTGCAGCTGAAGGCAAAAAATTCAAAATTTCACTCGTTCAGGCCGATATCGGTCTTCCAACGGATTCCTCCGGGAATGTGTCTAAGGGGTGTAGCGATCATTATTGTATGAGGCGTTTATTGTTGGTTGCCGGCGTGCTGTTTATGGTTACGTCGTGCGAAATGGGACCGGAAAAGCATGATCTGCTGCTGATAACCCATCAGTTTGACTTCTCCGAAAGCGACCATGGGTGGTCGGGCGATTTTGCAGACTACCCCGTGGGTGATTCCGTCGCATATGGACTTTATTTTGGCCATGACCTCCTACCGGCCAATCTGGGTGGCAAGAAGGCTCTGAAAATGTCCGGTACGAACTACAGCGACGATCTTTTCATGTTCCTGAAAAAGAAAATCGGAGGCCTTGAACCATTCACGGCCTACGAAGTAGCCTTTCAGATCAAGTTCGCGACCAACGCCGGCAAAGACAACCTCGGCGTGGGCGGATCACCCGGTGAAAGCGTTTACCTCAAGGCAGGGGCTGCCCCGATAGAACCCGTGAAATTAGCCGTCAACGGCTATTACCAAATGAACATCGACAAGGGCAACCAGCTGAGCGGAGGCCAGCACATGGTACTTATCGGCAACGTTGCAACTCCCACACCCACCTATGATTATAGTGTCGTCGAACGCAACAACGGCGCATCGTTTACAGCAACCACAAACGCAAATGGGGAATTATGGCTGGTTGTGGGCACAGACTCAGGATTTGAGGGAACGACGACGCTTTATTACACGAGCATTACGATTCTGCTTACGCTCGCCGAGTAGTTGGCTGGAAGTAATTGGAAGAATCCAATCAATTCAAATTCAACTCCGCTTTAAACGCCATAAGGTGATTCCACAGGGCCTGGTCCCAGCTTGTATCGGCATCCCACTTCGTTCCCAGGAATACATTGCCTGATTCGATGTGTTTAAAGTAGAATTTAAAGACTTTCTCCTCCGCAGGTAGATTCTTCGTAACCGGTTCGGTGCCTTCAAACGTGACGGACGTAAACTCGCTCGCCTGCTTTCCACTGCCGTAACCCAACAGTTCACGAGCAATGGATCCCCGGGCATGAACAAATCGAAGAATGTAGAGAAACCCTTTAGAACGCAACTCACGTTCAGACATGCCCGGCTCAGTGAGCTGGTATTTGAATGGGTAAGTGGAAAAGAGTTCGGCAAGACGGGCGTCCATCGCCTCGTCGCCGAATTTCGGGACAGCCAGCTGGTCAACCTTCAGGTCGATTGCGAAAAACTCCGAACGTCTGCCCAGAATCGGGTTGATCGCGAGGTCGGTTTCCGGATGGGCATTGATAAGAAAATTCTGTCGCGCCAGCGTATTGGCGGCGGTTCGATAAACTTGCTGCAGCAACTCCTTCAGATCGGCATTGTGCACCGTCCATGAAGGTTGACCGGACTCAATGAAAGTCGGCCTTCCATTAAATGTCGTGATCGCCAACTGGTACTCGCCGGCGGTCTTTCGAAAGAAAGCCAGGTGCTCCACGTTCCTTCGGGTAAGGTACAGTGCCAACGCCCTTGCTGCGTCGGGGCCCGCGAGCAGCAAGTCCATGTCGAACCATCCGATGGCATCGACTCCAATGTCGGCAAACGACTGCTGTACACTTTCGATTTCCTTCGATGTAAGTCCTGGTGTGTAAACAACGACGCTCCGTGTGGCAAGCAACTTTTCAGGTAGTGGTCCATTGGACTCAAGCCTGGAAAGGAACTGTTCTTCGGTCTGAAAGGCTTGGGCGAAGATTTCAGTCCGGGGGAACGCAAGCAGAACGAACAAAAGAAGTGTTCTCACCTTAACATGGAATCAGAAAAGAGAAACGACGCCGGCCGCCCGCTATTTCATCTGACCGGAAAAAATTAACCAACGCCAAAAGTTACGCAAAACATTCCGAATGCGTGAAAAACGCGCAAGGTCTTACCCCCAGGTGTATTTTTTTGTACTTTACCCGACATCCAGACCCGCAGCTATTACCAAACAACCTTTTCAACATGAAGCGATTCGTTGCCCTAGCTATCCTTTGCGCCTCTTTCCCGGCGCATGCCCAGGTTAGTCAAGCCCTTCAATCGAAAATCGACAAGATGGCCTCCGAAGTTGAACCGAAGGTCATTGAATGGAGAAGGCACTTCCATCAATACCCGGAGCTTTCCAACCGCGAGTTTAAGACAGCTGAAAAGGTTGCGGAGCACCTCAGGGCTCTCGGCATTGAAACCACTACCGGCATCGCGCACACGGGAGTGGTAGGATTGTTAAAGGGTGCAAAGCCTGGTCCGGTGATTGCCTTGCGTGCAGATATGGATGCACTCCCTGTAACGGAGAGGAACAACCTTCCTTTCAAGTCGACAGTGACCGCGACTTACGCGGGAATGGAAACGGGGGTGATGCATGCATGCGGCCATGATTCGCACGTTGCCATTCTGATGGGCGTTGCGGAAATCCTGGCACAGAACCGGGATCAGCTTAGGGGGACCGTGAAATTCATCTTCCAGCCCGCAGAGGAAGGGCCGCCTCCTGGCGAAGAAGGCGGTGCAGAACTGATGGTAAAAGAGGGCGTGCTGGAGAATCCTAAGGTGGATGTCATTTTCGGCATGCACATTCAATCGATCAGTAAGCTGGGTACCATCAGCTACAAAGAGGGCGGACTGATGGCGGCGTCAGACTGGTTTACCATAAAGGTGAAGGGTCGCCAAGCGCATGGTGCGGCTCCGTGGATGAGCGTCGACCCCGTCGTGATATCCGCCCAGATCATCAACGCATTGCAAACTATCGTAAGCCGGCAAATGGATCTGACCCAGGAGCCCGTGGTCGTAACTGTAGCCCGCATCAATGCAGGCATCCGTGAAAACATCATTCCGGAAGAAGCAGTAATGTCAGGGACCATACGGACGCTGGACAAGACGATGCAACAAAGCGTGCACGAAAAGATACGACGTATCGCGACAGGCATCGCCGAGACGGCCGGGGCTGTGGCAGAAGTGACTTTCGATGGCAAGACGCCCGTCACGTACAATGATCCGCAGCTCACCGCATTGCTGGTGCCCGCGCTCGAGCGTGCAGCAGGAAAAGATCGCGTAGTACGAATCAACCCAGTAACAGGTGCTGAAGACTTTGCTTTCTTCCAGGAGAAGGTGCCCGGCTTTTTCTTTTTCGTGGGAGCGCGACCGGCCGATATGGACCCTGCCACGACACCGTCACATCATACGCCGGATTTCATGATCGACGAGTCTGCCCTGCTCACGGGTCTGAAGGCGATGCTGAACGTAACACTGCATTATATGTTTACAGCCGGCAAGTAGTTGTTCACGTCTCGTGTTCACATCAAACCTCGGCCAAAGAATGATAACAACATAGCTGCAAGGAAAAGAATGACCCAAACGTACAACAACCGTTTCAGGCGCCGCAACGATCGCTCGGACGATTGCCTGTTTTCCATAGGAGTGGGAGTTGGGGAGTGGTAAACCTGCGACATCGTACTGTTCTACTGACGTAATTTGAAACGTAAAAGTTGGCTGGGGGTCTAACCTTCGAGAGAAAATACCGCAATTTTGGCTATATCTTCTTTACCTAGTCCCGTTCGGTTCTTGTTCACCATCGCCAAAAAAAGGGAAACTAAAATCCGAAATATTTCGTAATTAAAGTGTGACTTCCGGCGCCAGCCGGAATTTCGTCACCGCCGGGCTGACAAAATTTCTGCCTTGCTGGAGTTGCCCGGTTTTTGCATCACCTTATGTGGCAAAGACATATTTTTAATTCAAACGTTATAGTGATATGAAACGATTCGGTTCACTCCTATTGGCTGCTGTTTTAGGCAGTGGGATCACGATCGGCACCTATGAAATTATGGATAAGGGCGAGCGCGTGGTTCGGCTGGACTATTCCAGTGGCGTCCCGGCTGCCCAGGTGGCATATCACGTCAATGAGGCCGGGGAGATTGTTCCCCTCGATTTTACCGAGACTGCAGCAAAGGTCACATCGGCTGTGGTTCAACAGCGGGATACCCAATACTTCAACCCTTTCCGTGATTTCTTCGGCCCCGACTGGATGCCGCCAATGAATCGCGGGCCTCAGCAAAGCACGGGCTCCGGCGTAATCATTAATTCGAACGGTTATATCGTGACCAACAACCACGTTGTGCAGGACGCAGAGATTGTGGAGGTCACCCTTTATGACAACCGCTCCTTCAAAGCAGAAATCGTGGGCACCGATCCTGACACGGACATCGCCCTGCTGAAGATAGAACAGAAAGACCTTCCGTACCTGGCATTCGTAGATTCCGACCAGGCAAAGGTTGGGCAGTGGGTACTGGCCGTAGGCAACCCATTCAACCTGACCTCAACGGTTACTGCCGGAATTGTCAGCGCTAAAGGACGGAGCATCCATATCATCCCCAGCTCCAGCGAAGGGGGCAGCACGGCCATCGAATCGTTCATTCAAACGGACGCAGCCATCAACCCTGGAAACAGCGGCGGAGCGTTGGTCGATCTGTCCGGCGGCCTGCTCGGAATTAACACGGCCATTGCCAGCCCTACCGGCGCTTATTCGGGCTACGGATTTGCCGTTCCATCCAATATTGTCAGCAAGATTGTAGAAGACCTTTTGAACTATGGCGTCGTGCAGCGTGGGTGGTTAGGCGTTAGTATCACAAGCGTCAACAGCACGCTTGCGAAAGAGCATGACCTCAAGGTATTCGAGGGCGCTTACGTCCAGAGCGTTTCCGAAAACAGCGCTGCTGCTGAGGCGGGAATTAAGCCTGGCGATGTTGTTGTGAAAATTGACGGGGTCAAGATCACCAACAACTCCGCACTGATCGAAACCATCGGGCGTCACCGGCCGGGCGATAAGGTTAAGATAACCGTCAACCGGAGTGGGAAGGAGCTCGACTTTGACGTAACACTTAAGAACAGGAAAGGTGAGATAGCCGCCGTGAAGCTGGAGGAACGCAAAGGTCTTGCGGCGCTCGGCATCACGGTGGAGCCGGCCGAACCAAGCGTACTCAAGAAGCTTGATCTTAAGAACGGTGTGCGAGTCACCAGTAAAGGAACTGGCAAGGTCGCGCGATACACCGACATCCGCGACGGCTTCATCATCACCAAGGTGAATGATACGCCGGTGAACTCGCCGGAAGAACTCAACAAGGAATTGGAAAAAATCAAAGAAGGTGAAATTGTAACGCTCTCGGGAACGTATGAAGACTTC
>JAJJPK010000229.1:0-8466 GCA_032907565.1 Cyclobacteriaceae bacterium | reverse complement strand
TGCCGTTGCATCGATCCAGCTGGTTGCAGGCACAAGTGCACGGTGGGGATAAATGGAAGTTCGCAAGCATGGGTTCGGCTGGGGTACGACCGTAATAATACTTGTCATCGGGGCCGTCAAACCGGCCGCCAACCGAACCACGGTAGTTGTGAAACGCGACATATTTGCCCAACAAGCCATTATCGTTGCCTAATCCTTCAGGAAATCGCTCCGAGGTGGAGTTGAGCAGGATCAGCGTGCTGTTCAGCGCCGAAGCGTTCACAAAGATGACTCGCGCGAAAAATTCCGTAGCCACACCAGTTTGGGCGTCGATAACGCGCACACCCGTGGCGCGGCCGGCATCCGCATCATATATTATGGAGTGCACCACCGAAAAAGGTCGCACAGTAAGGTTTCCCGTCCGCTGCGCCCAGGGTAATGTGGACGACACCGAGCTGAAATAGGCCCCGTAGGGACACCCTCGCATGCAGAGGTTGCGGGCTTGGCAGCGGCCCCTGCCCTGTTGGATGTGGATGTCGGCGGGTTCGGTCAACTGCGCCCAACGACCCGGTATCATGTATCGGTTGGGAAAGTGCTCGCGAATACGCTGCTGCAATACCTTTTCAACGCAATTCAACTCGAAAGGCGGCAGGTAGTCACCGTCGGGCATGGCCTCAAGGCCTTCGCGGCCGCCACAGATTCCGGCAAACTTTTCAACATGAGAATACCACGGTGCGATGTCGTCATACCGGATCGGCCAGTCAATTCCATAACCCACGCGTGCCGGCGCGGTGAACTCGTGGTTGCTCCAACGTTGGCAAGCCCGGCCCCAGATAATCGATTTTCCCCCGACCTGATATCCTCTGATCCAATCAAAAGGTTTGTCCTGAACGTAGGGGTGGTCGTCGTCTTCAATAAAAAAATGTGCTGTGTCTTCGCCAAATCCCGCCGCACGCGTAATCAAAGGATTCTTTTCTACGAACTCACGTGTCATCCGCCCGCGATGTGGCAGGTCCCACGGATTGAGATTCATCGTGGGATAATCCTTAAGGTGTTCTATGTTACGCCCTCGCTCAAGTACCAGTGTTTTTGCGCCCTTCTCGCAGAGTTCCTTCGCAGCCCAACCTCCACTGATTCCCGAGCCGATGACGATCGCGTCGTACGTGTTCGCATCCTTTCCGCCGCTGTTGATGTTTTTCGATGTTGAATCTTCCTGCATTCCCCTCAAGTTAGTTATGGCGCTATATCAAGGTAGCAAATCTCTGGATTCGGCAATAACACCACCATGACGTTTGAGATCTTCCTTTGCGTTCCTGAAGCCATCTTCCGAGATGGGCCGGGTGGCATCGGCGATTATGGTGCACTTGAAGCCTTCCAGGAGCGCATCGCGGGCGGTAAAATATACGCAGTAATCGCCTGCGAGGCCTACGACAAAAATCTCAGCAACATTGCGATCGCGGAGGTATCCAGCGAGCCCCGTATTGCGAAGTCGTCCGTTATCGTAGAAGCCGCTGTAGCTGTCGATAGCAGGGTCCATTCCTTTGCGAAAAATGGCGGCAACGCGTTTCATATCGAGGGCTTCGTGAAAGTTAGCGCCTGAAGTACCCTGAACGCAATGGTCGGGCCAGAGGACTTGTTCAAGACCGTTAAGCGTAATCGTTTCGAACGGCTTTCGTCCCGGATGATTTGACGCAAAACTGAGGTGATTGGGCGGATGCCAATCCTGCGTGGCCACTACCAGTTCAAACTGTTTCTGAAGGGTATTCACGAGGGGAATGATTTCTTCCCCCTGTTTTACTTCGAGGTTACCTCCCGTGGTAAAGTCGTACTGTATGTCGACAAGAATAAGCGCTTTCATGACATCGTCTGTTTCACCTCACTTCGCATACGCTCGCGCAGTTCGGTAAGTCCCGGACTAAGTCCCACCTTGTACAGGTGAGGAAACTTAAATCGCTTGTATTCCGGAGGCAGCAACGCGAGGCGTCCCCTGGCATGAGCGGCAATGCGCTCTAAGGGCAAGGCCTCTTCCATTCGCCGTCCATTCTCCATCACCTTATGCAACAGCGGTTCGAGGCGGTAGGTTTGCAGCGACATCGACTTTCCGGCTTCAATTGGATGCGCCATAGTTGGGATGCTCTTTTCGTCAGCCAGCGCAACTGCGTCTGCCCCAGCGAACAGGTCGGCCTCATCCAGGGCACGATATACTTGCTTGATGCCCGGCAAGGTGGTCTTGGAAAGAGACTCCGAAAGCTTTATCCGGGGCATGTCGAGAAAATAGCTCAGCTTATAAACACCATCGAGCGCCGCGTCGGGCCTCCCGGTCACCAGGCTGGTGCCGACGCCGTAGATGTCTATCGGCGCTTCCTGGTCGATGAGGCTTTTGATGACATACTCATCCAGCTGATTTGAAGCGGCAATGCGCACGTACGACAGACCGGCATCGTCGAGCATGCTGCGAGCCCGTTTGGCCAGGTAGGCCAGGTCACCACTGTCAAGCCGAATGGCAACCAGGCGATGCCCTCGCGCCTCCATCTCATGCGCCACTGTGATCGCATTGGGCACGCCGCTCTCCAGTGTGCTGTATGTGTCGACGAGCAGCACGCAATCGTCCGGCCGGCTTTCTGCGAAGTATCGGAACGCGGTTAGTTCATCGCCAAAGCTTTGTATCAACGAATGCGCCATTGTTCCACCAGCCGGCATACCGTACTCCATCGCCGCGGCAACGTTGCTCGTCGAGTTAAACCCGCCGACGACACAAGCGCGGGTTGCCTGTATGCTTCCGAACCCTTGGGCACGTCTCAAGCCAAAGTCCATGAGCAGGGCATCGCCTGCGACATAGCGGATGCGCGAGGCTTTTGTCGCCACAAGCGTCTCAAAGTTCAACAGGTTGAGCAGGAGCGTCTCTACCAGTTGCGCCTCAAGTATGCCACCTTCGACGCGTAGCACGGGGGCTGTGGGAAACACTACCTCGCCTTCTTGAACAGAATAGATCGTTCCCCGGAAACGCCAGTCGCGGAGATAATCGATATACTCTGGCGCAAACTTGCCCGCCCGCAGGAACTCCAGGTCCTCCTCGGTAAACCTAAGCACTTCGAGTATATCGAGCAGATCTCCAAGCCCGGCAAACAGCGCATAGCCTCCGCCGAAGGGCAGCTTGCGAAAGAAGTAATCAAATACCGCCCGGTCGTTGTGATGGCCCGTGTGAAAATACACCTGGCCCATTGTAATCTGGTAAAGGTCGGTATAGCTTGCTGATAAGGCGGACTGGAGCGTCATGGTGCAATCGTTATTGCAGGCTACAATATAACAATTCGATGCGATCGGTATTCGGTATCCGTCGGTCTGTGATGGGCGGCTTCGGAATCAAAACAAAACATTAATAAAAGTCGCCCTAAATTATGATCTTAGCTGCGAAATTTGTCGAATATGAAGATTGGAATCGCCGCCGATCATGGGGGCTACACTCTGAAGGAATCGCTGGTCAGGTACCTGCAATCGCGTAACTACGACGTGAAAGACTTTGGCGCTCACGGGCTGGATGATCAGGACGACTATCCTGACTTTGTCGTGCCGCTGGCCCGTGCCGTCGCGTCGGGAGAAGTGAGCCGCGGCATCGCGGTATGTGGAAGCGGCGTAGGTGCTTCAATAGCCGCCAACAAGATCAAGGGAGTACGTGCGGCCCTGATCACTGATCCATTCTCGGCGCGTCAGGGTGTGGAAGACGACGATATGAACCTGATATGTCTGGGTGGCCGCGTAATCGGCCAACGTCTGGCGGAAGTGTTTGTGGAAGAATTCCTGAATGCCACTTTCAGCGGCGCGGAGCGTCACAAGCGCCGGCTCGACAAAGTAGCGCGCCTGGAAAAATAACGAGGCCTCTCTGAACGAGAAATTATCAACCCGCTATGCAAGAAAAATACATTTTTGGCATGATCGGATTGGGCACCATGGGGCGAAACCTGTTGCTCAACATGGGTGATCATGGCTTTCGCGTTTGTGGATTCGATAGAGACCCTCAGAAAGTAACCCAGCTCGAACGGGAGTTCAACAACAACGAGGGCGTTCGCGGGTTTAACCATCTCTCTGAATTCGTCCGTTGCCTGGACAGGCCGAGAGCCATCATGATGCTCGTGCCGGCGGGTAAGCCGGTAGACGACGTGATCAACGAGATTACGCCTCTGCTTGACAAAGGAGACCTGCTTATCGACGGAGGCAATTCCCATTTTGTCGACACGTCGCGAAGAGCAAAAGAGCTGCGTCAGCTCGGACTTCACTTTTTCGGTATGGGTATTTCCGGCGGCCAGGACGGCGCGCGAAACGGCCCGAGCATGATGCCTGGCGGAGACCCTGTCGCTTACCGTACAGTCCAGTCGCTATTCGAAACCATTGCGGCCAAAGTCGACCGTAAGCCCTGCGTGACGTACATCGGTCCGGGCGGATCAGGTCACTTCGTGAAGATGGTTCACAACGGTATCGAATATGCCATCATGCAAATCATCGCTGAAACCTATGAGATCCTCCACAAGGGGCTCGGCCTACAGGGCGATGAGATTCACGACATTTTTGCAGCGTGGAACGAAGGACGGCTGCGATCGTATCTCATGGAGATCACCCGTGACATTCTCGCCTATCGCGAACGCGGAACTTTTCACTTGCTGCTCGAAGACATCAAAGACGAGGCTAAGGCGAAGGGGACCGGAAAGTGGACATCGCAGGTAGCGATGGAGATCCAGGTTCCTGTTCCTACAATCGACATCGCAGTATCGATGCGCGATTTGTCGACCTACAAGAACCTTCGCATCGCATCGAGTGTTCGATATGCATCACCCGCCTCCATTGGCGCTGAAACCAAACCCTTCCTGGTGGCACTCGAACAGGCACTATACTTTGCTACCATCATCGCTTATGCTCAGGGTATGCACCTGATGTGGCGGGCTTCAGAAGTATTTCACTATAACCTGAAGCTCGACAAGATCGCGCTGATCTGGAGAGGTGGATGTATCATACGTTCCGCATTCCTGGACGAAATCTTTCGCGCCTACCAGCAAAACTCAGGACTACTCCACCTAATGCTCGATCAGAAGGTGGCTTCGCTCCTTAAGGGCAGCGAACAGAGTATGCGTACGGTAGTCTCAACCGCTACATCGTCAGGCGTAGCTATACCGGCCTACGCCTCGTCGCTGAGTTATTTCGATACGATCCGGAGTGAACATATGCCGACGAACCTTATCCAGGCTCAACGCGACTACTTCGGAGCCCACACCTACGAACGCGTGGACAAGGAAGGGGTATTTCATACCGACTGGCTACAGAGGGAACAATAAATCACGGGATATGGCAAAGACACCGCTCGTAAACGAGGGAACACTATTCTTTATATTTGGCGGCACCGGCGACCTTACGGCCCGCAAGCTCATACCAGCGCTCTACAACCTGTACCTTGACGGTTGGATGCCGCCTCGCTTTGCCATTGTGGGGCTGGGTCGCACGCAACTCACTAACGAACAGTTCCGTGATCAACTTGCCAACGGAGTAAACAAATACTCACGCAGCGGGCAGGCAGACACTGAGTCGTGGAAAGCATTTGCCGAACACATCGAATATCAGCCGTCTGAGATTTCAAGCCCCGACGCTTACGCGTTGCAGGCAGAGACAATACAGCGCTATCGCTCGGAGTGGAAAGAAGAACCTATCGTCATTTACTATCTCGCAGTAGCCCCGCGGTTCTTCACCACCATCGCGCAAAACCTGGCCCGCCATGGCCTGGCGAGACAACTGAAGAAGTCGCGGATTGTCGTTGAAAAACCTTTCGGCCACGACCTCGACTCCGCACGTGCACTAAACGAGTTGCTTTGCAGCATCTTTGCCGAAAACCAGATATACCGAATTGATCACTACCTGGGCAAAGAGACGGTACAAAACCTTCTCGCCTTTCGGTTCGCGAACTCTGTACTTGAGCCGATATGGAACCGGAACTACATCGACCACGTGCAGATCTCGGTGACCGAGCAGCTTGGCGTGGAGGATCGCGGCGGGTATTACGATGAAGCGGGCGCACTTCGCGATATGATGCAGAACCACTTGCTGCAGCTGCTCTGCCTTGTAGCCATGGAGCCGCCTGTAAGCTTTCAGGCGGACGAAGTCCGGAACCGGAAGGTAGACGTACTTCGCGCCATGCGTAAGTTCGATGCGGAAGCTATTAAGAAAGGTGCTGTACGGGGGCAGTACGGCCGTGGATGGCTGGAAGGTAAAGAAGTGCCGGCGTATCGCGAAGAGAAGGGCGTTAGCCCAACATCAAATACCGAGACCTTTGCCGCCATTAAGTTCTTCATCGACAACTGGCGCTGGCAGAATGTGCCGTTCTATTGCCGGACGGGAAAGCGTTTGCACCAATCGGCTTCCGTGATCTCGATCCAGTTCCGCGATGTGCCCCACCTTATCTTCCCAACTGAAACGCTCGAAAGCTGGCAGCAAAACCGGCTTATCATCAGTATCCAACCGGAGATGAGCATCCGGCTGCAGGTACAGGCAAAGCGGCCTGGACTCGAAATGATGCTCAACCCGGTTGACATGATCTTCGACTACCGCGGCACCTATCCGGATCAAAGTCCGGAGGCCTACGAAACCCTCCTGCTCGACACGATGCTTGGCGACCAGACGCTGTTCATGCGTGGCGACCAGGTTGAGGCGGCATGGGAACTGCTGATGCCCATCATCAACGCCTGGGAGCGGAAGAAGAGTTTGAATTTCCCTAACTATGCCGCCGACTCCTGGGGACCGGAAATTGCCGAAGCCCTGATCGCCCGCGACGGCTTTCATTGGTTTACACTTCCCGTCAACAACCGCTATGCCGGGTAACGAACTTCACATCCTGCCCGACAACGCAAATCTCCTGCAATCCGCTGCGGAGTTCCTTCGCGACAGGATCGCTAAGGTTCTTTCAGAAAAAGCATTTTGTACAGTAGCCCTTTCGGGAGGCAGTACGCCTCGTGGCTTGTACGAACGGCTCGGTTCTTCCCCCTATTTGGAGGATATCTCCTGGGGGAAACTGCGCTTCTTCCTGGGTGACGAGCGCCATGTTCCGCACGACCATGCCGACAGCAATTTCAGAATGGTAAGGGAAAGCCTTTTTCGCAACCGACAACCTGAACCCGGTACGCTGTTTCCCGTAGACACGAGCCTACCTCCCGCCGAAGCCGCCGCAGCTTATGAGCAAACGCTACGAAACGTTCTGGGTGATGAAGGCGTGTTCGACATCATTCTGCTCGGTCTGGGAGACGACGGCCATACAGCGTCGCTGTTCCCTCATACGGATGTGCTGGAGGAGAAAAATGCATGGGTAAAGGACGTGTACGTCGACAAGCTAAAAGCCTGGCGTATTACGTTCACTGTACCCTTGATCAATGCTGCCCGGACCATTGTATTCCTCGTCAGCGGAGCCGCCAAAGCCGAAGCGATCCGTCAGATACTAAAAGGAGAACGTAATCCTGCGCTCTTCCCCGCGCAGTTGGTACATCCGGGTGATGGGGAGGTTCATTGGTTTGTTGATGGAGAGGCAGGGAGGGGACTCTCTTAGAAGTGCGGTCTAAGACAGTTTGTCCAAACGCTGAACAACGCCTTAAATTATTCAATCTTCAATTCTTCAACCCTTCAATCTTTCTAAAGCAGCGTGAATTTCCCCGGCGTCAATGTATACCCATTCACTGTGACGGTGAGGTCGACGGGGCCGGATTGCTGGTTGTAAAGGATCTTGAAACGGATCTGTGATTCACTAGTTTCGACGATCTGCATGACAGCGGAGCCCAGCATAACGGTGCTACTCTCCGCGGATCGGCTCAACGTTGCGCCGTCGATAGTAATGATGTCGCCAATAGCGCCTTCGGTAGGAGAAAAACTGGTTATCGTAGGTTTGACGCGACATCCCTTGCTATCGAACTTCATTGTCTCACCGTACACAACCATGTCACCGTACGTAGCATATGGCCGGATCGAATATGTCTGGCCGACGCCCAGGTTGCGTTCAATACGGGCTTCGAACACGCCGGTATTGTCGCGCGGTCCCAACGACAGCTTGTCGTAACCATCGATTTTTGGGAACCCTAAACTGGTCCACACAAACCCATGGTCATCGATCGCTCCCGGTGTGAACATGATCTCCCCTTTGACCAGGATACCATTGGCATCAACTTCGGAGACGCCACGGGACATCATGCGCGGATAATGTCGGGGTGTGATTTCCTCTCGTGTACAGGCCACGAGCACCGCGGTGGCAATCACTACGCTGAAGATCTTTTTCATATCAAAAGCGAATTCCAACCAAAAAATCAAAACTCCGATTCCTCGAATCGTCGATCAGCGCCGACCCGAGGTATCCTTGCGTCATAGTGTACCGCACTTCGAAAAAGAGATCCTTAGCACCCGGGAGACTTTTGCTGTAGCCGGCAGCAAGCCAGAATCCCTTCGGATTTTTGTAGTCGAAGCCACCGT
>JAJJPK010000228.1:0-33805 GCA_032907565.1 Cyclobacteriaceae bacterium | reverse complement strand
AATTCTCGAGAAAAGCGGGCGGGCAGGCAAGCAAGTGACGGTCGTCGGAGGGTTTACGGGAACTGCGGCTGACCTCGATGCGCTGGCACGGACGCTGAAAACACGCTGTGGTGTGGGCGGATCAGTGAAATCGGGCGAAATACTCATTCAGGGAGACCTGCGAGACAAGGTGCTGAGTATCTTGAAATCCGAGGGTTACCGGGTTGCAAAGCGATAGCCTGTCCCGGGCGGTCACCACCCTACCCATCATTTCCGCCACTCCTGTATTAGCGCAAAACGAGCCGAAACGGAATATTTTATCTTTCAGGTTCATTTGAGCCCAATAACCATCAGCACACGGATGCGAAGATTTGTCGCCAGCAACGTTTGGATCGCCCTTGTGCTGCTTGTCGTCACCACGGCAGCAGCTCAGGAACCCGAGCTGGCACCCGTTTCCGACACATATGCAATCCGGAACCTGACCGTCATCCCCGCACCGGGCCGCCGGATAGAGCGTGGGACAATTATCATCCGGAACGGATTAATCGACGCGGTAGGCGAGAATATTCCCATCCCTCCAAAAGCTATAATTATTGACGGCGACAGCCTGTATGCATACCCTGCGTTTATCGAAGGGCTGTCCAAAACCGGCGTGAAGAGTTCCAATGACGACGACCACGAACGTATAGAGGATCCCGGTAATCCACCACCGGCACGCGCTGGCATCAATCCCCAACGCGATGTGCGCGATTACCTTGACCCAAAGGACCCCACCATTAAAGAACTGAGATGTGCTGGATTTGGCGCTTCACAGGTTGTACCCCGTGGCATATTCCTGCCTGGAGCAGCTGCGGTCGTACTGCTTGGCGGCAAAACGGCGGATGAAATGGTACTGAAGCCGCACAGCGCGTGCTATTCAGAACTAACCTCAAATAAGACCATCTATCCGAGTACGGTGATGGCGGCGTTGGCCAAATGGCGTGAGCTCTATCACCAGGCAGAATTGTCCCGCGGCTATGCTGCGTTGTATGCCGCGAATTCCACTGGACTGCCACGCCCGGAAGCAAACCGCGCGCTGGAAGCATTGTATCCAGTGACTACGCGGGAGCAGCCCGTACTCTTCCGCACAGCCAAGGTGCTCGATATTCAACGTGTTCTTGCGCTGCAAAAGGAACTTGGATTCGTCCTGATCCTGGGTGGTGTCAGCGAAGGATGGGATCTGACAGAAAAGATCAAAGCCTCGGGTGCGCGCGTCTTCCTCACGCTCAATCTTCCGGAAGATCCTGATGATAAAAAGAAATCAGATGACGAAGACGACAGCCTTGACAATGAAGAACTGGCTGCCCTGGTTAAGCGCCGCTCTGAATTCATCAAGAAAATGACGCAGCAGGCAGCGGCCTTCGATTCCGCGGGAATCAAATTCGGATTCTCTGCGCTGGATACGAAGTACAGCGACCTGCACAAAAACCTTCGCAGTATGGTGGAAGCTGGTCTTAAGCCGGAAACGGCGCTGGCCGCACTTACCATTAATGCTGCCGAGATCCTCGGTATCGACGACCGGCTCGGCACTATAGAAAAAGGCAAGATTGCCAACGTTGCGTTGTTTGATAAACCGATCTTCGATAAGGACGCGAAGGTAATGACCGTGTTTGTCGACGGAAAGCCCTATACCTGCTCCGAAAAGCAGGGTCATAAGAAGAAGACAGCGTCAGTAGAAGGAACCTGGCAACTCACTGCCAATACACCCAAAGAGGAAGTGACGTTGAAAGTGGTGCTGCGTAAGGATCCGGAGAAGCACTATAGCGGAACGATTACCAGCACGAGAATGCCCGAAGGAGTTGATCTCACCAACATAACTTTCGACGGGAAGACACTAAAGTTTATGTACGATATCCTGCTCGAAGGCAAGCCCCAGGAAGTAATCGTAGAAGGTGAGGTTGAAGGGAAGACGTTCAAGGGGAAGGTGACAGTAGGAGAGTACGGGAACTATCCGGTGGAAGGAATAAAAGACCCGGAACGATGAGAACAGTACGCTTCCATATCGCCGTTGCATTGGTTCTCCTAATTCCTGTCGTGGTTGCTGCCCAACCGAAGGTCGGGGATGCGCTGATCCGAAACGGGACGCTGCTCACCGTCACCAAGGGAACACTGGAAAACACGGACCTGTTGATACGCGACGGAAAGATTGCTGCAATAGGTCGTAACCTTACCGCCCCCGAAGGCTGCCGCATCATCGACGCTACAGGCTTGTTTGTGATGCCAGGCATCATCGATGCACACTCCCACATAGCACTGGAAGCGATCAACGAAATGTCGAGTCCGGTAACACCCGAGATACGTATGCGCGATGCGCTCAACCCACTCGACATTGCCATATACCGCGCGCTTGCGGGAGGGGTCACGACCATACAGACGCTTCATGGTTCTGCCAATGCCATTGGCGGGCAAAGCGTGGTCATGAAACTCCGCTATGGAACCGTGGACCCGTCAGAGTTGGTGTTGGAGGGTGCGCCCAGGGGAATCAAGTTTGCGCTGGGCGAAAACCCTACCCGCGTCCACGGTGCCGGTCACAATATCGTGCCACGGACGAGGATGGGTGTGGAGTTTGTCATCCGAAGTGCTCTCATGGAGGCCCGGGAGTATCGGAAGCAATGGGATGAATACAACGAACAGAAAAAGAAGAGAGGATTCAGGGGTGCGCCGCCGCGATACGATGATCGCCTCGAGGTTCTGGCCGAAGTGCTGCGCGGCAACATTACTATTCACTGCCATTGCTATCGCGCTGACGAAATTGTGATGATCTTGAATGTATGTCGGGACTTCGGCATCAAGAAACTTGTGCTCCAGCACGCGAACGAAGGATTCAAAGTTGCGCCCGAGATCGCCGACTTTGGCGCGATGGCCTCCGTGTTCTCCGATGCGTGGGCGTATAAGTTCGAAGTGTATTATTCTACAGCATACAATGCAGCGATCCTCACGCGCAATGGCGTGGTGACATCGATTAACTCAGACGATCCCGGCGTCATTCGCCACCTGTACCACGAGGCGTCCAAGACACTAAAGTACGGTGGCCTTTCCCGGGAGGAGGCGCTCGCGCTGATCACGATTAATCCTGCGAAACAACTTGGCATAGATAGCAGGGTCGGATCTCTTGAAGTAGGCAAAGACGGAGACGTAGCTATCTTCCGCGAACACCCGCTGTCGATTTACACTGTGCCCGTGATGACCCTTGTTGACGGTATTGTACGCTTTGACCGTGAGAACGACCCGGATGATATGCGGATCTATGTCGATCCGGAAGAACGCTTCGACCAGTCGGGCTTTTCAATGCCTGAGAGTTTTCACGACTGCCTCGGAGCGGCCGCTGCAACCTTTAACCAATTATTCGAAAACCGGTGATGAGTAACCGACTTGCGCTACTGGTAACCGCCTTGCTCTGGCTCTCCGCAACCATGGGGGTTGCACAGGTGCCCAAGGGTTCCTACGGTCCCGTGGCGCTGGTGGGTGCTACAGCGTACACCGTCACGCAGGACACCATTGAGAACTGCACAGTCGTTCTTCGTGACGGAAAAATCGAAGCCATCGGCGCAAACGTGTCGGTGCCCGGTGATGCACGGGTAATCGACTGCAAGGGACGTCGTGTTTATCCCGGTTTCATAGACGGTGGAACGCGCCTGGGATTGTCAGAGATTGGTTCAGATCCAAGAACTCACGACTACAATGAAGTCGGCAACATAGTCCCGCAGATGCGCGCGCTCACTGCTGTCAACCCAAACTCGGCACTGATACCCGTTACCCGCGTGAACGGAGTTACCACTGTGCTTTCCGCGCCGACGGGGGGACTCTTCAGCGGTACGGCCGCGTTGATCAATCTATACGGATATACTCCCGAGCAAATGTACGCCGGCTTTGAAGGTGTGGTACTGAATTTTCCTTCCACTTCGCGTGGAGGAAGCAACGACAAGCGTAAGAGCGAGGAGATCGCTAAAGCTGCGACAAAGGCCATGAAGAAACTGGATGACGTGTGGCAAAAAGCAGTGGAATACGATAAGCTCGATTCTGCACTTGGCGAAAGTAAGCCGGACTATTATCCTGAACTGATTGCGCTCCAGCCCGTACTTCGCGGAACGATGCCACTCATCGTCGAAGTGGATGATGCCGGCGATATTCTCCGCGCCCTGGAATGGGTTCGTGAAAAGGAGATCAGGAAGGTAATCTTTGCGGGGGTAAGGGAAGGCTGGCGTGTTGCGGACAAAATTGCCGAGGCAGGGATACCGGTGATCACGGGAAAGGTGCTCACACTTCCCGGCAGGGCATACGATCGCTACGACCGGAGTTATGCCAACCCGGCCATTATGAATAAGGCCGGAGTTACTGTGGCATTACGAACGAATGAAGCCAATAACGTCCGCAACCTTCCATACAATGCTGGCGTGGCCGCAGCCTATGGACTTGGAAAAGAAGAGGCGCTGCGTGCCATAACGATTGTCCCGGCCCAGATTTTCGGCGTTGCCGACAAACTCGGTTCGCTGGAAGCCGGCAAGGATGCAACCCTTTTTGTTTGCGACGGTGATCCGCTCGAGCCCGCAACCAACATCCTCCACCTTTTCATCAAAGGATGGGACGTGCCCCTCGTCTCGCGCCAGACGCTGCTGTATGACGAATTCCTCCACCGCGAACCGGGCCTGCAGAAACCCTAGGGTACAGGCCACGATTGTGCATCTCAAATGATCAGGGAAACCCGTGCTTGCGTCTCTACGATGACGATTTTCCCCCAATCCACACCCGAAAAGCCGGCGCGGTCTCTTTGCTCACATGGACATCTTCCCTGACCGGCGGTTGAAGGAATACTTTAATTTTGCCGTTGTCGGGTCTGAACTTTTCGATCGCACGATGACTGCTCAGATATTTTCTGTTTATGCGAAAAAATTTGTCGCCGTCAAGCAGCTCCTGGAGCTCGGAGAGAGTTGAATCGACCGTAAGCTGTCTACCGGAAAAATCGCGCACGAAGACGATCTTGTGATCCGTAAAAAAATACGCGGCATCGTCGACGTTAAGTGCAATGAAGTCTGTTCCCTTGCGCGCAACCAGGCGGCTGAGTTTTCCCGGCTTGCGTTCCTGCTGGATCAGCGTCATGATATTCTGCTGAATAAAATGGCGCTCCATACTTTTGATTTTCTGTATGGCGCGCGCCAGCTTTTCCTCGGTGATCGGTTTCAGGAGGTAATCGATGGTGTTGTGCTCGAACGATTGAAGAAGGTATTTGTCGTATGCGGTAGTGAACACGACGGGAAAATCCACCATATACTGACGGAAGATTTCGAAGCAATGATCATCTGCCAATTGAATGTCTACGAATGCAAAGTCGGGCTTAGGATTTCTATACAACCACTGGATCGTTTCCTTAACGCTTGCAAGACGCCCCACGACATTTATGTCGGGATCGATCCGGTTCAGCATGGTCTCTAGCTTCTCTTGCGCCAGCAATTCATCGTCGATGATGATAACATTCATCCTCTCGTGCTTTTTTGCTATGTCTTGATTTGAATCCTTTCGTCTTATTGTTTCGTCAATTGTTCATGGCAACCAGCGGCAGTTGCACGACAAATGCCCCGTCGTGAGTTATGGTGGAAATGCTCTTGCCAGTAATGATCCTGAAACGGTCATCGAGATTCTTTAATCCGATGCCTTGTGAATGGTTAATGCTTTTTTTTGGACGAATGTGATTTCGAACGATCATGGCGTCATCTTCGATGGTGAGTGATACGACAAGTGGATCGTCAACCGTAAGTTCGTTGTGTTTTATGATGTTCTCTACGGCCACAAAAGCGGAGACCGGAGGGATGAGGTAAGCGCCCTTCTGTGCTTTGTCGAACTGGCAATCGACGACAAGCGCCTGTCCAAACCGCAATGCCACCAGGTCGAGGTATCGCGACACAAATTCCATTTCGTCCTCCAGCGGCACGAGGTGACGGTCTTTTTGTGCGAGGATGTACCTGTAGATGGCCGCAAGGTTTTCCGTGAAGCGGAGCGCCTTTCCGGAGTCGGTAGTGATAAGGTGTGTAAGGCTGTTGAGTGTATTGAAGATAAAATGCGGGTCTATCTGGTTGCGCAACGCAGTCAGCTCCGCCTGAACCTTCGCTGCGTGCAGACGTGCCTTTGCGAGCTGCTCGTTCTCGTGTTCCTTTACCATGAACACGGTTTCATAGACGTGCGTGACGAAAAGGACACAAATGACGTTGATGAGTGCGACGGTAAAGATGGCATTCCAGTCGATCGTTGGAAAGCCTGCCCATCGGTACCACAGGCACAGCCACGCTACAGTAAGAGGTGTAGTATAGAATACGTTATTGAATACGAGCAGGATGAGTTTTTCGATCGGGCGATCGAACCAGGTAAAGCGCCGGCGCGTGCGAAACATCAGGTAACGGTTCCCGTGCCAGATTGCCGCGGACAGCAAGATAAAGTAGATATACCCCAGCCAGTAGTTCAGGTGTTGAACGTCCAGGTGTCCAAAAAGACCGGTGATGTTAGGTATGACGATTCCGAAGAGAGGTATCCCTGCCATTCTCATCGCTCCATCATGGAGGACTACCACGCCTTCGTCTGAGGGCGCCTTTATTCCGGTTGAGACAGCTTTCATTCCGGTACGGTATTTTGCCTGTTGTGGCCCGACATCTAAAATCGATAAATTAAATCAATACGCGAAGCCGGCGGCCTGAATTGATTGTCCCGGTAAGCCTAACCTATTTGCCTAACTCTTAACGGTTAATTATGGAAACAGCATCATTAAATTATTGGGCCATTCTCGTTTCTGCCCTTTCTGCATTACTGATCGGTGGCGTCTGGTACTCCCCGGCAGTGTTTGGCAAGATCTGGATGAGGGAGAATGGCTTCACGGAAGAGAGTCTCAAGAGCGGTAACATGGCGAAGATCTTCGGACTCACCTTCCTGCTCTCTCTTGTTGCAGCGATCAACCTGGCGATGTTTCTGGGACCGGACACTACCATGTCGCTCGGTGCATTCTATGGATTCCTCGCAGGATTCGGATGGGTGGCCATGTTTATCGGTACCACGTACCTGTTTGAGCGCAGGTCGTTTGCCCTCTTCGCTATCAACGCAGGATATAGTGTCGTGACGTTGACTGTGATGGGACTGATTATTGGAGCCTGGCCCTGAAGCAGGCCTCCCAGGGTCGGCCGCTTCGGGAGACGGTGAGAGATAGTTGGCAGCAATCGAGGAGGAAGAAGTATCCGGAATTTCATATAATCGCGTACCCATCAAATCATACGCGACATGAAACGCAAGTCCTTATATGCACTCCGCACCAGCGCGATAGTTCTTTTCAGTGTTCTGACGGTATCGCTGTACGCTCAGACAGAAGGTCCCAGCCGTTGGGAGGAGACCATCCGTGGGTTTGAGCAGGCAGATCGCGCCAACCCCCCGCAGTCGGGAGGGGTGTTATTCACCGGCAGCTCTTCCATAGCCCTGTGGAAGGACCTCGCGTCGTATTTTCCGGAATACCGGGTGCTAAACCGCGGGTTCGGCGGCTCGAACTTCTCGGATCTCCTGTACTATGCAGAGCGGATCATCATTCCCTACAAGCCGTCAAAGATCTTTGTGTATGAAGGCGACAACGACATCGCGCAGGGGGATGCGACTGAAAAAGTACTCGCCAATGCACGCAAGCTGCGCGAGCTTATTCGCGCGAAGCTTGGGAACACGCCTGTCGTATTTATTTCTCCCAAACCGAGCGTAGCGCGGTGGCATCTGAAGTCGAACTATGAATCCGTCAACGCAGCACTAAAGAAGTTTGCTGAAAGCGAACCCGACACGGAGTTTGCCGACGTCTGGACACCTGCACTGGACGAGAATGGTAATGTGCGGAAAGATATTTTCCTGGAAGATAACCTGCACTTGAATGCAAAAGGATACCAGATATGGAAGCAGGTGCTCTCCAAATACCTTCCCAAAAAATAGCGGCTGTTGATGAATGAATGTCTGTCCGGCCATCGTCGCCGGGGATAGTTGTATATTTGCCCATGCACCAGGAGGAATATCTATCAGGATTCGCAGAAGTATTGCTGTTCATCGTCGGCGGTACGCTGTTTATCGCGGTCAGCCTGCTGATTTCGAGATTGGTGCGTCCGCATCGGCCCAACGAGGAGAAGCGCGCGTCGTATGAGAGCGGTGAAGAACCCGTCGGCGGGTCGTGGGGACAGTTCAATGCCCGCTTTTACATCATCGCACTGATCTTCATTTTGTTTGAAGTCGAGTTGGTGTTGCTGTTTCCCTGGGCGACCGTGTTCAGTCGGGCTGACCTGATAGAGGAGACAAACGGATTGTGGGGGTGGGTCTCACTGGTAGAGATGGTGCTTTTTATTGTCATTCTGGCGTTGGGACTGGTCTGGGCATGGGCTAAGGGCTATCTCGATTGGGTAAAGCCTGATCCCCGCCCCACAGAGTATAAATCGCCGATTCCCAAAGAAATGTATGAACGCTTCCGTTGAGCTGGCGGCGATGAGAAACCCAAAAGGATAATGAAAGGATTGTTGGACAGAGGTTTTGAAGAAGGAGGCGTCATTGTAGCGGCACTGGACGACCTGATCAATTGGGCGCGCCTCTCGTCGATGTTCCCCATGACGTTTGGCATCGCGTGCTGTGCGTTTGAGTTTATGGTTACGGGAACGACGGTATACGACATGGACCGATTCGGCATGGCGCCGCGCGCATCCCCCAGGCAAGCTGATGTCATGATCGTAGCGGGGACGGTGACCTTTAAAATGGCCGACCGCATCAGGAGGCTGTACGAACAGATGGCAGAACCCCGGTATGTGATTTCCATGGGTTCCTGTTCCAACTGTGGAGGACCTTATTGGCAGCACGGGTATCACGTGGTGAAAGGAGTGGATCGGATAATCCCTGTTGATGTTTATGTTCCTGGGTGCCCGCCGCGCCCGGAGGCGCTCATCGGCGGTTTCCTGAAACTGCAGGAAAAGATTCGTTCAGAAAGCCTTGTAGCGCCGAAAGCGCTGGAGAAACTTGTAAATGAAGAGATCACACATGGCTGATTTTAGCAACGTTGTGTCAAAGCTTCGCTCAATGTGGGATCAGCATCTTCGACCCGATGACGCTCCTGGTACAATCATCGTCGATGCATCGCACATCCGCGACGTCTGTGAATTTCTCCAAAGAGATCCCGACTGCTACTTCGACATGCTTTCATGTCTGACCGGCCTTGACAACGGTCCCGAAGCTGGCACTATGGAGGTGATCTACAACCTGTACTCCATACCGTTTCACATGCACCTGATGCTTCGTGTCATCGTGCCTCGCGACAACCCCGAAGTGCCATCCGTCACGTCGGTATACCGCACGGCGAACTGGCACGAGCGGGAGGCTTATGATCTGTTCGGTATTCGGTTCACCGGTCACCCCGACCTGCGAAGGATTTTACTGCCAGCCGACTGGGAAGGGTATCCGCTTCGAAAGGACTATCGCCACCAGGAGTACTATCGCGGTGTCAAAGTTGAATATTAGGAGAACTTTCCCTTGAATAAAGTCCAGTATCGGTTTGAGGAAGACAACCTGCTCAGGTCGGAACCCAACGCGTTAAGGGAGGAAGACCTGAAGGCCGAGGAGATGATCATCAACCTCGGGCCCCAACACCCGTCGACGCACGGCGTACTGAGACTTGAAGTATTGCTGGAGGGTGAGATCGTCAAAGAGGTGGTGCCTCACATCGGCTATCTTCACCGCTGCTTTGAGAAGCACGCAGAAAACCTACCGTACAACCAAATCATTCCGTTTGTTGATCGATGCGACTATGTCACGGCCATGAACAACGAGCACATCTATGCCATGGGCGTAGAACGCATGCTCGGCATCGCCGACCAGATACCCAAACGAGTGGAATACATCCGGGTACTCGTTGCGGAACTCAACCGGATCGCGTCTCACCTCATCGCCATCGGTACGTACGGGATGGACATCGGTTCGTTTACGCCGTTCTTCTGGATCATGCGCGACCGGGAACACATTCTCCGATTGCTGGAATGGGTGTCAGGTGCACGACTACTGTACAACTACATCTGGGTCGGAGGCCTATACTACGATCTGCCTATTGGCTTCGAGGAGCGATGCCGCGAGTTCGTCCAGTATTTCCGACCGAAACTCAAAGACCTCGAGATCGTTCTTGTTGACAACAAGATCTTCGTTGACCGCACGGCGAATGTGGGCGTATTACCACTTGATCTGGCTATCAATTGCGGCGTGACCGGACCAATGCTTCGCGCGTCGGGCTTGCGTTTCGACCTCCGTAAGGTCGATCGCTACTCCGTCTATCCCGAACTCGAGTTTTCTGTTCCGGTAGGTGAGGGCAAAATGGGAACGGTGGGCGACTGTTGGGATCGCACATGGGTGCGGCTCGAAGAAATTTATCAATCGCTGTCGATCGTGGATCAATGCCTTGACCGGCTGTTGTCGGATCACAAACGCACGCGTGACTTTGATCCTCAGGCTGTGGTTCCCAAAAAAATCCGGCCTGCGAAACAGGACTACTACGTACGGGGTGAAATGCCCAAGGGTGAGCTGGGATTCTTTTTCCGTGCCGACGGTCGCAGCGACATTCCCTTCCGATGCAAATGCCGTTCGGCGAGCTTCGTTAACCTTTCGGTGCTGCCGGAAATTGCCCGCGGCGTGCTCGTGGCCGACCTGATCGCCATCCTGGGTTCTATCGACATCGTCCTGGGTGAAGTGGACCGGTGATGCGCTGCCAGTCTTGGATACCTTGTTTTCCCTTGCGTTGTTTTTACCTATAATTGTCCCTTTGTTCCCACGTTTTCAACTGAATAGATTGACATGAACCTCCGCAGTCTGGGCCTCGCACTACTGATGGTATGCCTGGCAGTCATCTCTTGTAACAGAGTTCCCAAAGAAACACCGCTGACAATCCACGCTGACACTGAAAAGGAAGACGAAATAGCGAAGACGATTATGGAAAGCCTCGCCATCGAACTGGCGCCAGGTCTTACCATCGACCTCTGGGCTTCCGACTCGCTTGCACCCGATCCCGTAGCGTTGTCGGTGGATAATCAAGGTCGCATTTACCTCACACGTACGAACCGTCAGAAGAATTCCGAATTCGATATCCGGGGATTCAGACACTGGATGACACCTTCAATTGCATTGCAGTCCGTCGAAGACCGGCGCGCATTTCTTCACAGCACCTTTGCGCCGGAAAAGAGTAAAGAAAACGAATGGCTTCCAGACCTGAATGGCGATGGTTCACACGACTGGCGGGATCTTGCCGTGGAAAAGGAAGAAGTCTGGAGGCTGACTGATACGGACGGCAACGGTAGAGCTGACATCTCAGAACGAATCCTGGAGGATTTCCATGAAGAGATCACCGACGTGGCAGGGGGGCTGCTTATTCGCGATGAAGACGTCTTCGTTGGCGTAGGCCCCGACCTCTGGCGCCTTTGGGATACGAATGGGGACGGCGTGCTCGACAAGAAAGTGTCGATCAGCCATGGCTATGCGGTGCATATCGGGTTTAGCGGCCACGGTATGTCAGGCATAATTGAAGGGCCGGACGGAAAGATATACTGGGGAATTGGCGACATCGGCGCAAACATCACTACGTCCGACGGAAGACAATTCAAGTACCCCAACCAGGGCATCATCGTTCGCTCAAATCCTGACGGCAGCGACTTTGAAGTGTTTGCAGCCGGACTGCGCAATACACATGAGTTCGTCTTCGACGAGTATGGTAACGTCATCTCTTCCGACAACGACGGCGACCACCCAGGGGAGAGTGAACGTTTGGTTCATATTATTGAAGGACATGATGCAGGCTGGCGCGCCAACTGGCAGTACGGAAAGTATACGGATCCCAAGAACAACACGTACAAGGTCTGGATGGATGAGGAGCTCTATAAGCCGCGTTGGGAAGGCCAGGCAGCCTACATCATTCCGCCGATTGTAAACTATCACAATGGGCCTACTGGAATGGCGTACAATCCGGGAACGGCCCTCGGTTCTGAATGGAAGAATACCTTCTTCCTCGTTGAATTCGTCGGCAACCCGTCGCGCTCCCACATCTGGTCGTTCCGGCTTGAACCGGAAGGAGCCTCCTTCAGACTGAAGGATGAAAAGGATGTGATCAGCGGAATCCTTCCCACAGGTATCCGCTTCGGCCCTGATGGCGCACTGTACGTTGCCGACTGGGTCAACGGGTGGGGCACAAAAAATTACGGCCGGGTTTGGAAGATCGATGTCGCACCGGACAAGAACGACCTCGCTAAACAACGCGCCGAGACACAAAGACTCATGGCGCTGGATTACAAATCGCAATCCATCGACGCGTTGTACGATCTGCTCTTTTACGACGACATGCGAATCCGCCAAAAGGCACAGTTTGAACTGGCCACACGTGGGAGACAAGGTCGCGAAGCATTCCTCAAAGCGATTCAGCAAACCGATAATCAGCTGGCAAGAATACACGGGATCTGGGGCATGGGTCAACTTATGCGCGGAAATGAAGACTATGGTAATGACCTGCTTGGGTTACTTGATGATTCCGATCCCGAAATCATCGCTCAGGCTGCAAAGGTTCTGGGCGACGAGCGGTTTGAGAAAGCTGGCGACGCGCTCATACCCCTGCTGCAGCACGAAAATCCGCGTGTGAAGTTCTTTGCCGCACAGGGGTTGGGACGCATTGCGTACGCCCCGGCGATCGAACCGCTGTTGCGAATGATCGACGAAAACCGCGATCGTGATGTATACCTCAGGCACGCTGGCGTGCTCGCGCTGTCACGGATCGGATTTGTTCAGCCTATCGCTGAGTTGGTCGACCATCCTAGTCGCTCCCTGAGAATCGCTGCTGTGCTTGTGCTTCGCCGCCTTTCGAGCGACCAGGTAGCACTTTTCCTGAAGGATGAAGATGAGTATATCGTGACAGAAGCGGCACGCGCGATCAACGACGACTGGTCTATCGAAGCCGCGTTGCCGGCACTTGCTGAGACTTTGAATGATCCGCGCTTCACCTCTGAGCCGTTGTTGCGGCGTGCCATCAATGCATGCCTGCGGGTAGGAGGGACTAAGGAGCTGGAAACGCTCGTTGCTTACGCTCAGCGTGAAGATGCACCTGCGGAGATGCGCGCAGAAGCGCTGGCAACATTGGCAACGTGGCCTGATCCCTCTGTGACCGACCGGGTAGACGGTAGATATCGGGGCGAAATAAAGCGCGATCCTGCTGAGGTAATTGCAAAGGTAAGTGAACCGGCGGGCGCGTTGCTGAAGAGCAAAGAAGAGGAGGTAGCCATCGCTACCGCAAAAATGATAAGTGAACTTGGCATTCAGGGCTACGAAAGCGAGCTGTTGGCACTGCTTCAGCGTCATGCGTCGGCACCTATGCGTGTAGCGGCCCTTCAGGCGCTGCACAAACTGAAATACCAGGGACTTGAAGACGCGGTAAGGCGTGCCATGGAGGATCGCGACGGTTCGGTTCGTACCGCGGCATTGGGCCTACTTAACGACGTCGATATGTCCGTGCAAAACCTGGAAGCCGTAGCCCGCGCTGTGTTCCGTCAGGGCACACTCAGAGAGCAACAGGAACTTCTTCGCGTTTTGGGGGCTATGGATGTTTCGAAGAGCGGTGCAGTTTTGGAGCCGCTGGTTGAACGCGCGGTGAACAAACAACTGTCGCCCGGTGTGACGCTCGACCTCCTTGAAGCGGTTGATTCCACCGGTTCACAGCAATTGATCACCCGGGCCGCACCGCTGCGGTCGACGGCCACAACTGGTGTAGCGGCATTCAGCGAAACCCTGTTCGGGGGGGATGCCCGACGGGGACGGATGATTTTCCTGAGACATGAGACAGCACAATGCGCAAGATGCCACACGGTAGGAGCTCCTGGCGCCGAGGTTGGACCACCTCTGATGGGTATTGGCGAGAAGCTCACGCGCGAACAACTTCTTGAAGCGCTTATTGAGCCGAGTGCTCGCATCGCGCCGGGATACGGAATGGTCACCCTTACGCTTACCGATGGACATACCGTATCCGGTACGTTAATGGAGGAACGCGCAGATCAGTTGATCCTCAAGACATCCGATGCGGAGCCACTTGTTGTGGCCAAATCACGTATCAGCAAGAGAGAAAACCTGCCATCGAGCATGCCGCCTATGGGAACGCTGCTCTCGCGGCGGGAGATTCGCGATGTGATCGAATTTCTTTCTTCGATGCGGTCGAGAGATGACGATTAGCTCTTCTTTGCAGGCATGCTCTTCACTTCGCGTCGAATCCCGGGCTTTGTTGTAATTGGCTGCCTGCTAACGGGGATTATCTCTGCATGCAGTTCGGAGAACGACAAGCCGGCAAGCTGGCGGGTCTATAAGGCCGACGCGGCAAGTACGAGCTATTCCCCATCGCGGCAAATCAACCGAGACAACGTGGGCAGGCTTGAAGTTGCCTGGGTCTTTGATCCGGCTGATGCGTCTCCGGGCATGCGGTTGGGCAAGTACGAGTGCAATCCCATCATCATAGACACTATCCTGTACGCTACGTCGGCACGGCGTCATGTGTACGCCATCGATGCCCGAACGGGTGAGCGAATCTGGTCGGTAGATCCATTTCGTGGCGAACGCGGAGGAGGGATCTGCAGGGGTGTGACGTATTGGGAGCATGGTAACGACCGGCGCATCCTGTTTACTGCCGATCATTATCTGTACGCGGTCGATGCGTTGACTGGTGAAGCCATCCCCTCCTTTGGTGACGACGGTCGCGTCGATCTGAACCAGAACCTTGATTCGGAAAAGGAGGGCGCCTGGGTTATTCCTACTTCGCCGGGAATTATCTGGAAGGATCTTTTCATTATTGGTGGCGAGGTGTCCGAAATGTACGATGCCGCACCGGGGCATATTCGGGCCTATGATGTCCAAACCGGTGAGCGCAGATGGATCTTCCACACGGTACCCCACCCCGGCGAACCGGGATACGAGACCTGGCCACCCGATGCGTGGAAATATGTGGGAGGAGCGAACAACTGGGGCGGGATGAGCCTGGACGAGGAGCGTGGCATTGTGTACGCTCCGCTGGGTTCGCCAACGTACGATTTTTACGGTGCGGACCGTAAAGGGCAAAACCTATTTGGCAACTCACTTGTCGCGCTCGACGCCTCAACAGGAAAGCTCCTGTGGTATTTTCAAACCGTGCATCACGATCTATGGGATTACGATCTGCCTGCGCCCGCCAACCTCGTTACACTTCGTCGCGGCAACAAAGCCATCGATGCCGTCGCACTGACATCAAAGACGGGCTTCTTGTATGTGCTCGACCGCGAAACCGGCGAACCAGTATTCCCGATCGAGGAACGCCCCGTCCCTCCTTCGCATATTCCGGGTGAAGAAGCCTGGCCGACGCAGCCCTTTCCCCTGGCTCCGGAGCCTTATGCGCGCCAGAGCATGACGGAAGACGATCTCTACGACATGTCGCCGCAATTCAGGGATTCGCTTGCCCGTGCACTTGCAGGTCTTCATTATGAAGGACTCTTCACACCCCCGGACCCACGTGGCACGCTTATGCTTCCCGGAACCCGCGGTGGTGCGGAATGGGGCGGTGCCGCGTATGATCCGGAATCATCGGTACTCTACATCAACGCAAATGAGTCGCCCGAGGTGGCACGCGTTGAGCGCGTGAGGAGAAATGCGTCGCGAGCCAATCAATCGGAGTATGAACGCGGCAAAGCATTCTACAACCTGCATTGCGCATCGTGTCACGGGCCTGACAGGGCAGGACAGGAACCACTCTATCCCGGTCTTCTCGGTATTGCAAACCGCTTGTCGAAAGCGCAGGCATTGGCGGTGATCGAGAACGGCGCCGGAAGGATGCCGGCCTTTTCCGCTTTTCTCGAAGGAAACCGGGACGCCATCATTGCTTTTCTCTATGACATAAAAACTGAGTCATCAACGAATAGCGTAACCGTTGATGAGGATACAACGACTCATTATTTGAACACGACGGCGTACGGACATTTCAGCGGACCTGGCCGCACACCCGCCATCAAACCACGCTGGGGGACACTAAACGCCATCGACCTCAACACCGGTGAGTATCTCTGGCGGCGACCGCTTGGAAATTATCCGGATCTGCAGGCACCTGGTGCTCCCGAAACCGGCACGGAAAACTGGGGCGGGCCGATGGTCACTGCAGGTGGACTGGTATTCATCGCCGCTACGCGCGACAATAAATTCAGGGCTTTCGACAAAGCCACCGGCAATGCCGTGTGGGAAACTGAACTGCCGGGCCCTGGATATGCAACTCCGGCGTCGTATGTCTGCGAAGGTCGGCAATACGTTGTCATCGCCGTGACAGGTGACCGTGAAGCACCTTCGGGCAAGATTGTCGCTTTCGCACTGCCGCAAAATGCGCAATAGTGGCACTCAGATAGCGTACACGACGAAATTCATCCATTTATCATAATTGCAACAACCGTCTTCGGCATTTGCTTATCTTGGGTGAACGTTAGCATATGCATCCTATCATGAACAGAAGGGAAACTATCCGAACCCTTATGGCGGCATCGGCCGGTTTGATTGCCCTGCCGGCGTGGGCAGAAGGCTGGAACCTGGACAGCTTGCCTGCACGATTAGCGGTATTCAACTCCGCGGAGCAGGACATGCTCGCCTCCGTTGCCGATACGATCATTCCGGCTGGTGACAGCATCGGCGCGCTGTCGGTGGGCGTCGACAAATTTTTAACGGCGCTCTTCGACCGGTGCTACGAGAAAGACGTTCAGGACAACCTGAAGAAGCAACTTAGTGCACTCGACGCCGATGCCCAAAGCACACACGGAAAATCCTTTGCGGCCTGCGACCTGGAGCAGCGCACGGCATTGCTGCTCAAGTTTTCCGATTCGGCAGAAGAAGACAAGCGCAAGTTTTTCGAACTCGTCAAGTCGGAAACCATCCGGGGTTTCAGCACCTCGAAGGAGGTGATGGTGGGCTATCATAATTACAAAGTCGCGCCTGGCCATTACTATGGCTGCGTCGACGTTAATTCCTGAGTCTATGGCTAATCTTGTTGACTCCGTTAAGAAACGTACATACGATGCTATCGTAATTGGCTCCGGCGCATCTGGCGGGTGGGCCGCGAAAGAACTTTGTGATAACGGGTTGAAGACGCTCGTGCTGGAGCGTGGACGGGATGTTAAACACATTAAAGACTATCCCACCGCGTCGAAGGCACCCTGGCAATTTGAATTTCGCGGAACTGTCCCGCTCGACAAAAGGGTAGGCTATGGCGGTCGCTATCTGAGTGAGCAGACACTACACTGGGCTCTTAAGGAAGATGAACAACCTTTCATCCAGGAAAAGCCCTTTCGGTGGTTTCGCGGGTATCACGTGGGAGGAAAATCGCTGCTCTGGGCAAGACAAACGCAACGGTGGAGTGATTTCGATTTTGAGGGTCCTGCACGCGACGGTTTTGCTGTCGACTGGCCCATACGGTATAAAGACCTGGAACCCTGGTACGCGCACGTTGAGAAGTTCGCCGGCATTGCGGGTAACCGTGACGGTCTGCCTGAACTTCCAGACAGCGAGTGCATGCCCGGCTTCGAGATGAGTTGCATTGAAAAGCACTTCCAGGAAAGCCTTGCAAAACATTATAAGGACCGACACCTCATTCAGGCCCGCTGTGCTCACATCACCGATCCGCAGCCCATTCATACCCAGCAGGGACGGGCCAAGTGTATGAATCAGGCTATGTGTAACAGGGGTTGTGTATACGGCGCGTATTTCAGCAGCAATGCATCCACGCTTCCCTGGGCGTTGAAGACAGGTAATCTGACGATACGCCCAGACGCCGTCGTGCATTCCATCATCTACGACGACAAGAAAGGAAAGGCTACCGGCGTTCGCATCATCGACCGCCACACCAAGGAGATGATTGAGTTTTACGCGACCATCATTTTCGTCAATGCCTCCGCATTGAACACCAACGCCATCCTGTTGAATTCTACCTCGTCGAGATTTCCGAATGGCCTGGGTAACGATAATGGCTTGCTGGGTAAATACATCGCCTGGCACAACTATCGCGGCAAGGCCAACGCGACCTTTGAGGGCTTCAAGGATAAACGCACAGACGGAAGAAATCCCAGCCACAGCTATATCCCTCGGTTCCGGAATGTGAGAAAGCAGGAGACGGATTTTCTCAGGGGCTATGCGATCGGAATAGGTGGAGGAAGGGGTTCTTCCTCTGATACGTCAGTTATTGGGCATCAACTGCGCGAAAACCTTCTTCACCCAAGACTCGGTTCATGGCATATCAGCAGTTGGATGATGGGTGAGGTGATACCTATCGAAAAGAATCATGTGCGCCTGCACAAAGACCTTAAGGATAAATACGGCATTCGGCAATTGATTATTTCCTGCGAATGGACCGAGAATGACGACAAGATGGTTCAGGATTACGTGGAGCAGTCGCGTGAAATGTTCGAGAAAGCCGGATTTGTAAACGTTCGAGCCAACGATACGCATTCGCCTCCGGGTTCGGATATTCATGAAATGGGCGGTGTGCGCATGGGACGCGATCCACGTACGTCATTGCTCAATGCATGGAATCAGATGCATCACTGCCCAAATGTCTTTGTCACGGACGGCGCGTGCATGACGTCCACGGGCACGCAAAACCCGACGCTGACTTTTATGGCCATTACGGCACGAGCAGCGAACCATGCCGTCGACGAACTGAAGAAACGAAATCTGTAGTACATCGAGAATACGCTGCGAACTAGCGAAGCGCCTTCATGAAGAGAATTGCAGTGGATATGGATGGCGTTCTGGCGGACGTCTACAGCCAGTTCATAGCCTATCACGAAAAAGATTCAGGAATTCGACTCGAAATAGACAAACTCGACGGTTTGGCGGAATTCGAAGCGTTCCCCCACGGGTCGCGTCATGCCAATACGCGCGGGTTCTTTCGCACCGTTCCCCTGGTGCCCGGCAGCCGCGATATTCTGAAGCGGTTGAACGAGAAATACGAGGTTTTTGTCGTCTCAGCAGCCATGGAGTTTCCAACGAGCCTCGACGACAAGCGAGAGTGGCTAAATGAACACTTTCCATTTATCAGCTGGAGGCAGATCGTATTTTGCGGATCCAAGGAAATCGTGAAGGCCGAGATCATGATTGACGACCATCTGAAAAATCTGGATAAATTTGAGGGCGACACCTTCCTTTTCAGCCAGCCCCACAATCGTAGGCTACAAACTTCACATCGGCGGGTAGACTCCTGGGAGGAAATCGCTGAATTACTTCTTTTGTGATTTCGAGACGCGTATGAATCCGATCAAAATATCGACCGTCCAGTTTGAGAACAAAAGCGGCGATAAGGTGTACAATCTTTCAGTTATTGAATCGATGGCGCAACGGGCTGCAGCCGAAGGTGCGGAGGTTGTTGCTTTCCACGAATGTTCCATAACTGGCTACTCGTTTGCAAGACATCTCTCACGCGAGCAACTGGGCGCCGTAGCGGAAGCGGTGCCGGATGGCCCCAGCGTACAACGGTTGATCGGGATCTCCCGACGCTACGGCATCGCAATATTGGCGGGGCTATTCGAAAAGGATGGTGACGGCAACCTGTACAACACGTACGTCTGCGTGGACGAGGAGGGATTCCTGGCACGCTTTCGGAAACTTCATCCGTTTATCAACCCCAACCTCTCACCAGGCGAGGAGTATTGCGTGTTTGATCTCCGCGGCTGGAAATGCGGCATCCTCATCTGTTACGATAACAACGTCATCGAGAATGTCAGGGCAACCGCGTTGCTCGGTGCCGATGTCATCTTCATGCCACACGTCACCATGTGCACACCCTCGACCCGGCCCGGAGCGGGATTCGTCGACCCGCGTCTTTGGGAGAACCGGGAAGCCGACCCGACAACCCTTCGCATGGAATTCGACGGATTGAAGGGACGCCAGTGGCTGATAAAGTGGCTGCCCGCCAGGGCATACGATAATGCTGTGTATGTTGTATTCGCGAATCCTATCGGAATGGACGACGACCAGCTGAAGAACGGATGCTCAATGATCATCGATCCCTACGGCGACATCATCGCCGAATGCCGAAATCTTGGCGACGATCTTTGCACCGCCTTGCTGACTCCCGACAAGCTGACACGCGCAGGCGGGCACCGGTACAGGAATGCCCGGCGGCCAGACCTATATGCGGAGATCATCGGCAAGGAGCACCAGCCCGAGCAAAAGGTTGCCTGGCTGAGCGGCGGTCGCGATTAACCGTATTCCTATATTTGACGGCGTTACCGTTACGCACGGATCAGTCGCTATGCTCAAAATTCTCTCTACAGATCAGATCAGGGATTGGGATGCCTTTACCATCAGCAATGAACCGGTAGCGTCCATCGACCTGATGGAGCGCGCATGCCGCGCCTTTGTAGTATGGTTTGCAGAGCGATTTAACGCCAGCCGACGAATTGGCGTCGTATGCGGCACCGGCAACAATGGCGGTGATGGTTTGGGCATAGCCCGAATGCTGAAAGAATGGGGATATACAGTCAAGGTTTGGGTCGTATGGGGCGAAGGGAAAGGGTCGGCCGACTTCAATACAAATCTGGGGAGACTCGAAAAGGCAATACCCCGGTTCGACGTGCGGCGGCCAGCCGACCCGATGGACCTTGGTGAGTGCGATATTATTATCGACGGAATCTTTGGGTCCGGTCTCTCACGTCCGGCTGACGGTATATACGCCTACGCGATTGAACAAATTAATGGGGCCGAAGCCACCCGTGTGGCTATCGATATTCCCTCGGGGCTGCTGGCAGACAAACCTTCGGCGGGTGCCATTGTAAAGGCACATTATACCGTGACCTTTCAATCGCCCAAGCTGGCCTTTTATCTCCCCGAATCTTACCCGTTTACCGGAGAGTGGCATGTTGTTGACATTGGTCTCGCGGAGCGTTTCCTCGACAGCGCGACAACTACGACGTACCAGATTCAGCGCAAGGATGTTCGCCGCATCCGCAAGCGCAGGTCCAGGTTTGGCCACAAGGGCGACTACGGGCGGGCAGTGATTATTGCGGGCGGCTATGGGAAGATGGGGGCTGCCGTACTGTGTGCGCGGGCTGCTTTACGGTCCGGCCTCGGGCTGCTCACCATGCACGTCCCCGGATGCGGGTATAATATTGTCCAGACGGCCGTGCCGGAGGCGATGGCGACCGTCGACCCGGGAACGCACGCTATCACGGAATTGCCAGACATGAACGCGGACGCTGTAGGAATCGGGCCAGGGATCGGCACCGCGCAGGCTACCGCCCTGGCATTCCGGCACTTTTTGGAGGGTCACCGAAAGCCAATGGTCATCGACGCCGACGCCCTCAACATCCTGGCGGCAAACCCGGGCATGATGGATCTTGTCCCTCCCCTCAGTCTGCTAACGCCTCACCCGCGGGAATTCGAGCGACTGGCCGGACCCTGGACCGACGACTTCGCGCGGTTGAATTTGGTGCGCGACTTTGCGCGGCGGCACAATGTCATTGTGGTGCTTAAAGGGGCTTATTCGACGATCGCCAGTCCCGATGGCAACATCTACTTCAACCCGACAGGAAACCCGGGGATGGCCACCGGTGGCAGCGGCGATGTACTCACCGGTATCCTTACGGGTATCCTTGCTCAGGGGTACACCCCCCTTGAGGCCGCCATTATGGGTGTATACCTTCACGGGCGTGCCGGGGATATCGCTGAGGTAGACAAGGGAACGGAGGGACTGATTGCCTCAGACCTCATAGAGTACCTTCCACAGGCTTTCAGGTAGATTGGGCGTTTTTGTATCCCCAAAAAGGGAATTTTTTCCAATATTTATGGGTCGTGCACTAAACTTTTCCGCCTTTGATGGCATCTAATAACTGAAGAGAGTCCCCAACAGGGATTTGTGGAAAAGTCGGAACTTTGGTGCGGAATTTGCCGTATATTTTGAGTAGGAAATTCAAAAGGGTTTGCCTATAGGACAATGATTTTACGCTCGTTATTGGTAATTGTGCTATCCCTGGGGATGATCTCCGCGTTCGCCCAATCCGAAGGGGAGCCCGGGTCAAACCTTTCGTATGGCACCGAGCAACGGGAGGGCGCAGGCATCAGGCTTTATCCGAACCCCGCCCCCGATTACCTCTTTGTCCAACTCGGCGACCTCAAAGCATCTAACGTCAGCCTCTCTGTACATAGTATCATCGGGAACGAATTTACGCCAGAGGTTGAAACGATCAATGATCACGAAATGAGGGTAACGGTCAAAGATTTCGCTCCCGGCTATTATTTCCTTTCCATCAAAGACAACGAGACCCAGTACCGGGGAATTTTCAAATTCCTAAAACCGTAGCGGCGCAATCACGCGTCTCTATCAGCCATCGCCGCTTCCAGGCGACTGACAAAATCCTCCACATCCTCCAGGGTTGTATCAAACGCACACATCAGCCTGTATTCGTTGATCTTTTCATTCCACGGATAAAAGAAATACGCTTCGTGCATTTTTGTGGCGACGGCGGGGGGAAGTATAATGAATATACTATTGGCTTCTACCTTGCGGGTGATGGTAACGCCCTTGATCTTCCCGATTCTCTCGGCGAGTTCGCGTGCCATCTCGTTGGCATGCCGGGCGTTCGCCACCCACAGGTCGTCAGCGAGGAGTCTGTCGAACTGTGCACCGATAAACCGCATCTTAGAGTGTAACTGCATCGCCTGCTTGCGGATGAAGCGGAAGTCCGATGCCAGGCTGGCATTAAAGAATAGCACAGCCTCGCCGAACATTAAACCGTTTTTCGTCCCGCCAAACGACAGAACATCGACGCCGGCATCGCGTGTAAATGCGCGAAAAGGTGCGTCAAGCGCTACTGCTGCATTCGCGATCCTTGATCCATCCATGTGAAGCAGCAGGTTATGGCGCCTGGCCGTAGTAGCGATGGCCCGGACTTCTTCAATGGTGTACACCGTTCCGTATTCTGTGGACTGCGATATAGAGATGACGCGCGCCTGCGCATGGTGTTGGTCGCCGATGCGCTGAATGCGATCTTCAATCTGGTGGGGATAGATCTTGCCATCTTCAGTTGGAATGGGAAGGATCTTGCAACCCGTAAAGTGTTCGGGGGCCGTCGATTCGTCTACGTTGATATGTGCAAGCTCGGAACAGATGACGGCGTGAAAAGGGCGCGTGATTGCAGACAGCGCGGACACGTTCGCACCCGTTCCGTTGTAGACAAAGAAGGGTTCCACATCGGAACCAAACAGCGCTTTGAATCGCTGAGTAGCGCGTTGCGTGTACGCATCAGATCCAGAGGAGGGAGCGTGGCCCTCGTTCGCGCGGGTCAAAGCTTCCAGGATCGCCGGATGTACTCCGGCGTAGTTGTCGCTCGCGAAGGTGCGCTTACCCATACGATAGTTGGCGGCTTCCGATTACCCGGATGAGTCGCCAAGGTTCGAATTTTAGTGCGATGCCGCAAGCGTTCCTTCACAAAATGAACGGCACCAGGCCCACCGCTTGCGGAGTTTTTCGCAACTGCTGAAAGTAGGAGGTTATGCGGATAGGGACAAAAACGCTATTTTAGAATTTGAAACCCGACTGCTAATGGTAAATATCCTGGTCCCGACCGATTTTTCTGACCTTTCACGCGTTGCCATCGACTATGCCGTCAAGCTTGCAAATAAGCTGGATGGTTCCCTTACCCTGCTGCACGTGGTGACCGTCATTCAGCCTACGCGTGCGAGCATGCGGCTCAGACTGGAGGCGCTGGAGGAGGAACTTATGCGTGTCGCCCGGGAAGATATGGAGTTGCTGACCGCTGAGCTGGCGGGAAAACTAAAGACCACGCAGCCCTTGCAACATCGCATTGTGCAGGGTTCGTCTTTCAACGCAACCGTGAAAAACGAAGCGAAAAAACTTCGTTCCGGGTTGATCGTGATCGGCACGCGTGGGGCCAATGGATTGAAGAAGGTCGTTCTTGGAAGCAATACGGCGTCGTTAATTGAGATCAGCCATATCCCCGTGCTGGTGGTTCCTGAGCTCGCGGAATTCCACGGGATAAGAAAGGTGGTATACGCCACCGACCTGGTGCACATCGACGATGAGCTTGCCACCATGCTTCCCTTTGTCAAGATTTTCGAAACGACAGTGCACATCTTCCACGCCGCTGCCGATACCAAAGATGTACCTGTAGCCGAGGCCCGCATACGGGAAGCCATTGCCAAGGTCGACTATGACCAGTTCGAGGTAAAGGTGGTTGCCGATCGTGACGTGGATAGGGCCGTTGAGGCGTATGTCAAGGAAACGTCAAGCGACCTGCTCACTACCTTTACACACGAGCATAGCCTGTATGAAAAGCTGTTCGACAGGAGCCTGACGCGAAAGCTCGCGTTCCAAAGTCGGGTTCCGCTGCTCGCGTTCCGCCAGAATCCGTAAAAATCGCTGCGTCAGAATTCAGCGTTACCCGGATACCTCGGGAAGGGAATCACGTCCCGGATATTGGTCATGCCCGTGACGAACTGCATCATCCGTTCGAAGCCCAACCCGAATCCGCTGTGGGGTGCGGAGCCGAATTTCCGCAGATCGAGGTACCACCAGAGCTCTTCCTCCGGAAGACCGAGCTGGCGGATGCGGTTCAGCAATTTGCCGTAATCGGCCTCCCGTTCTGAGCCGCCGATGATTTCGCCAATACCGGGGAACAAAACATCCATAGCCGCTACGGTGCGGCCGTCGTCGTTTTGTTTCATGTAGAAGGCCTTGATGTCGGCCGGATAGTTATAAAGGATGACGGGCTTCCGGAAGTGCTTTTCTACGAGAAATCGTTCGTGTTCCGACTGAAGGTCGACACCCCAGTTTTCAATCGGGAATTGAAATTTCTTTTTCTTGTTCGGCGTGGAGTTCTTCAGGATCTCAAAAGCCTCTGTGTACGTGATCCGCTCAAAGTCGTTTTCCACTATGAACTTCAGTTTTTCAACGAGCCCCATTTCGCTGCGTTGTTCCTGGGGCTTCGACCGTTCTTCTTCCGCTAATCGGTTTGCCAGGAATGCCACGTCGTCCGGGCAATTGGTGAGGATGTAGTTACACAGGTAGCGTACAAAAGCCACGGCCAGGTCCATGTTGTCGTTGAGGTCGTAGAAGGCCATCTCCGGCTCGATCATCCAGAACTCTGAAAGGTGACGCGTGGTGTTGGAGTTCTCCGCCCGGAAGCAGGGTCCGAACGTGTAAATCTCGCCCAGGGCGAGGGCATGGGTTTCGCCCTCAAGTTGTCCGGACACGGTGAGGTTGGTTTCCCGTCCGAAGAAGTCCTCCCCAAAGTCGACACTCCCATCTTCTTTTTTCGGAGGGTTGGCCGGGTCCAGGGTAGTGACCCTGAACATCGCACCTGCACCTTCGGCGTCGGACCCTGTGATGATGGGGGTGTGAACATAAATGAAGCCGCGATCGTTAAAAAAGGTGTGTACGGCATACGACAGGGCGTGGCGTACCCGCATCACGGCGCCGAACGTATTGGTTCGTGGCCGCAAATGCGCGATCTCCCGGAGAAACTCGAGAGAATGACGCTTGGGCTGAAGCGGAAATTTCTCCGGGTCGCTGTCGCCTAAAATGGCCAGCGACGATACTTTAACTTCTACGGTCTGTCCCTTTGCGGGCGACGGGACCAGGGTACCTTCCGCGCGAATGCAGGCACCGGTGGTGATGCGTTTCAAAAGAGCTTCGTCCGTCGTCTTATAATCGACGACAAGCTGTATCGTACTGAGGGTCGAGCCGTCGCTAAGGGCGATGAACTGGTTGTTTCTGAAGGTCCGGACCCAGCCCATTACAACAACGGACTGACCGGAAGGTGCGAGTCGAAGCAGTTCTTTGACACGGGTTCGCTTCATGCCTGGGACACAAGGGTGAAGGCCGCAAAAAACGATAATTTGCGCGGTATGTCCAAGGAATTGTGATGCATTCTAAGGCTGTTACAATATCTTGGAACGAAAATTGTGTTTTACAAATGCCTCTTTAATCGTAGCTTTGTCAAGCTGTTAAAAACGCACTTTTTGAATGCAAAAGCTTGGTTTAAGCCAGTCGTTACAACAGAAGCTTTCTCCTCAGCAAATTCAGTTTATCAAGCTGTTGCAGGTGCCTACGGCGGAACTTGAGGCTCGCATCGAGGAGGAACTTGAACAGAACCCTGCGTTGGAGGAAGGGGAGGAGGAACCTCTTGACGAGCAACCTCAGATGGAGGAGGACGTCCGGGAGGATTCCACCGCGGATGACGAGCTTGATATCAAGGACTACCTGCACGAGGACGACTACTCGGGGTATAAGATGCAGGGTGATGGCGATGATGAAGACGATCGGGAAATGCCTATCCCGATGGCGACCACGCTGCACGAACAGCTCATGGACCAGCTTGAATTTCTGGGTCTCGAGGAGCCCCAGTATTCCATCGGAAAGCAGCTGGTAGGAAGCATCGAGGGAGATGGATACATCCGTCGTGATCTTGATGCGATCGTCAACGATCTCGCATTTTCACAAGGTATAGAGACAACCCGCGAGGAGGTTGAGGAAGTGCTGAAAAAAATTCAGACGTTCGATCCCCCCGGCATTGCTGCACGCAACCTCCAGGAGTGTCTTCTGCTGCAGCTCGATCGAATGGATAACGGACACGATATCGACGTGGCCGTGGCCAAGAAGATCATATCCGAATGCTTCGACGAGTTTACCAAGAAACACTATAGCAAGATCCAGAAAAAGCTCGACGTTGAGGATGAAGATTTTATCCGCGACGCCATGGAGCTCATCGTGAAATTGAACCCTAAGCCCGGCAGCGGCAGCGGGTCAACGATGGCCAAGAATTCATACATCATTCCCGACTTCATTCTTACGTCAAACAACGGCAAGCTCGAGCTGACATTGAACAGCCGCAATGCGCCCGACCTGCGCATAAGCCGGTCGTATGCCGAGATGTTCAAGGCGTACGATAAGAGCGACAAGAAAGACAAGAAACTGAAGGAGGCGGTCACCTTCGTCAAGCACAAGCTGGATGCTGCAAAATGGTTTATCGATGCCATCAAGCAACGGCAGCAGACGCTGCTGAAGACCATGAAGGCGATCGTCGATTTTCAATACGAGTTCTTCCTTGAAGGCGACGAAACCAAGCTGCGGCCGATGATCCTCAAGGACATTGCCAACATGATCAACATGGATATCTCCACAGTATCGCGGGTGGCAAGCAGCAAGACCGTGCAGACAGACTTCGGGATTTACCCGCTTAAATACTTTTTCTCAGAGGGGATTACGACCGATTCGGGCGAGGAGGTGAGCAGTCGTGAAGTGAAGCAAGTCATCAAAGAGATTATAGATTCCGAAGACAAGAGCAAACCGTACTCCGACGACAAGCTCGAAAAGATACTCAACCAGAGAGGCTACAATATCGCCCGACGGACTGTTGCCAAGTACCGCGAGCAACTTAACATTCCTGTGGCGCGGCTGAGAAAGGAGCTCTAACGTGGATCTGCTGGCCCGCATTATTTCTGTATTGCTTCATCCACTGCTGATGGGCACGTACCTCTGTGGTATACTGATGCTGATCTTCCCCGTGGCGCTTGAGCCGGTGAGACCGGAGAACTATGTGGGCTTCCTCATGTTGATCTTCCTGGTGACGTTCATGCTGCCGGCAATCAATCTTTTTATATTCAAGTTGTTCGGTTCGATCCCCTCGCTTTCCATGCCGGAACGGCGCGACCGATACATTCCGTTTGTGTTCATCTCGTTGTTTTACCTGATCATGACTTACCTTTTTTACTGGAAGTTCGGGATCGATTACAACGATAACATCTTTCGGTTCCTGCTGATCATGGATTTTCTCGTGGTGGGGGCAACGCTGCTCACGTTCTTTTACCGGATCAGCGTTCACAGTCTGGCCATTTGCGGCTTGCTTGGAATCTTTGTGCCGTTGAACAAAGCGTCGGAAGGCAACGCGTTGCTTTATGCTACGAGTGGATGCCTGTTGGTTGCCGGTGCGGTGATGTCTGCTCGCCTTCAGTTAAATGCTCATACTCCGCGTGAGATTCTAATTGGCGGGGTGTCGGGTTTTGCCATCGGGTTTATCTCGATGATCGTAATGTTCTGATCAGAAACTTGAAAGGGAAAGGCCGATGGTGAAGGTGCTCATCTCTGCCTGTTCAGGTCCCTCGTTATCGTCGAAGAGCGGTGTGATGTTGTAGTGCGTGATCAGGCCCAGGTTACCCACCCCGATCTTAAAGAACGCGCCGTAACGAAGCTTGCGCAGATTATAGTTTTGTTTGTTCTTGATCGACCGGACTTCCCCCTCGTCGCTGTACTTGATTTTCGTAAAGGAGTCGTACAGGTATCCGACACGCCCGCCGATAGATGCCCGGAAGCTTCGGCTGGGATCATCGGGTCGGGTGCTGAAGCGGATCTCAACCGGTACGTCGATATAATTTGTAATCAGCATGGACTTCTTGACTCCCGGGTACAGGTCGGAGGCAGGTATGAGTTGCGTTTCAGATACCGTACTCGTAAGAGTATAGTTGTTGGTCAGCTTGAAACGTTCGAGGCTCAACCCGATGCCGGGGTGTACACTGAATTTCGAGTTGCCGATCCGCTTGTCTAACTGGTAGTATACGTTGACGGTCCGCGAGCCCCAAAACCCAATGTCGAAGGTGTCAGGGGCATCCAGTGCCCGGTGAAAGCCAAACTCCAATACGAACGATCCTGGGAGGTCGGGAAGGCTCCTGCGGCTGGGCTGCGGAGTATCCGATGATTCCTGTGCCATGGTGTTTGAGCACAAGAAGGCTGCTAACAGGAGGAGACAGACGGGCCTTATGGTCATGCGATGGGAAAAGCTTTTAAAATGAGTCCCAAAAATAAGTTTTTTGCAGGCAGGGCCAAATCATTTCTTTGGCCGGGCAGTTTTATTATTTACATTTGCAATCCCAAAAATCGGGGCATCCCGGGGCTCGTAGCTTAATTGAATAGAGCATCTGACTACGGATCAGAAGGTTGGGGGTTTGAATCCCTCCGAGCCCGCAATTACCCTTTCAGGCGCTTACCCTTCCCCGGAAATTTTCCCTTTCATAGGGATGACAATGGGATCAAAAAAGTTTACCCGGTCGGGTAAAAATTCCACTGCATCCAACCGCTCATCCAGAAAACGAAGGGCGTGCGCGGAACTTAGTAGAGAATTTCCTATTTTTGGTTTACCTCTCGCAAGCGACACTACTCCGATCGGATTTTCAAAAAAGGCCTTGGTTCAACTTTTAACAGTTGAGGTTCGTTTTACCTGTTATGACAATTGAAGGCTTACGAAGGTAAGCGCAACTGAAAGGAATTAAGAGGTAGTTAACTTAAGTGTTGTGCTATGAAACTTAGAATCAACCGCCCTCTCGACGGAAAGATGAAAGCCATTGTCGAGAAGCGGAACAACCGCCTTAGGGAATTTTTCGCTTCCAAGAACCTTGATGTAGAACTGACCGGGGATGCGGAGAATCCAATGATCGTAATCGGCCAGGCCATCAGCATTGCTGCATATGTAAAAAACTTTGACCTGATATTCCTGGACAAATCGCACCAGGGCAATACGAAAAAAATATTCAAACTCACACACGAGGTGGCCGGAACCCGGGCTGAAGTACTCGCTGTAATGCAGGAGTCGGTGCACGTGGGACTCTTCCGGATCCAGGAGAAGAACTCCGACCTGTTTCTTGCTGGCTACAATTTCAAGGATGTGGAGAACCGTAAAGGACGCTTCCCCGTGTTCGCGAGGGAGATGAGCATCGTTTACAAGACGAGTGAGCGTGCGGAAGAAATGCGCGCCATCCTCGAGGAAGACGGCTATGATGTTAAAGTCGTGAAGCCCGACCTTAACCGCTTAAAGATCCATCTTGGTTTTGTCCCGGAAGTAGAGTACTACGACAAGAAGCCCGTACTCACCGAAAAGGAAGTTCACACCAATCAGCAGCAGGGATAGCCGGTTCGGCTATCCATGGTGTTGACCGCCAGGCGCGTGAACGTGCCCGTGTTGCAATTCCTCGGGTGTAGCTGCGCGCACTTCTACAACCTCAACTTCAAAGAAAAGATCGACGCCCGCCAGGAGATGGTTTCCGTCTACGGTTACGGTATCCGCACCCACTTCAGTAACACCACTGTCTCCCCCCGGTTGGTACTGAAGCGCATACCGGGCCGTACTTCCTGCCCACCAAAAGCTTCCTTAGGTACCTTTTGAATGAGTTGCGGATTTAGTTCCCCATAACCTTTCTCAGGGGACACGCGGATGTTTAACTTTTCGCCCTGCTCCTTGCCTTCCAGGCCCTCTTCCATACCGGGTATTAGGTTACCGATGCCCTGAATGTAGTAAAGAGGATCGCGACCTTCACTTGAGTCAAGTATATTTCCTTGATTGTCTTTCAGCGTATAATGAATAGCGGCGACCCGGTGCTTTGTGATTTGCATGTGATGATGTTTTAGGATGGAACATACGGGGGATGGAATTTACAGGGTACCCGCCGATACCAACCCCCGTATCAAAGGTAGAACATTGGTGCAAAAAACCTCAACCGAACAGCAAAGTTATTCGACCTGACCCCCCTGCCAACCCCTGTATTTATTGGGATTTTCTTGAGTTGAACGAATCGAAAAAATTGGTTCAAATCAAAAAGCGTATAACTTTGCGACCCGGTATTTATAACAATTCATTTATGAACAAAGCTGAACTGGTTTCCAAAATTGCCGAAGATGCAGGCATCACCAAGGCGCAGGCAGGTGCCGCCCTGGAATCATTTTTTGAAGGCGTAAGCAAGACGCTGAAGAAGGGCGACAAGCTGACTTTGGTGGGTTTCGGAACGTTCTCTGTGTCCAAGCGTGCTGCTCGGGTTGGCCGCAATCCTCAGACCGGAGAAACGATCAAGATCAAGGCGAAGAAGGTGGCTCGCTTCAAACCGGGCAAGGAACTCACCGCCAAGCTCTGAGAAAAAAAACAATCCCTGAAACCCCGGCCCTAACAGACCGGGGTTTTCTGTTTCAACTCCTTCCGGGGGGGTCTTTGCCGTCTGCCCAATAAATGGTATTTTTATAAGTTGTAACCTGCGCCCGGTATGAAAAGCAAACTGGTAGTCGCGTTTTTCGCCATCCTGCTATGGACCTCCTGCGATGAAGAGACCCTTTCCCTGAATGGGCGGTGGAAACTCGCGCACTATTACAACACCCAGACCGGGGCGGTCGACGGAAAGCTCGTCCAGGTAGAACGACCCATCGTGCTTACCTTCTCCGGCGACGGGCGCGCAGGCGCTATCCACACCGACAGCCTCGGAGGTCCCATGCTGGGTATCTATGAGATCGGCAACCGAAGCCGGTTCACGTTTACGTCGTTCGGAAATCTGTATGTCCAGGACGAGTGGAGCTCGATGCTGCTCCAAAGCATCTCCAACGCAGACTTCGTAAAGATTTCCGACAACTCCCTCAACATATCCTGCAACCAGGGACGCGAAATCCTTCTGTTCGTCCGGGACAATTAAATCCATTACCTCCAAACCAACTGAAAGTTCTGTCAATTTTTGTTTGCTACTAAGATACCGATTGGTATCTTTGGGCATGCGCAACCCGGAGTACACGAAGAACCGTATCCTGCAACGCTCGGCGGTGCTGTTCAACACGCGTGGATACCAGGCTACGTCTGTGAGCGACATCACCGACGCGACGGGCTTCACCAAGGGTGCTATATACCGCCACTTCAAGAACAAGGAAGAACTGGAACGGCAATCGCTTGCCGCCATGGCGGAATCGATGTACGCGAAGATGCGAGCCGTAGTAAAGCCCGAGCCTACAGCAGGCCGGAAGCTGCGCGCCATCTTTGGGTTCTTCGAATCCTACGTTACCGACCCACCGTTCAAAGGAGGCTGCCCCCTGATGAATGCCGCCATCGAGTCGGACGACGCCAGCCCCGTACTGAAACGCGAAGCGCTGAAAATCCTGGACACCCTCAGAGGATCGATCATCAAGATCATCGAGAATGGGATGAAGCACAAGCAGATCAAACAGGGCGTAAATGCTGAGTTCTACGCCACGCTGATTATCGCCTCTCTCGAAGGCGCCATCATGATGGGACGTCTGCAGGGCGATAACAACGACATCCGACGCGTACTCAAACACCTGACCGCACAACTCGAAGAAATTGAACTGTAACCCTTTCACACCGGATGCCGTTTTCTCTTGAATAGTAAGATACCGATTGGTATTTAAAAAAAAGGAATGATATGAACACCCTTCTGTTTCGACTTGCCGGCGCTTACCTCAACACCCTAGCACGCGTCGCCCCCGCAAAAGCATCGTCCCAGGCGCTGAACCTCTTCTGCTACCCTGTACGACCACGCCTGAAAGCCCGACATAAAACCTTTCTCGACGGATCAGAAAAATTTCGTTTCTCTCACGGCAAGACCGACATCCAGGGATACCGCTGGGGACGCGGCAAGATGAAGATCCTGTTCCTCCACGGATGGCAAAGCAATACCTTCCGATGGAGACCGTATGTGCAACGCCTGATGGGGCAGGACACAACACTCTACGCGTTCGACGCACCCGGCCACGGGTTATCCGAAGGCAGCTTCCTTTCCGTACCGCTATACAGTGATGTCATCCAAAGATTCATTGAAAAGCACGGCACCATGGATGCTGTCGTCGCCCACTCGATTGGAAGCTTTTCCATACTCCACGCCATGTATGAGAATACTTCCCTGCCTGTGGAACGACTCGTACTCCTCGCGCCGCCGGGAGAGGCAGCAGACTTCGTCGCGCACTTCAGCAAACAGTTGAATCTGACCTCACACACCACCGATCTGGCAGTCCGCGAATTCGAAAGGGTGTTCGGAGTTCCTGTTTCTTATTATTCCACTGCCCGGTTTGCGACAAGAATCAGCAGTCCCGGACTTATCATTCACGACCAGCAGGATGATCAGACGCCCATCCACTACGCAAGAGCGCTTCACAGCGTCTGGAAATCGTCACAGCTTATCGAAACCAGTGGCTTGGGTCATAACCTTCGATCCACGGAAGTGGCCGAAACGGTTTGTGATTATCTCGTCAAATCAGGCGAACTCAATCCCGCTCGGAGCCTTTACGCGAGGCAATTGAACTTTTGAGACATCAGCCAACTCGTACACTGGCAATGGCTTGTTTCTTCCCCGGAGTGTGAGTTCATCGCGGAGTCTGAAGTGCGACTGCCACGCAGGAGACAGTCGCTGATAAAAGGCGGCTGAGATCAACACTTCCTGACCCAGCACAGCGCACATCCGTTCCAACCGCGCAGTAGCATTTATGGTGTCGCCGTGGAAAACAATGTCACTTTTAACTTCCCCGACCTCGCCGCATATTACAGGGCCGCAGTGCAACGCGCATTTGAAGCCGGGTACCATCCCGTAACTTGCCCTATACTTGTCACTGAGGGAAGCGAGCTTGCTTCGACAGTTCAGGTAGGCGCGAAGGCATTTATCGGTAGTCATCTGTTCCTTCAATATCCACGATACCACTACCTCATCGCCAACATAGTGATGGATCCTTCCTCCTGCCGACATTATCGGGTCTGTGATGTCGTGAAAAAAGTCGTTTAACAAATTGTGGTAAGCCATGTCGCCGAGGGTTTCGGCACGCCCCACAGAATCGTTCAGGTCGAGAAACATGAAGACGCGGTTTTCGGACCTCGGTTCGAAATAACGTCCCGATACAAAGTTGAGGAGGATACCCTGTCCGAGCTTTCGGTTGATTTCCCGCAGGAAGATGATGATGAACACAAGCGAGAGGCTG
>JAJJPK010000227.1:0-8496 GCA_032907565.1 Cyclobacteriaceae bacterium | reverse complement strand
CTTCGTTAATGGGCTTTTTTTAATTGGGATCATCTGGACTTTTTGGACAGCCCCTCTTGGCCCTCTCCTCCTTTCGGTTGCAACAAACATTGTGTCCCTATGGGACACCTGTGCCAACGATCCAGATTGCATAGAACATTCGAGAGGTGTTTGATCTCCTGTGCGTAAATTGGAAATATTAATCCGGGTGTGTTAAAACCCCGCGTCCGGTAGGAACACGGGCACCAGCCATTCAGGTTTGTTGACAACATTCAAACGAATTTAGGATCCGTGCATTTGCACCATTGTCGGATAACAATTGGAATTCTAGCACCCCGCGTCCCGTAGGGACGCAATGTTTGTAGAAACCACGTTGTCCGTGGGGCGTGTCCCGTGGGGACACAATGTTAGTCTCTGATGCAATCATCAATCGTGGGTAGCTTGTAGAGACATACAAACAACACCCGACATATATACGCCATATCCTGATTAACTCAGCGCTGCCTACTGCCCATTGCCTTATGCCCACTCTAATACGATCTTCCCCATATGCTCACTACTCTGCATCAGATCATGGGCCGCCGGCGCTTCGGCCATGGAGAAAACTTTATATACCACCGGCTTTATCGCTCCGCTTTCAAGCAGCGGCCAGATGTGCATTCTGAGATTTTGTGCTATTGCTGCCTTGAACTCAACGCTTCGGGCGCGCAGCGTGGAGCCGGTGATGGTAAGACGTTTACGCAATACGTGTGAGAGGTGTATGGTCGTCTCGTCGCCTTTCATGTAGTTGATCAATACAAGCCTTCCCTCTTCTGCGAGACATTCCAGGTTGGGTTCGGTGTATGGTCCTCCGATCATGTCCAGAATGATGTCCACACCCCGGCCATCGGTTACGGAGAGGATCACGTCGCGAAAATTTTCCGTCTTGTAGTTGATTCCCCTCTCCGCGCCAAGTGATTCACAATACCGGCACTTCTCATCGGTGCCTGCCGTGGCGTACACCGCGCCACCACCTAAGGCCTTTACCATCTGAATAGTTGTGACCCCGATGCCGCTGGTGCCACCATGGACGAGCAACGACTCGCCGCGCACATAGCGCCCGCGGTCAACAACATTGCTCCAGACCGTAAAAAACGTCTCTGGGAGAGCGGCGGCCTGTATGAGGCTCAGGCCCTTCGGCACAGGCAGGCATAGTCCGGCCGGGACGGCGGCATACTCAGCGTACCCGCCACCGGGCACGAGTGCGCATACCTTGTCTCCCACTTTCCATGAGCCGACCCGGCTCCCTACCTCTACGATTTCCCCGGCTATCTCGAGGCCGGGAATGTCGGCAGGTGCTCCTTTTGGCGCGGGGTACCTTCCCTTGCGTTGGGCGATGTCCGGTCGGTTGACACCAGCGGCCGCTACCCGGACAAGCACATCATCGCCACCGCACGACGGCATGGGACGTTCCTCGATTTGCAGCACACCACTGTCTCCCGGTTGTGTAATCACTACGGCTTTCATCGAAAGTGCTTAGTAATGGCGTGTCCATATTAGTTATTATTTCCCATTGAAAGGAGTTTCGGGAAGCACTTCACACCAGAAAGGCATATCCGCAAGCCGAATTTTTGCAGCACAAATCCTGTTCTTTCTGTCATGGACCCATCGGAAGAACGCGTCGTTTACACTGTCGGGCACTCTACCCACAACATCACCCGGCTGATCGCCATGCTGCAATCATTTGGTATCAGGACATTAGTCGATATTCGCCGGTTTCCCGGCTCGCGAAAATTTCCGGATTTCAATAAGGAGCAGCTGGAACAGGAACTACAGAACGCCGGGATCAACTACATTCACCTCGAAGGCCTCGGCGGCCGCAGGCAGGTACAAAAGAATTCCAAAAACGATCGTTGGCGGAACAGCGCGTTTCGCGGATATGCTGACTACATGGAAACCGAAGATTTCCGAACGGCAGTCGCCGAACTCGAAACCATTGCGCTGCAACATCCTGCGGTTTACATGTGTGCGGAAGCGGTGTGGTGGCGTTGTCACCGCGCGTTGGTATCGGATTACTTAAAAGCCAAAGGGTGGACCGTCCAGCACATCACAGCAGCCGGCAAAGCCGCCGAGCATCCGTATACTTCCCCCGCGCGGGTTGTGGGAGAACGGGTGTTCTATTCGGAGGAATCGCTTTATGACGACAAGTAGATTCCGGTAGGCAATAGTCTGTAATCTGCATTCGACGGACTGGGCGACCGACCTGCGACTCCGTCGCCGGCTCCCCTTCCTGAGCTTGTCGAAGGGCATTCACTCATTCACAAAAAAGGGCAGCTCATCGCTGCCCTTTTCCCTTGGATATGTGAACTACAAATTAATTATCTACATCCCAGAACACACGGCCAACGAGGTTGTCGCCTCCCATCGCAGCGGCGGCTTTGGCGTAGTTTTCTGCGTTAGCGGACGCTTCCCTGTCCGGGTAAGACATCCTCCTTGCGAATCCACCATTCAGGTTGTTATTGAACAGGTTAGGGCTCAGCGTCGGGTAACCGCTTCTCCTGAAGTTAGCAAACGCCTCCGTGCCATTCCTGATGTTGACAATCCAGTATTGCGTGTTGATCAGTTCGAGCGCGTCGGTGTCGTTGTAGGCCACATCCGGATGTGCCAGGTAAGCATCTACGTCGGTACTCGGGATGGGGGTCACGCCGGGATACAACGAATACACGTCCATGTCCGCGCGAATGGCATTCTCATAATACTCCTTGGGGTCCCCTGCTATCCAGCCTCTGTGAGCGGCTTCGGCCATCAAAAGTGATGTTTGCGCGTAGGTGACCCAAAACTCAGGCGCTGCCGGCGACGCTATGGTCCAGATGTTGATTTGTGAGTAGTTCAGCCCTCCGGCGCGGGAGCCACGATAGGGACCATTAGGATCAGAGATTTCGGTGTTTGTCACGCCGATGGGAACACCAAACTGATTGGAGAGTTCGGTATCCGGATCCACGTCGTTCGCCACGGCACCCGGGTCGGCAAAATTGGCGATTATGAATTTCCCACGAGGGTCATCCGTATTTTTGAGTTGATCGACAAACGGCTCGGCCGCATAGTTGAAGTGAGAGAAGTTTCTCAGGTTGTTGTTTACGTTGTGCGTATACAGCGTGCCATCGTATTTCACATATGCATTGTCGTCATTGGACGTCATCACGCCGCCGTTGACGGCATCCTTTACGATAGCCTCGGCCTTTGCCGCATTGATCTTTGAATAGCGCATACCCAAACGCAGGAGCAGCGAGTTGCCGAGCTTCTTCCATTTTGCCACCTGATCTGCAGCGCTGCCCGTCGGGTTTTCCGCATTAGATCCGTAAAAGAGATCCGCGGAGACGAAATCGCCGCTGGGATTAAGGGCTGCAATAGCTTCCCTCAACTCTTTCTCCAGGTCGGCATAGATCGTAGCGTCGTCGTCGTAAACAGGCGCGAAGATGATGTCAGTTACGGCTCTTCCCGCTTCGAAGTACGGCACATCGCCGTAGTTATCAACGAGACCCATAAACACCTGGGCTTTCCAGATCCGAATCATGCTCAGCAAGTTGGTACGGTCGGTATCTTCACCCAGCAGATGCATCGCCTGAACCATGTTTCGGATTACCGAAGGATAGGACTGATCCCACTTCGGATTGTTTACACCGTCTATGTCTTCATTAAAGTTGAAGCCAAGCGTTGCCCCCTGGTTGTAGGGGTTAACAAATTGCTGAACAATCGTGTGTTCCGCCTCCCAGGTGCCGAGGTGTGACCGCTGCGCTCCGGCAAACAGGAGCGCAGGATCGATGTCGGTCACGGCATAGGGATTGGTATTGATGTCAACAAAATCTTGATCGCAAGCCCCCGCAAACATCAGGGCGGCCGCCGCAAGGATATAGTGCTTTATTGCTTTCATAGCTTTAGAACCTTACGTTAAGAGTTAGATTGTAATTCCTCGTCGTCGGAAGTGACGAGTTTTCATAGCCAGCCCGGAAGTCGCCGGACGATTGGATGGCCTCAGGGTCAAGGCCCGGAAGATCCTTGTACAAGATGGCAACATTCCGGCAAGCCGCTGTCAGTGACAAACCCTTAACAAAGCTTAACGCAGGTACACTCTGTATGGCATTTGTGAAGTTGTATGTCAAGGAGATGTTACGAAGCTTTATGAAGTCCGACTTAAACGTGAACGGATCCCCAATCTGCAAATTCCTGTAATCGGCGTAGAACCCTTGCAGATCCGTGACGGCTGTCGTATTGGGTTCCCCGGAACTCTCGTACACGGCGTCCATTACTATGCCGTTCTCGCCTTGGCGACGACCTTCAAGCGACATCTTGGAAAGCCCCTGACGCAGCATGTTCAGGTGCGTCGACGACAATACGGTACCACCAAACTTGTAGTCGAAATGCACGCCGAGCGTAAAGTTCTTGTAAGTGATGGTATTGTTCCAGCCACCCACATGCTTGGGTATCGAACTACCTACAGGCAGGAAGCCATTGGTTTTTTCTGCACCGGGCGTTGACGAGTTTGTGGCCAGCAGACGTCCATTGTCATTCACCAGGATCTGACCGGAAGCGTTTCTCCTGAACGTTCTGGTGTACAATTGGTTCATGGGCAGACCCTCTGTGTAGCGCAACTCACCCAGGAACTCGTTACCCGTACCATTGAAGTACAATACGAGTATCGTTCCGCTCTCATTACCGACATCCAAAACCTTAGTTGCCAGGTAGGCATTGTTCCAGGAAGTTGTCCAGCTAAAGTTGGTTGTCTCGATCGGAGTCACCTGGATCAAAGTCTCAAGACCGCGGTTCTGAAGCGAAGCCTTGTTCTCCCTCGAGTTGTTGTAACCCGATGCATTGGAGATCGTCACGTCGATGATCTGGTCGGTCGTTACTTTGTCGAATGCCGCGACATCCAACAAGACTTTGTTGTTGAACAAACGCATTTCGAGACCGATTTCCTTTTCCGTTACCGTGAAGGGTTGAAGCGTCGGGTTGCGCGCCAGGTTGCCGCTGATACCTGCCAACGATTGTCCATTCAATGGATTGGCCTTGATCGAGTAGGTAAGGGCACCATCGTACGGATTAACACCGTTGGCACTTCCCACCTGAGCCCACGAAGCCCTCAGCTTACCGTAGGTCAGCCAGGTTTGATTATCCAGCAGTTCCGAGAAAATGAAACTACCGGACACCGAGGGATAGAACTTGCTGTTTTTCTCGGGATTCAATACTGAGAACCAGTCGTTCCGACCCGTGAAATTCAGATAGAGCATTCCGTTATAGCCAAACTCCGCCCATCCATAGAGGGAATTGACGCGGCTGCGACTATATACGTAACCAGCAATACCCTGATTCCGAAGTGTTCCATTGGAAAGAGAGTAAAGGTCAGGTACGATGAAGTTGCTGGAATTCTGTTCGTTGCGTTGGAATTTTGTTCTCCACGTATTACCCCCCACGCTGGCATCAACGGAGAATCTGCCAAACTCCTTACTACCACCGACAAGGAAGTCAGCGTTGATATCTGTTGTCTGGTCTTGCTGAATGTTGTAGTTACCTCGGTACGTTCCGTCGCCGTTGAACAGCGTTGGAGCACCGGAACCGTTGAGGGCGTTCCATTCCATAAAGCCCTGGCCATGATCGTAATTGAAGCGGCCCTGGACATACAGCCAGTCGGTGAATTCGTAACGCAATGTTGCTGTACCGAGAAGACGATTTCTGTCGTCATCGAAAAACTGTCCCTTTTGAATCGCGTAGTACGGGTTGTTGATCGTCCCGAGGAAACCATTCGTGCGCAACTCCGCACCGGTCACAGGGTCAATGGCGTTGTTCCTGAATGCCTCCAACGGTGTGGAGATGGCCAGACGGTTGAAGAAGTTAATTGCACCATCTCCTTGCGTACCGATTTGTGGCGGATTGATGTTTTCCTCATTTGCATAGTTGATGTTCAACTGCAGCTTGAGCTTTTCGGTGATGTTGTGGTTAATGCCCACATTGAAGATCCGCTTCTTATAATCGTTGTTCGGCACGATACCCTTAGCATCGGTATTGGAGAACGACACGCGGAAGCTTCCCTTATCGCTACCGCCGGAAAGTCCAATGGTGTTGGTCCAATTGGTTCCCGCACGCAGGAAGTCGAACAGCCGATCGGGATAAGCAGAATAAGGACGCATCACGCCGTCAAAGTTGACGGTAGGTGCGCCATCAAGACGTTCGCCGAAACCAAACTGACCGGCGGCTTGGGCTTCACCCTGAGTTTGGGGCCTCACCCCTCCGGTTCCCATACCATATTCAGTTTGTGTGATCTCATCAAGGAAATTCAGCGCATGCGATGTTGTGTAGCTCGAAGTAAAGTCAACCCCTAAGCCCTGGTTCCTGTTTCCCGACTTGGTCGTGATGATGACGGCGCCGTTTGCCGCGCGTGCACCATAGATAGCGGCGGCCGTCGAACCCTTTAACACCGTCATGCTTTCGATGTCATCCGGGTTAATGTTCTGTAGGTTGTCACCCCGGTCACGCTGGGCCACGGCACCCGCACCATTGGCACCCCGCGCACCCTGATCCATGGGCAAACCATTAATGACAATAAGCGGTGCGTTGTTCGCGCCGGCAAACGCAGCCTGGCCGCGAAGCCTTATCTGAACACTGGCGCCCGCACCCGCTGCCGGAGGTGTGATATTCAAACCCGCCACCTTGCCTTCAAGTGATTCCATCACATTGGTGGTGCGTTGGTGAACGAGTTCGCTGGTTTGAACGGAGGTCGCAGCGTAGCCGAGTTTTTTCGACTCCTTTTCAACGCCAAGAGCGGTGACTACCACCTCTTGTAACGAGCGGACGTCGGGCGTCATGCTCACGTCAATGACGGTGCGTCCGCCCACAGCTTCCTCGACGGTGCTGTATCCTACAAAGGAGAATACCAGGACGCTGTTGTTGTCCGGGACGTCGAGCGAGTAACGACCATCACTGTCGGTCGAGGTCCCTGTAGTCGTTCCCTTGACTACAACGTTGACGCCCGGGAAGGCATTTCCCGTTTCGTCCGTCACGCGACCACTCACTCCAATTAGGACTGGGTCATTTGCTTCATGTCCCGAAGGGGACAATTCCGGTGGTGAAGTAGGGGGTTCGGATTCCCGCGCCACCCCCACATTGAGCAGCAATAGCATGCCACCCAACAGGTAGAGTTGTTTCATAGGTGAAGGGTTAAGTTTAGGATTTGGTTATAAAGTGATCATTTTCAAGTCGATGTGTGATCTCCCCGGCCAACCCCACACTTTCTCCGACGGAGAGAGACAATCCGTGCGCACTCGAATAAAGGTAAAACATACACTTAATCCTCACTTCCAAAAAAAACCGCCGAAAGATTTTGAACAAACGATTGCGGTGACCATTGCGCTGGCGGAGGCCTTATTCCGTTCCAAGGAACTGCACACTCTCAAACTCCGCAGTTATGCCGCAGGTACCGCAACTTCAACACTCCAACACTCCAACACTTCAACACTTTTATACCTTTATACCTTCTCCGCATTCCTTCTACGGAACTCGCCGGGAGTATAGCCGGTGAATTTCTTAAAGGTTGTCGAGAAATGTTGGGATGAGTAAAACCCGGTTTCGAGCGCGATATCGGTGACATTTGCGCTCGTTCGCTTCAACATTTTGATGGTCTCGGAGATACGGATTTTGATCAGGTAGTTGGCGGGAGAGAAGCCCGTACAACGCTTCACCTTTTGCGTGAAGGCGGTCGTTCCCAACCCAAAGAGGGAGGCCATCTCCTCTACCGTCCATTGATAGGCCAGGTTGTTTCGAAGAACTTGTTCCAGCTGAAGCATTAGTTCCGGCGGATCTCTGCGTGAAGTCGACTGTAGTTTCGACTGCCGGGTTACGAGTATGAGAAGCGAATCAAGAAGGTGATTGACCCGCGTCACATATCCGAGTTCGTGTTCCGCAATCTCCGAATACAACTGCTGGAAGAAGTGCAGCGCCTCCCCCATCTTCAGTACCTTCAGATTGCTAACAGCGAGTATCTCGCCAATGGCGTTCCGGTCGTTTCGGGACAATCCACTCCACTTCCCCAGGACAATATTTCCCTTCTTACTAACGCCGGCTTCAAGATGAAGGCAGAATAGCGTTCCGATGTCCAGGAATCCTTTCGCGCCCCCGATTTCCTGTCCCGGAAGCACCACCGCAACATCGCCCGGATACAGCACATTCGCATTCCGGTCGATCAGCCACTCAAATTTACCTTCGAGAATGTAGTACAAACGCAGCGTGTTCGAGGCAACGCAGGGGAACGTATCAAACTGAACTGTGTGATTCTTCGTCAGGGCAAATTCATGCACATGCGGCAACTGCGCCAGTTCACCTGCTTTTCCGTGTTGAAATGAAAACGGATTCATACGTCCAAAATTCCCAGTCTTTGATCGCTGGCCCGCACTCCTCCACCTTCAGCTCTTCAGCTTTTCAATTCTCTTTATCTCCTCAACGCTTCAATTGTCTTTAACGCTTCACCCCTTCAACCTGCCCGACTGCCCA
>JAJJPK010000226.1:0-33943 GCA_032907565.1 Cyclobacteriaceae bacterium | reverse complement strand
TGTGGGATGTACTGGGTTCGAACCAGTGACCTCTTGCCTGTCAAGCAAGCGCTCTGAACCAGCTGAGCTAACACCCCGGTGAGCAGTGTGAGTTTACCCGTGACCCCGGAGAGACTCGAACTCTCGACCCGCTGATTAAGAGTCAGCTGCTCTACCAACTGAGCTACGGAGTCAAAATCACCGGGCAGTCGACCGGCGGAGGGCAAAAGTAAGCAATCAGACCTTTTTTATACAGAAGTTTTTCGCTTTTTAGTGTTTTTGAGGACAACATGTACACAGCAGACTATTGGATTGAACACCTGGGGTTAAAGCCCCACCCTGAAGGCGGCTTTTATCGCGAAACGTACCGGTCAAAGGAACAAGTTCCAGCGGAGGGTTTGCCGCTTCGCTTCCGCTCGCCGCGGAGTTTCTCGACTGCCATTTTCTTCCTCCTCCGCTCGTCCGACCGATCTCTGTTTCACCGGATCAAGTCGGATGAGATATGGCATTTCTATTACGGCGGACGCCTGGCCCTCTACCAGCTTGCCGATCCATCCGCCACCGTAACTTATCTTGGAGGGCGTCCTGATGCGGGTGAACGCCTTCAGATTGTTGTGCCTGCAGGTACATGGTTTGGTGCAAAGGTTGTCGAGCCCGACAGCTATTGCCTGTGTGGATGTACAGTCGCTCCTGGCTTCGATTTTACTGACTTTGAATTGGCCGAACGCCGTCGTCTTCTGGAGGAGTTCCCTTCCCAGGCCGAGGTTATCGAGATGCTGACCCCGCCGGACGCTTCTCGCTAACGGCCTCCCTGTAAATGCGCTTTAGAACGCGAAACTTGCCATCGATAGCAGGCGTCTCCATGCCCAGGATGCGTGCCACCAGCGGATACACGTGTACGTTACGAAACGCGGGAAGTGTTACGCCGGGACGGATGTTCGGGCCACATGCATAGAAGATGCCCATCATATCCGGTTCGACATCCGGATCGTAGCCATGGACTCCGAACTTCTCCGCGTATTTGCGCTTCTTCATATAACTACTTCGATCTCCGTCACGGAAGTAATGTCCGGGATGTGCCACAAGCAGGAGATCGCCGGAACGCTTGTGCGCAAAATTCCAGCGCCGGGGAAAGTCTGCAGGCAGAACAACGTCATACGTTGTCGCGCTGGCCCGAAGGACGTTGGCAAGGGAATCCCTTTGGGCTGCGTCGCGCAAATAGAAATGAACCTGAGATCCTGCATTTACGGAAACCACTGCAGGATTACCTCGGTCCACGATCTCATCGAGAAAGATGAATGTCTCGTTCCTGAACTCAAGTTCTTTAAGACCATGATCCGACACCAGAATAACGTTTACCGGCAGTCCGGTTGCGTCGAGGCCATCCATCAACCTGCCCAGCATGGCGTCCACGTCCTTCAGGGCAGACACCACTTCGCGGCTGTTGGGTCCGTGAAGGTGGGCCTCATGATCCGGTGAGGAAAAATACAAGGTGATGAAACGCGGGCGTTCTTGCTCCGGAAGCCGCAGCCATGCAAGTACCTGGTCGACGCGTTCGCGAAAGGGCACTTCCTCATCGTATGAAAGATAGTAATCCGGATGCTGCCCCTCGTCGGGGATTTCAGATCCTATCCAAAAGTAAGATGCCGTCTTGATGTTATGCGCTCGCGCCAGCTTCCAAAGGGGCGTTCCTCCGTAGTAATAAGGGTCGCGAAGCCTTTCTACGATTTCCATGGAATAGTACTCCCGGCGGTCAGGGTCAAAGAATTCGTTGTTTACCAATCCGTGATTTCCCGGATAGAGCCCGGTCACAAGTGAATAATGGTTGGGGAAGGTCTTTGATGGAAACGACGGAAGGAGCCCTTTGGCCTGGCTTCCCCGCTTCAAAAACGCCTGAAAATTAGGCAGATCATAGTTGGCTACGTAGTCGTGCCGGAAGCCGTCGAAAGATACCAGGATAACATAAGGGGTATCCTGAGCGTTCAGGCCGGCAGTCATCAGGCTGATCAGCCCGATTACGCAGATAAGTCTCTTCATATACTAGGCAACCGAGGGCCAAAATTTTCTAATTATACGATCAGAACAGAAAAGGTTTGGCAAACGGCAAAGAATATTTGCTGGTACCGATTGTTCCCAATAAAAAATCGATTTCGCTACTTTGGTCGTACAAGGCCTTGAAAATCCGGCTATTCGACAACAAACACCCGTATGTCGGGAATGTATAAGTTGAAAAAGCCCCTTCCCCCTTCAACATTGGACGGATAGTTGGCCGGTTCGCTGACAAATTCGACGAACCCCATCCGGTTATCCAACCTCAACTTGATAAAGTCGTAATAAGACTCCTGGATATTGGAAAGGAAAACAGCGACCGTATCCCCTGCGGCATAATCTCTTGGCGTAGCATGCAGCGTGTCAGTTATTACCATCCCATTATACTCCGTATCGTCAATGACCCGGGTGTAGACGCGCGGATTCAGGAGTTGTTCCGCAATGTCATGCCGGAGGGTAAGACGTTGTACGTTGATCATGTAAAAATTTCGATCCACCGGATCCTTAATCGTATAAGACACCTGCATCAGCGTATCATCGTATCCATTAAAATGGCGTTTCAGTGAAAGCGATTCGAACTGAACCTGCGGGGTTACTGCCGTAGTTGCCTCAACGCTTCCCAGGGAAAGGCTATTCACCCGCAGGGTATAGACGTCCCCGGCAGCTAGTGGGATATCCAACCCCCCATACACACCGGCGCCTAAGTATTGAAGTGTGTAACTCGATGTCGGGCCGTCGAGTATAACAGTGGCGTCGTCTACGGCTATTGCGGAAATCACCTCGAAGGGATCACTGTTGTCACTTGCGTCCAGCGCACCAAACGTTTTCGTAAGAAATACGACGAGCGACTCGTCGGGAATGATCTGTGTGTTCACTACTATCTCCGGCTTCAATGCAGGAATATTCCGAACCTCCAGCGGGTCGGGAAGGCAGGACCACCACAACACTGCAGCCAAAAACGCTACGACATAACCGCGCAACTTTGCCTTACCTCTTTCGCTCATACTCCTGCGACTAAAAGCTGAAACCATAACTCACAAAAGGTATCAATCCGAACACACCCGGCTGCTGGTAACTGAGCGATCCATCCGTTTCATCCTCTACTATGTCAATGCCCACCGGGTTGGCCCGGTTGTAGACGTTGTACACGCCGGCAAACACTTGCCACTGGTAACGTTTCCCCGGCTTGCTCCTATACCGCACGCCGAGGTCCAGCCGGTGCGTATCAGCGAGTCGTACGCCATTGATATCGGAATAGACAGGGATCAGATCCAAGCCTGTGAGCGTAGGTGCAAATACAACATACTGTCCGATGACCGGCGTGAATCGTGCCCCCGAAATATATTCCCATACCAGCGATAACGCCCAGCGGTTATTTAACGCGTATTGCGCAACAATCGCTCCGTTATGGCGGCGGTCGTAACGCGAATAAAACCACCTCCCTCCATTGATCCGATCAAACTGGCGTGTCGACCACGAAAGGGTGTAACTGATCCACCCGGTAAGTCTTCCGGCTTCCTTCTTTACGAGCAACTCCGTACCATACGCATTGCCCGTACCTTGCACAAGTCGCGAGGCAAAGTCCGTGTTGAAAAAGAGATTTGTCCCCTCCTCATATCCGATCAGGTTGCCCATGCGTTTGTAGTACGTCTCGAGGCTGACGTACAGATGATGCGGAACGATTCGCTTCTGCCAGGCGGCGCTAATCTGGTGCGACGTCTGCGGTGAAATATCCTTCGTGACGGGATACCAAATATCGGTAGGGGTACTTGCCGCTGAACTTGAAACCCGGTGCATGTACTGAACCATGCGCGCATAGCTCAGTTTCACGTTAGCAATCTCGTCAAGCGCATACCGCAACGAAAGCCGCGGTTCAAGGTAACTGTAGTCCGTGTTCTCGACGATGGCCATAGAGCCACGGAGACCGACATTCACGCGCAGCCTGTCAGTGAATGACCAATCGTGTTGGGCGTGAACGGCAAATTGATTGGCATATCGGGCACCGGATTGGCTGCTTTCGAGAAACTCAGCGACCCACCCGGCAGTATTCACGAGGACGGGACTCACACTATGACGAATCCACTGCGCGCCAAAGCGCGTACGCGAGTCGCCCCACAACGAATCGCGCGTGACAAGCGCTTTCACACCATAGTCTTCGATCCGCGACCGGGCGAACAGGGCATTTTCTTCGAAGAAATTTTCAACGCGGTAGCGATATGCAGTACGCATGGCGAGCAGTTCGGACGACCAGCCGTTGAACAGCTGACGCTTCCATGATAGAGACTGACTGTCGTTGCCAGAGGCAAAGCGCGTGGTTATGCCGTCGCCGTCGTTATTCCGATCACGGAAGTAATCTAGAAAATCATCGCCGGCGTGGTAACTCAGTGTAATCTCGTCGTGCGAGGCCGGCTTAAAGGTCATTTTGCCATTGATATCAGAGAAGTAGTACGGGAGATTCTCTCCTACCAGTTTCATCAGCTGGTCCACATACGTACGACGGCCCGCTACCCAAAAGCCGACCTTGTCGTCCATCAGCGGCACCTCGGCAAACAACCGTGTTGCTATTGTGCCCACATTGCCGCTCACCCGCGCTTTCTTTGGGATAGCAGAGCGCGTTTGGACGTCGAGTACTGACGACAGTCTCCCGCCGTAATCAGCCGGGAAGCCACCGTTGACCGACTCCACTTTCGAGATCATGTCGGGATTGAAGACCGAAAGAAAGCCGAAAAGGTGGCTCGTGTTGTACACGGGCACCTGATCCAGCAGGACAAGATTCTGATCGGCAGCACCACCCCGTACAAACAGGTCGGTAGTTCCTTCTATTCCCTGTATCGTGCCAGGCAGAAGCTGTATGGCTTTGATCAGGTCGGCTTCGCCACCCAACACGGGAATGCCGTTAATATCATTTGCTGTGACTACAGTGGATGACGTCCGCGTCGATTCAAAAAGCTCTTGTTGTGAGAAACGCTGGCCCGTGACGACCACCTCTTCAAGGTTGCTCACAGCGGGCGACAGGGTGAACGTTACGACGGTATCACGGCGGAGGCGGAACGTGGTTTGATGTGACTCATACCCCGTATAGGAAATTCGCAGCGTGACAGGGCCTGGTTTACGGCGGTACACAAATTCTCCATCTTCATCACAGATGTGAACCGTGCTGTCTTCAACTACGAGGACGTGTGCGAGGGGAAGTGATTCATTGCCATTTCCAGCCACACGGCCTTTCAGGGTAACGTTCTGCGCGAAACCTGACAGGGCAATACACCCAAGGCAGAACGTCATGAAACTCTTCATACCCCTCCAATTTTCTGATAAGCACTATTGGATGCGGCTGTCCGTTGAACGGAAGTGATGCCGCTCATGCCACATGCCACGACTTCGGTTCCTTGCCTAAGTTCAAAAAAGAAATCCGACATGGCAACCTTTGAGGAAATAGCGGCCGTATTCCGGTCACAATCGTTCGAATTTTATAATTTGTGCGGAACAGCCGACAGGACATGACATCTTTACCCTTCCAGAATGATGTTGCCATCGTTACCGGCGCGGGATCCGGGATCGGGCGTGAAATATGCAGGCAGCTGTGTAAACGCGGTGCGGCCGTAATCCTCAACGATGTAGACGCGGAGCTCGTCGAAACCGCGGTCGCTGAAATTCGGGCCACCGGGGCGCGCTGCACAGGAATGGCCGGCGATGCGGCCGATTACGGTTTTATTCAGCGCATGGTTGAGACGGCAGTGGGATCCTATGGGCGCCTCACCATGGTCATCGCAAATGCCGGCATCACAAAATTCGGCGATTTCTTCGAGTTCGAGCCAAAATCCTTCGACCTCGTCGTACGACTCAATCTTGGCGGAAGCTTTTTCCTCGCGCAGGCTGCTGCGAGGCAAATGCGGAAACAGGGAGGCGGGGGCCGGATTATTTTCATGTCGTCAGTAACCGGCCATCAAGCCCATCCACACCTGGCAGCCTATGCCATGACGAAAGCTGGCCTGGAAATGCTGGCGAGAAATCTTGTACTTGAGCTTTCGCCGTACCGAATTACTGTGAATGCCATCGCACCGGGTGCTACATTAACCGAGCGGACGCTTGAGGACAGCAACTATGAGCAAACGTGGACTAAACTCACACCTATGGGCAGGCCGGGACGCGTTACCGACGTTGCTAGCGCCGCCATGTTTCTCCTGTCGCCGGAGGCGGAGCACATCACGGGGCAGGCGCTGGTCGTTGACGGCGGATGGACTGCAGTAAGTCCCTATGTCGAATAGGGCGACATGAAGTTGGGCTTGTCTAGTTTTTTTGCTATCCGAAAGACCGCATTGATGAGTCCCACGTGACTGTATGTCTGCGGGAAATTTCCCCACTGAGAGCCGTCGAGCCCGACGTCTTCACTAAAGATCCCAAGGTGGTTGGCGTACTTCAGGATACCGTCAAGCGTGTTGACGGCGTCGTCGATTCTGCCGACGGTTGCCAATGCATCGACATACCAGAACGCGCAGACGAGGAATGTCGCCTCGGGAATACCAAAGTCATCCGGGTGAACATATCGGTAAAACAAACCCTGGTGTGTCCGCAGGCTTTTCTCCAGTGTGGCCAGGTGATACTTTGCGCGGTCGGAGTTTGGATCCAGATAGGACATGGTGATGAGCTTAAGCGTAGCCGCATCGAGGTTCGGTACTCCGAGGGCCTGCGTGTAGACCTTTTGCCCGGGGTCATAGGCTTTTTCGATCCGGAGCGCTGCTTCCCGCGCCAACCGCTCTGCCCTGGCAACCAAGTCGCCATCAGTCATCATTTGCCCGATTCGCATGGCTGCCTTGCTGCCCGCCCAATGGAACAGCATGGTGTATGTGTGAACCTGTTTCACATTTCGGAACTCCCATAAGCCGGCATCGGGCTCGTCCATGGTCAATTCAATGGAGCGGAGCAGTCGTTCTGTCATGGCCTTGTAGGAAGTCCGCGCCGTATACATGAGCCGTTTGTCGGTATACAGCGGCATTACACCTACCAGGATCTGGCCGTACACATCATTTTGTACCTGGAGATAGGCTTTGTTCCCAACGCGTACCGGTTGATTGTTGAGATACCCCGCAAGATCAATGTGTACTTCTTCCAGCTCCTTTTTCCCCGTGATGGAATAAAGCGGCTGTATCCGGCCTTCTTCATTCATCAGGATGTTTTGAATGTAGTCAAAGTAGAGTTCGAGCTCGTCGAAGTGACCCATCTCATTGAACGCCTTGAGCGTGTAATACGAATCGCGAAACCAGCAATAACGATAATCCCATGTTCGGGAACTTCCATTGTATTCAGGCAAGCTTGTCGTACCTGAAGCGATGATGCCGCCGGTATCTTCGTATTGATGGAGCTTCAGAACGAGGGCGGAACGGATAACCTCCTCCTGGTAAATGTCGGGAACGTATGTACTCTTGATCCACCCCTGCCAGAATCGTACAGTCTTGTTGATAAAATCCTCTGCCGTAGGTTTGATAGGCGCTTCGAGCGGTTCGCCATAAGTAAAGACCAGGTACCGGTTTCGGTCGAGCACAAATGGAAGTTCTTCCTGAATGTTGGAGAGGGAAATATCTGTTGTAAGCCTGACCGGCATGTCGAAGTTTAGAAAGCGCAAGTGATTGCTGCCCATAACAACCTTGGGCACCAACGCGCCGTAGTTCCCCCTGGGGCTGCACTTTACGAGCACGTAAGGGTTCCCTTTCAGCACCTCCAGTTTCCGTACGAGCATCAGCGGTCGATAAAACCGCTCGTACTGCTGGAACCGCGGCGCGCAATCAATTACGCGAAAGGATCCGGTAGCGCATGTGAACTCAGTGCAGAGAACGTTGGTGTTGTGTATGTAATACTGAATTGACGTGAACTCGCCGACGGGCGTAACCGAAAACTCGCCGCCGCGTTCCTTGTCGAGAAGAGATCCGAAAACAAAACTGTCGTCAAAGCGCGGGAGACACATCCACTTGACGTGGGCCTGTGTGTCAACGTAGGCAATGTAGGAGCAGTTTCCCACCAACCCCATCTCATAACGGTGTATCTGCATAGCACGTATCGGGTTATCTGAGGAATTGCTTGAAGAACGGGATCACGGCGCTCTGGTCCGGGATGCTGTACCGAGCTTGCGTGTGGCCGTGGCCCACCTTTATTGTAATGGCCCTGTCGCTCAAGGCGCGAAACATATCCTCATCCGTTTTATCGTCACCAATAACCAGAGTGAAGTCGGAACAGGCTTCCGAGAGCAGCTTTGTAGCCGCGACGCCTTTATCGACGCCGGCGACCCGCACCTCGATAACTTTGTTGCCGTCGATCACCTGCAGGCTTGCATTCCGTATCAGGTGAAAGAGGCTGTCCAGTAATTCCCGCGATCGTATGAAGCCCAAGTCGCGCTCTACGTTTCGGTAATGCCAGGCCAGGGTGTGATTTTTTTCCTCGATGAAAGAACCGGGACTGCGCTGCGCGAACAACTCGAGCGTCGGCCGGATGACCTGCTTCCATCCCTGATCGGCTGGATTTTCGTGAACCCACTCGCTGCCGATTCTCTTAATAGAGGCACCGTGTTCGGCTACCAGGTTCACAGGCAGATTACAGAACCACTCTCCCAGTACTGTGCTGTCGCGACCGCTAATGATCGTGACGATGGTGTTTTCATCGGCGGAGAGTTCGCGCAGCAACTCAATCACTTCCTTGCTGGGCGCGGCCTCTCTCGGATGCCGTGCAAAGGGAACAAGCGTTCCGTCATAGTCGACAAATAGACACCGACGCTTGGCATTTCGGAACTGACCGACAATCTCACTGGCTACAGTTGGCGTAATAAACTTCGATTCCTGCATGCGCTGCTCTTTCTTCACATGCGCAAGTTGCTGCAAAAAATCGTTCACCCAATCCCGCACGTCATAATCTATCAACCGCTTTTGCATCATGGCTATCTTATGCCGCTGTTCAGCAGGATTCATGGTCAGCGCCTCGTCAATGGCATCGGCCATCTCTACCTCGTCCATAGGATTGACCAGCAGCGCTTCGCCCAACTCGCTTGCCGCCCCGGCGAGCTCACTAAGGATCAGTACGCCCTTTTGTCCCGCGCGGCTCGCTATGTATTCCTTCGCAACCAGGTTCATCCCATCGCGGAGTGGAGTGATCAGTCCCACGTCTGCCGCCTGATACAGCGCACACAGTTCATCGAAAGCGAGGTGGCTGTAGCGGTAGATCACGGGCTGCCACTGCAAGGAAGAGTGCTTTCCGTTGATACGGCCAACGTGCTCCTCAATCATTTTGCGCCGTTCGTTGTACTTGGAGATGATGACTCGCGAGGGAACAACAACGAGTACGAATACGACCTTCTCGCGCCACTCGGGATATTTGTCCAGGAATTTTTCGAAACCCCTCAGCCGGTGTGTTACCCCTTTGGTATAGTCGAGACGATCGACAGAGAAAATGATCTTGCGTCCCGCGAAGTTCCGCTGAATTTCCTCCCGGATCTTAATGGTGGAAGGCTTATGGATGGCCTTGTGAAAAAGGTCATAGTCGATGCCCAGGGGGAACAAGTCAACTTTAACGGTCCGGTTCCCCAATGCAATCCCACGAAACTGATGGTCGTGCCCCATCACCATGCGCACCGTCTTAAGAAAATGCTGTACGTATTCGTGCGTATGAAATCCGATGAGATCCGCGCCCAGCAGACCTCCGATGAGTTTTTGCTTCCACTCACGGTGAAGCAGCCGGAAAATCTCGTACGACGGGAACGGTATATGCAGGAAGAATCCGATTGTCGCGTCCGGCAACTTTTCACGTATGAGCTCGGGAAGGAGGAAAAGATGATAGTCGTGAATCCAGAGTACGTCGCCCGGCCGAAGTATTGACAAGAGCTTGTCGGCGAAAAGCTTATTTACCTCCACATATTTCGCGAACGCGTCTTCGTCGTAGATGACATACGACGTGAAATAGTGGAATAGTGGCCACAGTGTGGCGTTGCAGAAACCATTGTAATACTTGTTGTAGGTGCGGGGTTCGATGAAAATGGGTTCGACATGAAAGTAGCTCGCCCCATTACTCTGCTTTTTGAACTTCTGCCATCGGGTCTCTGGAAAATCGGCAGAACCTACCCAAACCTTGTGAGAGAAGGCTTTTCCCCGCGTTTCGTCCTCGAAATAGCTTTTTAACGCCGTGACCAGCCCCCCGTCACTCTGTTTGATGGTAACCTTGTCTTTTTTTTCCTGAAGCTGATACGGCAACCGGTTTGAAACCAGTATTAGACGCCGTTCCGGTGTATCGTCCATGTGTATACATTATGTGTAACGGCAGGACCAAAAACCGCACCGGTCCCGTTAAAAATTTACAATCAACCCGCGTAATTTGTTCATATCGGGTCGGTTTTTTGAATTTTACCCCCGCAAAAAGATTTTTGCCGGGAATCCAAACTGTGCTACATTTGCAGTCCTTAAACCGGCTTTTCAGTAGCGCAGGCCGTGTTTATGGGAGCATAGCTCAGCTGGTTCAGAGCATCTGCCTTACAAGCAGAGGGTCGGGGGTTCGAATCCCTCTGCTCCCACTGATTATCAGCCACTTACATCGAGACGTGGCTTATATCTTCTCTTCCGGGTATTCACGCCGGAACAGTTCCCAATACTCCTTGACCGAATTCTTCATGTCCTTCCTCAGTGCCAGAATGCCCAAAAGGTTCGGCACCGTCATCAGGGCGATCGTAATGCCTGATAACGTCCACACAATTGTAGTATCGGTAAACGACGCTACAAAGAAACCAATCACGTAGATAATGTGGTAATAAAATACGGATTTCGAGCCGAACAGGTACGTCATAGCACGGTCGCCGTAGTACGACCACGAGATCGCGGTAGAAAACGCGAACAACAGTAGTCCCAACGTCACGATGTATTCACCGTAGTCGCCGAGAAAACTCTTCTTAAAGGCCTCTACGGTCAGCGGCGCACTGTGAAGAAGCGACTTGCCACTGATTGTAATTGATTCATCCTGTCCCGTGAGCCGTCCACTGTTGAACCGGAGAACGCCATCATACGGTTGGCGGTTGCGGGTTACGACGATGTCTTCCGCAACAGAGCGCGCGTGCAGAACCGTTACATCGCCTTCTATCCTGCCCTCTCTGACCTGCAGCTCACCGGAAAACAGCGGCAGCGTTTCCCGGCCTGTCATGTGGGCCGATAACCGCTCGCGGTCCGCATCGACGCGGTCGTCATACCGTCCCGTTAACACGCTCAGGTCTGCAATTTGAAAATCATTTTGATATTTCTCTTTCCAGGATCCTGACGTCAGAACGACAAGCCCGGTCAGCATGCATATAATGATCGTATCGATGAACGGTTCCAGTATGGCAACCATCCCTTCAGAAACCGGCTCGCGTGCTTTTGCAGCGGCGTGCGCAATAGGAGCCGAGCCCTGTCCTGCCTCGTTTGAAAACAATCCACGGTTTACACCGCGGTTAAATGCAAAAGCTATGGTCGCCCCGAGGAATCCACCTGTGGCCGCCGAGCCGGTGAATACATCTCCAAACATGGCGGTCACCGAAGGAACAATATTTTCCGCGTTATAGCCAATCACCAACAGTGCGCCAAAAAAATAGGCGAACGCCATAAAGGGCACCAGCTTCTCCGTTACCGCTGCAATCCGCCTGATGCCTCCTAATATAACGAAAGCAAGAATCACTGCAAGCACGCCCCCGGTAATAATGTGATCAATTCTGAATGTACTATAAACCGAGTTGGCAATGCTATTGATCTGCGGAAGGTTGCCGGTACCAAATGACGAAAGTACTGTGGCCACTGAAAAGATCACCGCGAGCCACTTCATGTTCAATGCGTTCTTCATGTAGTACATCGGCCCTCCGGCGATATGGCCCTTGGCGTCTACTTCCCTATACTTATGCGATAGCGTTACTTCAACAAACTTCGTTGTCATCCCGAGAAATGCAGTAACGGCCATCCAGAACAACGCGGCAGGGCCACCCAGGTGCACGGCATACGCTACGCCAGCAATGTTGCCCGTGCCTACTGTTCCCGATAACGCAGTAGCCAGGGATTGAAAGTGAGACGTGTCTCCCAGATCGGAGTCCTTGTCGTATTTGCCTCGCACGATGCGCACCGCATGCCGGAAAAACCGAACCTGGGGAAACTTCAGGTACAGGGTAAAGAAAAATCCCGTTCCCAGTAGCAGGTAGACAAACCAGTTAGATCCTCCGATATAGCCATCGATAACGGAGAGAATTTCATTAAGTCGTTGCATGTTGGGTGGTTCGTTCGTTTAGGCAGCTCAAAATAGAACAATCGACCCTAAAGAAAAAGCTGACACGCAAAAACGCTACGCCGATGCTACAGTAAGCTCACGAAAGAATTGGTAGAAGTCAACAGACGTACTCTTAGCGAAGAATTACTCTTGACCTGAGGTCGTCTCACGGCCCGTGGGCGCTGGCTCTGAGAAATCTGCATCGCCGTTGCCCGCTGCCTGACCATCCTCAGAAGCCGTGTCAGACGTTTCTTCACTCTCCTTCGCGCGACGGTCGCCAAAGAATTTCTTCTGCATCACGAGAATGATCACAACGCCGATAAAGATCGCCGAATCTGCAATGTTGAATACGGGACTGAAGAAGAGAAAATAATCACCGCCAACGAAGGGCACCCATTCTGGCCACACGAATTCAAACAAGGGAAAGAACAGCATGTCGATGACTTGCCCATGAAACCAGGGTGTGGGTGAACCAGGCAGGTGGTTATTTAGCAGTACGCCATAGAAAGTACTGTCAATGACATTGCCTACCGCACCACCAAGGATAAGACCCATGCACCATAGAAATCCGGGATGAACCCGACGCTTCGACATCCTGTACAGGTAATATCCTATCGCGAACATCGCGACAATCCTGAATACAGTGAGTGCCAATTTTCCGAATTCGGTATTCCATTTGAAACCAAATGCCATCCCAGGGTTCAGAAGATAATGCAGGCGAAACCAATCGCCTATTACATTGATCTCCTGATGGAGGTACATATTGTGATGCACCAGCAACTTGGATGTCTGATCAACAATGATCACAAAAAGGGCAAGCAAGAAGTACCGGCCTGTTTTCATTTCTTCACACTTATCTTCACCTTCAGCCGGAAGTCATCCAGCTCTACTGGCAGGCCGTCGGGGACCTGCGGTTCCAGATTGAGGACCAACGCCTGCGTCTCCTTCCGGATGTAGTCGCTATACGTATCCAGCGCTTCTGCAACTACTTCCGGCTGACGCTCCACGTCGATGAGTATCTTGTCTAAAACCTCAAGTCCCATATCTTTTCTGATGTTCTGAACGCGGTTAACAAAATCGCGCGCAATACCTTCTCTTCTCAGATCCTCAGTAACCTGAACATCAAGCGCCACAGTTAACTTGCCGTCGCTCGCCACCGACCAACCGGGGATATCTTCAGAAGTAATGATCACATCATCGAGCGCAAGCTCGAAACCATTTCTCCGGATAGTACCCTTCTGTTCGATTTCATCAATGTCTTCCGCAGAAAACGATTGGATGATCGCGACCGCTTCCTTAAGCCTTGGACCGTATTGTTTACCGAGCTTAGGAAAGTTCGGCTTTACCTTCTTAACAAGAATCCCGGACGTATTGTCTATGTATTCAATTGCCTTAACGTTCACCTCCGAGAGAATGATTTCCTCAACCGGCTTCAGGCGCTCCCGGAACGATTCATCCAGCACAGGGATCAGTACCCTGCGCAACGGTGTCCGTACCTTAATGCGGGCACTCTTTCGCAATGAATGGACGAGTGAGGAGATACGCTGTGCATAGTCCATCGAGAGCTCCAACTTCTCGTCGATGCGATTCGGCTCTGGTTTCGTCAGCATCGTAAGATGGATCGATTCGTGCCGCAAGGGTGTGTTGTGTGCTACTGCCTTGTCGCGGATATTGTCCGTCAGGTTTTTGTACAGCCACTCTGCGAAAAAGGGTGCAACAGGAGCCATGAGCTGCGCGACCACCAGGATGCACTCATACAGCGTCTCATAAGCCGCCCGTTTGTCATCGCCAAGTTCTCCCTTCCAGAACCGCTTCCGGTTCAGGCGCACGTACCAGTTAGAAAGGTGATCGTTAACAAACTCCTGAATAGCGCGTACCGCCTGCGTAGGTTCATACGCTTCATAGGCGCGGTCGACTTCAAGGATAAGTCGCTGCAACCTTGAAATGATCCAGCGGTCCATTTCCGTGAGCGCCGATTCCGGTGCCAGACTGAGTTCGTCCTTCACGAATCCATCAATGTTGGCGTACAGTGCAAAGAAGGAATACGTATTCAGCAGCGTTCCGAAGAATCGTCGCTGCGCCTCGACCACCCCGTCGACGTTGTACTTGAGATTTTCCCAAGGGGGCGCATTCTCAACCATATACCACCGCAACACATCCGGGCCGTAGGTAGCAATCGTTTTAAAGGGATCTACGGTGTTCCCCAGGCGTTTGGACATCTTGTTACCATTGCGGTCGAGCACCAGCCCGGTGGACACAACGTTGCGGAACGCCACGCCCGGATTACCAGTTTTCTCGTTCACCGCTCGGATGTCGTCACTGCATTCGCTCAGCATGACTGCCAGCGCGTGCAACGTAAAGAACCACCCGCGGGTCTGGTCGACACCCTCGCTGATGAAGTCGGCCGGATAGCTCTTTTCAAATTCTTCCCGGTTCTCAAAGGGATAGTGAAACTGGGCATACGGCATGGCCCCGGAGTCGAACCACACGTCGATCAGGTCCGGCTCGCGATACATCGGCTCACCGTTGGGTCCCGCCAGCACAATCTCATCGACATAGGGCCGGTGTAAATCCAATGTGCTGCTGGCCACCCGTTCCTTCAACGCGTCCAATGCCGACTTGGTCATAACACCCCTGGAAGCGCTTTCTTCAGCAAGCTTGAGAAGTTCATCGACGGATCCTACACACACTTCGTGTTTGCCGTCGCGGCTCCGCCAGATAGGCAGCGGAGTGCCCCAGAAACGCGACCGCGACAAATTCCAATCCACAAGGTTCTCCAGCCAATTGCCGAAGCGGCCGGTTCCGGTAGATTCCGGCTTCCAGTTTATGGTCTTGTTCAGAGCGACCATCTGGTCCTTCAGCGCTGTGGTCCGGATAAACCACGAATCGAGCGGGTAGTACAACACCGGCTTGTCCGTGCGCCAGCAATGCGGATAAGAGTGCTCATACTTCTCCACCCGGAACGCTTTGTTCTCCTCCTTAAGGATTATCGAGATGATTACATCCGTCGTTTTGTAGTCGGGATGACTTTCATCTTCGTCGGTGTAGTTCTTGACATAAAAGTCGTCCCTTCCAAGCGGCTTATGCGTCTTTATGTTGTACTCCTTCACCGCTTCAGCGAGGCGCTCCCCGATTGAACCGACGAAGCGTCCGTGCCGGTCGACGGTCGGGATTTCGTTGCCGTCCTCGTCTTTTACAGTAATTGGCGGAATCCCGTATTGTTTTGACAGCCGGAAGTCGTCCGCGCCAAACGTCGGCGAAGCATGCACGATGCCTGTACCGTCTTCAGTAGTTACGAAATCGCCCGTCACCACAACAAACGCTTTTTCAGCGTCATACAACGGCTGCACATAGGGAATAAGTTGCTCGTATCTGATCCCTACAAGGGCTGAGCCGGGAAACTCCTGAACGACGGCGTAGGGTATGGCTTTGTCGCCAGGCTTGTAGTCTTCCAATCGCAACTCCTTGTTTTTCTCAGGGAAGTACCGATTCAGAAGATCGCGTGCGAGGACAACGCGCACACGTTTGTAGGTGTACGGGTTAAACGTGTCGACCAATACGTACGTGATCTTCGCGCCAACCGCAAGAGCGGTATTTGACGGCAGCGTCCACGGTGTTGTTGTCCAGGCGAGCATGAACGTGTCAGCCTCATTGCTCCCGGTGAAAAGGAATTCCGATTGTCCGTCCCTGATCACCTTGAACTGGGCAACGATGGATGTATCCTTGACATTCCGGTAGCATCCCGGCAGGTTGAGTTCATGCGAGCTCAGTCCGGTACCAGCAGCAGGCGAATAGGGTTGGATGGTATAGCCCTTGTACAGCAGGTCCTTGTTGTAAAGCTGCTTCAGCAACCACCATAACGTTTCGATATAATCTTTTTCGTAGGTGATGTATGGATGTTCGAGGTCGACCCAATACCCCATTTTGCGGGTAAGGTCGTCCCACTCGTCCTTGTACTTCATCACCGTTACGCGGCAGTGCTGATTGTATTCTTCGACGGAAATCTTTGTTCCGATGTCATCCTTGGTGATGCCCAGCATTTTCTCTACCTGCAATTCGACGGGCAGGCCGTGGGTATCCCATCCCCCCTTCCTTTTTACCTGGTACCCTTTCAGGGTTTTGTACCGGCAGAAGATATCCTTCACCGTCCGGGCCATGACGTGGTGGATGCCCGGCGTACCGTTCGCAGAGGGAGGACCTTCGTAGAAAGTGAACGTTGGGGCGCCTTCGCGGATGCTGACCGATTTTTCGAAAATCTTCTCGCGACCCCAGAATTCCAGGATTTCCTCAGCAATGCGGGCAAAGTTCAGTTCTTTATATTCCTTATAGCGGGCGGCCATATTTATCAGACTACGGACCGTAGAAACGGCCTGATTTCACGAAAATCAACTATTTAAGGACGCAAAGATATTCCATTATTCCTTAAATACGACGCTTCCCGCGCTCTGCCGTCACGGCCAGGGGAGGAACCCTCATTTTTGCTCAGGAGATGATTGGCGATTGTGAACCCGGATCTTGGTGAGGTCGATTTCCTCATCCTCACTTTCAGCGTAAAACGACGGCTCGATGTTATCGATGGGAAGCCGCCCTCCCTTCTTGTGTCGCGGCCGATCAAAGGTCATTATCAGGGCCGGCAGCAGGATTAGGTTTGTAAACATGGAGATCACGAGCGTCGTTGAGGTCAGCAAGCCCAGTGCCACAGTCCCGCCAAAGCTGGAGAACGCGAAGATGATGAATCCCGCAAACAATACGATCGAGGTGTACATGATGCTCTTACCGGTTTCCAGTATGCTTTCGCTCACGGCAACGGGAATAAAAAAGTTGTTGGAAAGAATCTCCTGGCGGTACTTGGCCAGGAACCGAATGGAGTTGTCAACGGAGATTCCAAACGTGATACTGAAAATCAGGGCTGTACTTGCCTTCAGTGGAATTTCCAGGTATCCCATAATCCCCGCCGTGATCATCAGGGCAAGGAGGTTCGGAATAAGAGAGATGAGGATCATTCTTACGTTCGCAAACAGGAACGCCATAGAAAGCGTGATCAGCAAACAGGCAAGTAGCAGGCTTTCCTTCAGGTTAGCGATAAGGAATTTGTTGCCTTTGATGAACAGCTTCGTCGTACCTGTTATGGAAGTGCGGACGGAGTCGCCTTCTGACGTCGCGAAGATTTCGTTGATGCGAGGTTCGATGACGTCATGCACGAGCGAATCCATCCGGGTCGACCCGATGTCCGCAATCTGGCTGGTGATCCGCATCTTGCTGAACGTACTGTCGACAAAAGATTTGAATAAACCGCTATCGTCAGTTTGCCCCCTGAGATACCGCAGGATAAACGCCCGTTCCCTTCCGTTTGGGAGCGAGTAGCGGTCGGGGTTATTATTATAGAACGCCTGCTTGGATGCTTTGATCAGGCTGATGATTGAGACCGGTTTGGAAACAACGGATATCGAATCGATGAAGTCTTCCAGTTGTGCCACCTTTTGCATGTTCCGAACCTCGAGGATGGGTCTGCGTCGTTCCGTGATGAATTCAACCACAATCTCGAGTGGCATAATCCCGCTGAAATTGGCTTCGAAGAAGCGGAGGTCTTTCATGATCCGGCTGTCTTTCGGGATATCATCTACCATGTACGACACCGACTCGAGCTTCCAGATACCGTAAGCTGAAATCGCCGCCAGCGAGAGCGCTGAGATATAGATGACGGGCCGGTTTCGGTGCACGAGAATGTCGACAGCTCGCAGAAAACCTCCCATTATCGGGAAATTCAGATGCCGGAGATGTCGCATAGTTGGAGGCGGCAGCCATGCCAACACGCCTGGGATCATGATGAGGCTGACGAGAAACAGCGCCATGATATTCAACCCCGCTACTATACCGAACTCCCTTAGGATGAGGATGTCGGTACTGAGAAGGGTGAGGAATCCGATGGCAACTGTAAGATTCGTGAGAAACGTAGCCAATCCCATGCGGAGGACCACGGTCCGGATGGCCTCTTCCTTATTCTTGGTTCGCGCGTATTCGACGTGGTATTTGTTGAGCAGGTATATCGCGTTGGTAATGCCTATGGTTACGATCACAGGCGGTATCAGGCCGCTGAGCAGCGTTATTTTATAGCCAAACAACGAAAGGGTTCCCAATGTCCACACGACCACAATGCCGATGATGATCATCGAAAAGATCACCGCGCGGACCGAGCGGAAGAAGAGGAACATGATAAAGCCGGTGACCAGGGCGGACGCGAAAAGGAAGTATTGCATCTCCCGCTTGACCTGGCCGGCAACGTAGGTGCGTATGAAAGGCAGCCCGGCATAGCGCAGTTCGATTCCTGTTTCCTTAACAAATTTGTCGCCCGCGGCAAGCAGTGACTGCACGAGCCCCTCGCGGCGTGCGGAGTTCATAACTTCCTTCTGGACGCTCACCAGCATCATGGTCGCGCCATTCTCCGTGTTGACAATCTGATCCATGTAGATCCGCTGGCCGCGCGCCACGCCCAACGCGCTGTCCAATTGCGCCTGCGTCCGGATGCTGTCAGGGAACACTTCCGCCAGATAGAATCGCGCCTCCGCCGTGTCTTTGAGGATCATCCGGATGACCGGAAGGGAAATCACGTTATTGACCCCTTCGATCGCGCGGATTTCGTGTGTCAGTCGCTTGAGGGAAAGAAAATTCTCCAGGCGGTAAACGCTGCTGTCGAGCAGTCCGACAGCGATGATGTTCGCGTCCTCCCCAAACTGCGCCCTGAAACGCTCGAGCGCGATCATGTCCGGGTCCGTCGGCGGCACCGTGCGGGCAAAGTCGTAGCTCATCTCAACCCTCGACGCGTGGTAGCCCATAAATACCGTAAAGGCACCAATGGCAAGCATCAGGTAAAGTCGGTATTGAATGAGCCATCCGGCTAGTTTATTCCACATCGGCCGTCTTTTTGCAGGCGACAAAACTAACGATTTTTGAGTTTACCAATACAGGAATTATCGTGCCTGCCGTACGCGAGCGCCACCCACGCACTGAGGTGGGGAGTTATGAGGACACGAAGGTGATCCATCAGCAACTATCACCCCACTGACCACATCGCGGTCTGCATCACAAGTTTCAGGCCGTAGTTGCCGAAGGTGTCAGTGGGTTTACTTGCAACAGGATCGGATCCTGTTTGAGCAGCCTCACCATGATGTTGTACAATTCGCCAAGTTCCATCTTGAATTGCACAGACCGCTCGAAAAAGTTCTCGACGGCCACGGAAAAAAATTCGTGAAGGTTGGTACAGGCATACGGACGGAAAATAGAACCCTCACCGACAGCACCCTCGGCGCACAACCGTTCACTGATCCGATCGAAACGTTCAAGCAACGGTTGATCAAAAAAAGCATACTCCTGCCGGACGATGTTCTCGATTCTCAATGCGTGCGCCATCTCATGGAGTCCAAGATTCACACCATCTTCACCATACAAAAATCCTTTCATGAAGTTTTTCATGGAGAGTACGATGATGCCGAACGCGGGATTCACTTCACCCTTATGATAGCGCTGCGTGATCGTTGAGTAGTAGTTGTCTGGATAGATCAGAATCTTGTTGAAGTGCGTAAGTTGAACATTCGGAAGGCCGAACGTGATCTGTACTGCCGTCGCTGCAACAAACAACTTGACTTCGACAGGCACCTCTTTCATGCCGCCACGGGGAATAAACTGCTTTGAGTACATAAACCGACAGACGCGACGTTCAAAAATCGCCTTGTTGTCTGCAGACAAGCCCTGATAGTAACGGAAGTATTTCTGCAGCAATTCCCGGTAGTAGGCAGGGACGGGCATCAGGTTGCTGCGAAGCGCACCAGTTGCACGCATCATTTGCCCGTATCCCTTGTTCACGACAGAGCGGCGTCGCAAGAAAAGCAGGACGATGAGAGCAAGGGCGATGGTAAGTGTGATGTTCACCAGGACGGGCGGGGGTTTTCACGGCGTTACGCACAAGCGCTCCATGAGGTTCAAATCTTTCTGAGTATCGCGTTGATTGAACACGGCTCAGAAAGTTTTGCCTTCACCTCCGGGATGCTGACCCGCTCCTGCTTCATACTGTCACGGTCACGGATGGTAACCGTGTCGTCGTCAAGCGTTTGATGATCGATGGTAATGCAAAAAGGTGTTCCAATAGCATCTTGCCTGCGATACCTTTTACCGATCGCATCCTTCTCCTCGTAAAAGCAACGGAAGTCGTATTTGAGATCGTCCATGATCTTCTTGGCTTTCTCCGGAAGACCGTCCTTGCGCAGGAGAGGCAGAACGGCCACCTTGTTGGGCGCGAGCGCAGGCGGCAACTTCAATACGACGCGCTCACTACCGTCTTCCAGTTTTTCTTCCGTGTAACCGGCGGAGAGGACGGATAAAAACATGCGGTCGAGTCCGATCGAAGTCTCAACCACATAAGGAATGTAGCTCGTGTTGCGCTCCGTATCAAAGTACTGGAGTTTTTTGCCGGAGTACTTCTCGTGGTTTCGGAGGTCAAAGTCCGTACGCGAATGGATCCCTTCCAACTCCTTAAAGCCAATCGGAAAGTTGAACTGTATGTCACACGCAGCATTGGCATAGTGAGCCAGGTTGAGGTGATCGAAGTAGCGGTATTTGTCGTCACCCAGCCCTAGCACCTTGTGCCATTTCATGCGGCGCTCTTTCCAGTATTCATACCACCGCATCTCCTCGCCGGGAGGCACGAAGAATTGCATTTCCATTTGTTCAAACTCCCGCATACGGAAGATGAACTGGCGGGCAACGATTTCATTGCGAAAGGCCTTGCCAATCTGCGCGATGCCGAACGGCACTTTCATACGACCCGTTTTCTGAACGTTGAGAAAGTTGACGAAGATTCCCTGTGCTGTTTCAGGACGCAGATAGATCTTGCTGGCCTCGTCGGCCAGTGATCCGATTTCCGTGGAGAACATAAGATTGAACTGCCGCACGTCGGTCCAGTTCCGTGTGCCGGAAACCGGATCCGTGATCTCCAGATCAATGATGAGTTGTTTCAGCGCAGCCATATCCGAACTGCCCATGGCTGCCTTCAGCCGGGCGTTGGCGTCCTCGATCTTTCGCCGGTATTCCTGTACCCGCGGGTTTGTGTCTTCGAATTGTTTCCTATTGAATGCCGCCCCGAATTTTTTGCTCGCTTTCTCCACTTCCTTCTCTACCTTCTCTTCGAGTTTCGCAACGGCTTCTTCAATAAGCACGTCAGCACGATAGCGCTTCTTTGAATCCTTGTTGTCGATCATTGGATCATTGAAGGCGTCGACGTGCCCGGATGCCTTCCATGTGGTAGGATGCATAAAGATCGCCGCGTCGATACCGACGATGTTGTCGTGCAGCATCGTCATGAACTTCCACCAGTACTCCTTGATATTGTTTTTCAGCTCCGCGCCATTTTGTCCATAATCGTAAACAGCGCTAAGGCCATCGTAAATCTCGCTGGAAGGGAAGATGAATCCGTACTCCTTGGAGTGGGATATTATATTACGGAACAGGTTGTCGTCTTGCGTAGCCATAGGGCGCAAATATAGGGATTCAGAAACTTTGTCAGGCTTTTTTTGCGCCGCTGGCGCGGACGCGTCAGGTCGGGAGTTCAACGCGAAATACGGAACCCTTCTGAAACTCGGATTCAACGTGGATGGTGCCCGACAACTTGGTGAGCGTTTCCTTGACAATGTACAGACCAAGCCCCGAGCCATCCGAGTTCTCGGAGGCGCGATAAAACATATCGAAGATGTGGTTCACGTGCTCGCGCGGTATGCCCTGGCCATTGTCGCTTACACTGATCTCGTTGCTCTTCCCGTTGGCGGAGGCTTTCAGGCGAATGTACGGGTCCTCCTTGGTGAGATCGTGATACTTGATGGCGTTTGCGATCAGGTTGTTGAGAATCACCTTCAACCTTCCAGGGTCTGTCGTAAAAGTGAGGTCGGGGTCCATGTCCAGGTCGATCCGGATTCGCTCCGCCCCGCGCGTGTACTTGAGGCTTTCCACTATCTCCTGGACGAGGCTGCGAACCAGTACGGGCTGACGTTCCACACGGAGACGCGAGTTGCGGGAGTAGTCCGTGATTTCTTTGATGAAGCCTTCCATGGTTACCACGCGCTTCTTCATCATTTCCAGGCAGAGCATAATTTCTTCCTGGCTATCGGTCTTTTCGGCTATGCTGATCAGCCCGAGCAGGGAGCTCAACGGTGCGCGCAGGTCGTGCGAGGCGCTATACACAAAGCGGTCTAGTTCGTCGTTTGCTTTCGCCAGCAGATCGTTTTGAAGCCTGATCTGCTGCTCGGCCATTTTGCGTTCCTCGATGTCGATTATTGATCCAACGAGGCTGATCATCTCTCCGTTTTCATCCAGCCGTGCAATACCGCTGTCGGCAACCCATTTGTAGCTTCCCCCCTTGGTCCGGAGTCGCAACTCAGTCTGGTAAGGTTGCTTGCTCTTCAGGTGCCGTTCGAGGGAAGCATCAAAGCGGGGCAGGTCTTCCGGGTGGATCATCGCCCTGAAATCTTCGAACGTCAGGTCGCTTAGATCGCTCTCGTCGTACCCGAGAACCATTTTAAAATAGTTTCCGAGGTACAGCGTACCCGACAGCCTGTTCCATTCGTACAGTCCGGCACGCGTACCCTCGACGGCCATCCGGAATCGTTCGCGACTGCGCTTAAGTTCCTGCGATGTCAGGCGGAGCGACTGCTCACTCGTGCGGAGATCTGTTTCCGTGTCGTGATGGAGCTGTATTGAAAAATACAACACCAGGGCGGCCACAAAGTAAGCAGTGGTAAAATTGGTGACGAAACTTATGCTTGTGTATTCCTCTGTCACCTCGGCGACGGGGAGAATCTGTGGCCTTCCAAAGTAAGCGGCCATTGCGATGCCGTAGGAGGCAAGCGCCAGCAGCATAGCCAGGTTACGGTTGCTGTAACCGAAGAGCACCAGGGTGGCCAGACCGGCTGTGATGAAGAAGAAAAAGACGCCCATAGAGGGTCCCTCACTGGCGGCGAAGACAAAGAGCACGCCATTGCTGACGATGACCAGGAGCGCACTGGCCACCATGTACTTTCGGATGCGGTTCAACCAAAGCGTCAGCAGCGAAAGCACTGCCAGTAATACATACACCGGATAGGCCGCATGAACCTCATTGCTCGCGTCGACGAAAATATAGAGTACGCCAATGATCAGCCCGATCATGGCGATCAGTCCCCGTAGCATGGCGTTCCGATATTCCGTGGTAGAGGAAATGAATTGGTCGCGGCCTATTATGATGTTACGTATAACCTTCTTAAGGACGTTCATGTACTTTCCCAATCCGAAATTCAAAATTACTAAATCAAAAAGTCCAACATTCTGACAAGACGCCCCTGAAACATACATGGTGTCTAACTACAAAAAATTGCACAGGTCGTATGTCGATCCTCCGCGTAGACACACTGTTGGTCGGGTGTGCTGCCCGCGCGATGTCTTCAACCCGAGGCGTTTCCATCCGGCACAAATTCAATCGTGCGCAAAAACGGCCAAAGGCACGGTAGCAAAAGGGAATCAGGCCCAAATGGAGACGTTGTCTTTAGCAGGTTCCGTCGCTCAAAATTTTGGTTCTGCGCTACATCTCTGACGGTCTCAACAACGGTGATCTTCCTTGCCCGGGACGGCCACAAAGGGGGTCACCGAAAGCCTATTTTAGGTACAATTGCGGCCAAAATATTACGTAGGATGCGGGGGAAATGGTTGATGTCAGCCCCTCCCTGAAATGCGCGGACGGAGTCGTCACAGCCTCATTTACAGGTCTTTGGCGCGCTCCCAATACACGTCCATCTCGGCAAGCGACATCTCCCCCAGTACCTTGCCATCACGCGCGGAGGCCTCCTCCAGATACTGGAATCGTTTGATGAATTTCTTGTTGGTGCGTTCCAGGGCCTCTTCGGGATCGATACCAATGAACCGTGCATAATTAACCAGTGAGAAGAGCAAGTCTCCGAACTCGTTCATTACCGTGGTGCGGTCGTGACCTTCTCCAGCGCGCTGCACCTCGCGATGGAATTCGTCCATTTCCTCCTGAACCTTTTCCCACACCTGCTCCTTTCTTTCCCAGTCAAAACCAACACCACGTGCCTTGTCCTGTATCCGCATAGCCTTGATCAGGGCAGGCAGCGAGGCGGGAACGCCTTCGAGTACCGACTTGCTTCCTTTTTGCAGTTTGATTTTCTCCCAGTTTGCTTTTACGGTCTCTTCATCGTTTGCAACAACGTCACCATATATGTGAGGGTGGCGTTCGATAAGTTTATGGCAAAGTGCGTTGATCACGTCACTGATATCAAAGGCGTTCACTTCACTTGCAATCCGTGCATAGAACACAATATGGAGAAGCAGGTCACCCAACTCCTTTTTTATCTGGCTGGAATCACCTTCAAGAATTGCATCAGAAAGTTCATAGGTCTCTTCGATCGTCAGGTGCCTCAGGCTGTCCATCGTCTGCTTCCGATCCCAGGGACAGTTTTCGCGAAGTTCATTCATGATGGTCAACAACCTGTCGAATGCCTCCAGTTTGCGGGCACGTTCCGGGTCAGGGGTAGAAATCGGTCTTTTCACCGTCATAAACTTATCAGAGGCTGGAAATGTTGTTTAGGTACAGTTTGATTAACTTTACGCCAAAAATACGCATTCATGGCCGTTGTCCTGTTAAGTATCGGATTAGTAGCAGTCTTCTTCATTCTGATGTCCGTCAGAATCCTATTCGTCCGAAACGGCGAGTTCAGGGGGACATGCGCTTCCCAGAGCCCCTGGCTTAACAAGGAAGGCGCGGCTTGCGGATATTGCGGTAAAACGCTTTCGGCAGGGGAAACCTGTGGAAGGGATGAAGTCGAGCCTTTGCCGGAAATCAACAAAAGGAAGCCCCGTTAGGTTTATTTATCTGGGTCGGTTTTTTACCGCTTTTCTGGCGGATAAACCGACCGTCGGGCAATGCTGAAAAAGTTTAGTTTTGCCGTGCAAAATTCAAACCTGGAACTAAAGTGGCGTTAATCAAGTCTGTATCTGGCATTCGGGGAACCATCGGAGGTGCTGTCTCGGATAATCTTACCCCTCTTGACATTGTCAAATTTACCGCAGCATACGGAACCTGGCTGAAAGCACGCCATAACGCGGTGCGTGTTGTGGTGGGTCGCGATGCCCGGCCTTCCGGAGAAATGCTGAACCGGTTGGTCTGCGCAACCCTGCAGGCCCTCTCCATAGATGTGATCGACCTCGGCCTTTCGACCACGCCTACTGTCGAAATAGCCGTACCCATGGAAAACGCGCAGGGGGGAATTATCCTCACTGCCTCGCACAACCCCGTGCAATGGAATGCCCTCAAACTCCTCAACGAGCTTGGCGAATTCATAAGCGCTGACGACGGACAGGCGGTCCTTCAGTTGGCGGCCCAGGAGCAATTTGACTTCGCTCCAGTAACCCGGCTGGGGAAGATCGAACACCGCGACGATTACTTCAGAAAACACATCGATGCTATTCTGGATCTGCCGCTCGTGGACGCCCACGCCATCCGGAACAGGAATTTCCGAATCGTTGTAGATGCGGTCAACTCGACAGGGGGCATCGTCGTGCCCATGTTACTGGAGGAACTCGGCGTCTCTGTCACAAAACTTCACTGCGAACCGACCGGACACTTCCCCCACAACCCAGAGCCACTTCCCGAGCACCTAACAGATATCTGTCGTGAAATTCAGAAAGGAAAATATGACCTGGGCATTGTAGTTGACCCCGACGTCGACAGACTGGCGTTTATATGCGAAGACGGGACGCCCTTCGGTGAAGAATATACGCTTGTAGCTGTAGCCGACTACGTCCTGAAAAATGATACGAGCGGCCGGCGCAATACGGTATCCAACCTTTCATCCACCCGCGCGTTGCGCGACATCACGGAGAAGCATGGCGGCCAACACTATGCCTCGGCAGTTGGAGAGGTGCACGTAGTTGCTGCCATGAAAGAACACAATGCCGTCATCGGCGGAGAAGGCAACGGCGGCGTCATTTATCCGGACCTCCACTACGGCCGTGATGCTCTCGTTGGCATTGCCCTGTTCCTTTCGCACCTCGCGAATGAACAAGTGCCTGTGTCCCGTTTGCGAGCGAGGTACCCGAACTATATCATCTCCAAGAATAAGATCGAATTGACGCCCGGTATCAACATGGATGATGTCCTTGAAGGCGTCCGTGCGAAGTACCAGAAACAGCCGATCAACACAGTTGACGGAGTGCGCATTGAGTTCGATCACGAATGGGTTCACCTCCGCAAATCCAACACCGAACCCATTATCCGCATCTACGCGGAGGCCGACCTCCAAGCCAAGGCTGAAACCCTGGCACGAAAAATTATTTCTGACATTAAGGAAATCATCGCTGAGAATATCGCGCAATAAATAAGTGAACGTCTACCTCGACAACGCCGCAACCACACCACTTGACCCTGAAGTGTTTGAGGCAATGAAGCCTTACTTGCTCGACCACTTCGGTAATCCTTCATCCACCCACTCCCACGGCAGAAAGGTAAGGGCAGCCATCGAATCGGCACGCAAAAAAGTTGCTGAGCTGCTCAACTGTGCACCCGGAGAGATCATCTTCACGTCCGGTGGAACTGAGGCAATCAACGCCATACTAACCGGCGTCATTCACCGCCATAATCCTCCGATCATCATTACGTCGCTACTGGAACATCACGCTGTGCTGCATACGCTTGAACATGGAGCCGACGCCAGCATCATTCGTTATGTGAACGTTGATGAAAGGGGAAACATCGACCTGGATCACCTCCGTGAACTCCTCAACGGCACCCGCGGCGCCCTTGTGTCGCTCATGCAGGCAAACAATGAGATCGGCAACCTTTTGGATCTCCACCGCGTCGGAGAAATCTGCGCGGAGTACGACGCCTGGTTCCATTCAGACACAGTACAGGCCGTGGGGCACTACCGCCATAACCTGAGGGAAACTCCCGTACACGGAATTACAGCAGCCGCGCATAAATTTCATGGCCCCAAGGGCGCCGGGTTCATGTACGTCAAACGCGATAAGAAAATCGAACCGTACCTGTTTGGCGGAGGCCAGGAGCGCAACATGCGCGGAGGTACAGAAAATGTAGCCGGAATCATTGGGCTAACCCGGGCACTGGAAATTGCCTACGAAAACATGGAACACCATGCCGCCCACATTCGTGGACTGAAATCACGGATGATCAATGCGCTCCGTGAGGCAATCCCAGGGGTAAGCTTCAACGGCAATTCTGGTGATCTCGACAAGAGCCTCTACACCGTGCTCAACGTAAGCCTTCCCGAATCAGATGAAAATGAAATGCTGCTCTTCAACCTGGATCTTATGGGAATCTCTGTGTCGGGAGGCAGCGCATGCCAGAGCGGTGCTGCAACGGGATCACATGTGCTTCGCGCGATCAACGTGCCCAGAGAGCGCGGCGCTATTCGCTTTTCGTTCAGTAAATACAATACACCCGAAGAGATCGACTTCGTCGTAGAGAAGCTCGCGCAAAGCCTCCTCGTCCAGAAGTGATCAGGAGGGAATAATGCCCATCTTCTGCATCAGGAAGGTGGCGTTCTTACTGGTGCTGACTCCCGGCCTCAGAAGGTAGTCGAAACGCAGCTCCCCGTGCTCGATCCGTGATTCAAAATGATAATTCCGGATGGAAGGGTGATCGTGCTGCATATCTGCCAGGGCGACATCGTGTGTTGCGATTAACGTGAAACAAGGATACTTGACAAGACGAGATACAAGTGCTCGCGATCCTGAAAGCTTGTCGGTCGAGTTGGTGCCCTTCAGTATTTCATCCAGCAGGATCAACATGCGCCGGTTCTCCTCAAGCTTTCGGACTATGCCCTGAAGACGGTACAACTCCGCGTAGAAATAGGATTGATTGTCGACAATGGAATCGGTATTTCGCATTCCGCTGTGGATCTCGAGTACGGGACACGTAAATTGCTCCGCGCAGACCACGGATCCGGTAAGTGCCAGGACGACGTTTACGCCTACACATCTCAGGAAGGTGCTCTTTCCCGCCATGTTGGCACCCGTAATGATCCACAGCGACGAGGTTTCGTCCATCCGGATATCATTGCGAATGCAATCCTCTTTCCTGATCAACGGATGGCCCAATTGTTCACCCCCAAGTTTCCATTCTTCAGTCAACTCAGGCCATGTAAACTCCGGGTGGTTGAACGCATAGGCAGCGAGGCTGTTGAATGCGTCGGCCTCGCCAATGGTATCAAACCACGCCTTCATCCGTTCGCGATTGCGATCACGCCACCGTTCAAGCCGATAGATGCACAGCAAGTCGTGCAGTACAAGACTATTCAGCAGGAACCCTGCAAAAATGTTCAGTCGCAAATCCAGTGCGCGCACACGCAAGACCAATCGATTAATTTCATCATGGGCCTGCTGGCTTTCTGAATTTATTTGCTGCGCGAGGGTGGACGAAAATTTCTGTCTGCCCAACAATTCAAAGTGGGCGGCAAATTTCTCCAACAGGTATCGCTTCTTTCCCAGATAATCCTGGATCTGCATCTTCCGCATCGTCCGCTTCGCGTGGCTGCCCACAATTGCCCACTGCGTCAACACTACCACGATGAACGGCCCGGCTAGACCAGAGATGATCCAATACGCCAGAGTAACCAGGGCCGCCAAGGGTAAAGCTACCAGCATCCATTGCCGCCGGCTGTTCCTGTATACGAAGTTGGGAAGCTTTAGCCAATCAAGGATCTGTTGCTGATCCGACGTGCGTTCGGCAGAGGCCATGCCTATCGCCTGGAATTCCTGGCGGAAATCCAGTTTTTCGCTGAGTTCTGCAACTGTCGCGCGACGTTCCTTTATTTCGGGAAGCGATCGCAGGGGCGACGACAACATGGCGGCCAGGCGTTCCTTGCCCTGTTCAGTACAGGTTCGGTTGAATCGTTGAAAGAGCGAACCGGCACCGAAAATATCGAGGTCAAGTGTGTAGGGGTGGTGGGCATCGATAAACTCCGAACCATCCGGAAACGATGCATAATCTCCACTGAAAGCCTGCAGTTCGCGCTCGTTTATCAGCACCAGGTTCTCAAAAAGCTTGCGCTTTATTTCCAGACGGGCGTGTTCGCGCACAAACCAGGCGAAGGCCAGGGTAGCAAGCATAAAACCAACCCAGAGGATTGCAATTTTAAACGCAAAATAGGCCAGCATAACAGCGGCAAGTGCCAGCGAGACACGAATCCAGGATACCGCCAGCGCCCGCTGTTCGGTAGCCTTTCGCTGCTTTTCGTACGACGCACGACGGGCGCGGTATATTTCGTCAAGGTCGGGCATTGCAACGGGTTAAAGAATTCGCTCAATGATACGCACAATGTTGCCGAGGCCCTCTTCATCGGTATTGTCAAATTCCGCCAACCGCTCACTGTCGACGTCAAGGACCATCGCTACTTCGTCACCTTTCAGTATGGGCAGGACAATTTCCGATTTTGAATGGGATGAACACGCAATGTGACCAGGGAATTTGTCGACATCGGGTACCACAAGTACAGCCTTGCGTTCCCAGGCTGCTCCACACACTCCCTTCCCGAAATCAATACGAGTGCATGCTATCGGTCCCTGAAACGGCCCCAGCACCAATTGCCCGTCTTTGACGAGGTAAAATCCCACCCAAAAAAACCCAAAGGTTTGGCGAAGGGCTGCAGCGATATTTGAGAGGTTCGCGATCAGGTCGCTTTCCCCCTGCACCAGCGCTTCAAGCTGAGGAAGCAGCGTACGGTACTTTGTGGATTTGTCTGCAGATGCATCGATCAATAAATCTTCAGCCATGCGCGTGAGGGTTAGGGTGCCGGGTATAATAAAACAACTGATCCACCGAAAGAGACCCAACATGGGCCTGACCAACCAATTGGGGAGCAGGTATTCCGCTACCGAACAGCTGGGGCGACCTGAATACGCGGGCTTCATCCCAAAGTCCCGCCTCTATGAACAGCTTGAGCGTACGGGCGCCGCCCTCAACGATAAGGGATTGAACGTTACGCGAATGAAGGTCGGCCATCATTTCATTCAGAAAATCCTGCTCGGATAACTTAACCCGCACCACGCCTTTGGTTTCTTCGCTCTTGATGGTATTGTATACGATTGTTTGCACAGCGCCATCGAAAAGATGCAACGGAGACCCAAGTCGCAATTTACGATCGATGAGTATGCGAATCGGGTTTCGCCCGGTCCAGTCGCGAACAGTCAGCCTGGGATTGTCGGCCTCCGCCGTGCCCGAACCCACCAGTATCGCATCCTCCTCGGCCCTCCAGCGATGAACAAGTTGGCGGCTTACCTTGTCGCTGATCCATTTCGACTCGCGGTTCAAACGTGCAATGTAGCGGTCTGATGTTTCAGCCCACTTCAGGATGATATACGGCCGCCTTTGTTCAACAAACGTGAAAAAGCGCCGGTTCATATAGCGACAGGCTTCTTCGAGTACGCCTGTTACCACTTCTATTCCGGCAGCTTTCAGTTTCGCGGCGCCACCGCCGGTGACTTTGGGATTAGAGTCAGCAGAGCCAATCACTACGCGTTGTACACCATGTTCAATCAGCATATCGGCGCACGGTGGTGTCTTGCCGAAGTGCGTGCATGGTTCCAGTGTAACGTACACCGTACTGGCTGCCAGAAGACGCGTGTCGGACAGGGATTGAACAGCAGCAACCTCCGCGTGGGCCTCGCCGTATCCGCGATGCCATCCCTCGCCGATGATACGGCCTTCGTGCACGATAACGCAACCAACAAGCGGATTCGGGCTCACCCTGCCCAATCCCAGCACCGCGAGTTCTATGGCTCGTGCCATAAAACCAGCGTCGATAGGCAAAGTGTGGTCGTTCATGCGTATACTTGCAAAGATTGTTCTTGCATGACGAATTCCAAAACCCTGTTCATGGATTTGATGCAGCACATCGTGGTGTCTGAGACCGACGATGAAAAGAAGGCCATTCTGTACCGAATCCTTGAAAAGGTCGCAGGAATCACCCCCACCCATATCGCTGCCGAAAAGCAGGTTTCCCTGACGCCCGAGTTACTTGCACACCTGCATAAAATAATTAAGCGTGTAAACACCGGAGAGCCCCTTCAGTACGTTATTGGCGAATCCGATTTTTACGGACGAACTTTCAAAGTCAACCGCGACGTATTGATTCCTCGACCCGAAACCGAGGATCTAACGCGTGCAGCACTAGGACTTTTACAAGACGTTGCCTCACCGCGCCTGATGGATATCGGATGCGGCAGTGGATGCATCGCCATAACCATGGCGCTGGAACGTCCGGACGCAAGCGTCTATGCAACGGATGTAAGTTTAAGGGCACTTGAAATTGCACGTGAGAACGCTCACACGCTTCGCGCACCAGTTGATTTTCAACGGTCCAATATACTGAGTGAGTTTATCCCGGTATCGGATCTCGACCTGGTCGTCAGCAACCCGCCGTACATAACGCCGGAAGAGGCCCCGGACATGAGTGCCACCGTCCTGGAACACGAACCACATCTTGCACTGTTTACAGAATCATCCGATCCGCTTCAATACTACCGGCCGATACTCTCCCACTCGCGCGATGTGCTGAACCCGGGTGGCATGGTGATCGTAGAGGTTAACGAACGATTTGGCAATGCAGTAGCGAACCTGTTTCGTGAGTTTGAGTTCACCGACGTAACCGTCGAGAAAGACAGTTCAGGTAAGCAGCGGATGGTGCACGGCATCTATCCTGGCAAGGAATGAAGGAAAAGATCCGGACGCTTGCTTTTATCGGTGCAGGTAACCTGGCCTGGCATCTGGCTCCTGCACTGGACAACGCCGGTTATCCCGTTCGGGAAGTATACAGCCGTAACGATCGCAATGCACGCCAGCTGGCATCACGGTTGTACCAGGCTACGGTTAAAAAGACCCCTGATTTTGACAATAGCGACGTGGATGCTGTAATACTCGCGGTAGGCGACGACGCGATAGAACACGTGGCTTCCGAGCTCGTTCTCCCCGACAGCATGCTCGTCATTCACACTTCGGGGAGCACACCCATGCGTGTTCTGGAAGTAGCCGGCACCCGGCACATCGGTGTGTTCTATCCCTTACAGACCTTTTCTAAAGGGGTGAAGGTGAATTTTGAAGACATCCCCATATTCGTGGAAGGAAGCAGTCCCGCGGCTGAGCAGGCTCTGCTGGCTATGGGACGTGCACTGAGTCCTACGGTCACGGCTATCACGTCCGATCGGCGCCTGGCGCTCCATGTGGCTGCCGTTTTCGCGTCGAACTTCACCAACCATATGATGGCCATCGCTTTTGAACTGATGGAGGATCAGGAACTGGACCCGGATTGGCTCAAACCACTCATTGCTGAAACGCTCAACAAGGGCCTTGAAGCGGGTCCGGAGCAGGCTCAGACAGGGCCGGCACGTCGCGGAGATATGCGCATTCTTCGCCAGCATGCAGAATTTCTCAGGAATAACCCGAAGCTGAGGGAAATCTATGCCCTTATCAGCCAACATATACTGGACCGGTATCAATCGTAACGGCCAAACTGATAAATTTACCCTCGAAACCTTGTAGAAATGTCCTTCCGCCTGAATCATGCGCGGCCCCGCCGCAATCGCAAGAGTCAGGTCATACGGTCTATGGTGGAAGAAACCACCGTGGATACGAACGACCTGATTTTCCCGCTTTTCCTGCTCGAGGGTACCGGCAAGCGAATAGAGGTGGAAAGCATGCCAGGCATCTACCGCCTCTCCGTCGACGAGATGCTCCGTGAAATAGAGGATTGCGCAAAGCTGGGCATCAACGCGTTCGACATTTTTCCGGTCGTGGACGAAAAACATAAGGACAAGACCGCGTCAAAGAGCTACGACCGCGACTTTTTCTACCTCCGCGCACTCACTACTATTAAGAAGGAATTTCCGGACGTTTGCATCATGACCGACGTAGCCATGGACCCCTACAGTTCCGATGGACACGACGGCCTGGTCAAGGACGGAAAAATTGATAACGACCTCACGCTCGATATCCTGGGAAAAATGGCGCTCGCCCAGGCCGAGACAGGCATCGACATCATCGGGCCGTCGGATATGATGGACGGTCGCGTCGGCTACCTGCGGACGTTGCTCGACAGCAATGGATTTACCGACGTGTCGATCATGAGTTACACCGCAAAGTACGCCAGCGCATTCTACTCGCCGTTCCGCGATGCGCTGGATTCTGCGCCAAAATTCGGCGACAAAAAGACCTATCAAATGAATCCCGCAAACCGGAGGGAAGCGCTTATCGAAGCAAGTCTGGATACAGCGGAAGGCGCGGATTTTCTTATGGTCAAGCCCGCTATGGCATACCTCGATGTCATTCGGCTTCTCCGCGACAATTTCAATCTTCCCATCGCCGCCTATAATGTCAGCGGCGAATACTCGATGGTCAAGGCGGCGCATGCCAGGGGCTGGATAGAAGGAGAACGGGTGATGACGGAGCTGCTGCTTAGCATAAAGCGCGCCGGGGCCGATGTGATCCTTACCTATTTCGCCAAAGAATATGCGTCACTGACCAGGAGTTGATGGGATGAAACATTATTACGTAGCACTCATTTTATTGGCGTGGTGCGGATTACAGGCTAAAGGCCAGGTGATCGCCCTTACTGGGTCC
>JAJJPK010000225.1:0-8638 GCA_032907565.1 Cyclobacteriaceae bacterium | reverse complement strand
TCGACTTCTGGGCATCCTGGTGTAACCCCTGCAGACAGGCGAACAGGGATGAACTACCTGAATTGTATAAAACCTTCAAGCAGGATGCCGACAAACAACTGATCTCTATAAGTATAGACAGAAATCAAGAGCAGTGGAAAAAAGCTATGGATGCCGACAAAGTTACCTGGCCGCAATACATCGATGAGACCCGGGCCTTCTCCAATCTATTGTCCGTACACGCTGTACCGCTATACCTCGTACTCGACGAACAGAAACGAATTATATACGAAACGATATCCATCTATCACCTGAAACAATTCCTCTCAAATATGGATCGTCCGTAGCGGGGCAGCTCTCGTCCCCTACGGACCCATGCATGGGTTTTTTGTTTATTTGGGCTCTGGGGTCCCCGCTTCCAGGGGGCCCCTTTTTCGCTTTGAAGCCTGCAATAAATCATCTAACATGAAGACCCAACTAGAAAAATTCCAAATAAGTACCGCATCTCATCCACGCTAGAACACATATCAATCGGAACCCGAACGTCATCCGAGAAACAAATTCGGACCGCAGTCGCAAAATGTAGGATCAATTTTGCGCGGTTTCAAAATCGGCGTCAAAAAGAAATTGAATAACATTCATCCCGAATTCCGATCGCAGGGTCGATTTCATGATCATATCATTCGCAGCGAAGAAGAATACCACCGCATCGTCAATGTACACACGGAACAACCCCTCAAATTGGAATCAGGACCCGTTCTGCAAAAAATAACTCCAACAAATGCTTCGAATTTAATACCGCGTCACAACAACAAATCAACTGTAGACACGTATACGACAAGATAATCTCACCATCCAATCCGAAATATTATGGAAACACCTGTTGCTGATAAACAAATCGCCCCAACCCAGATCATGCAGGTAGGAATGGGATTCATGGCCGCAAAAACCCTACTGGCGGCGGTGCGGTTTGATCTGTTTACCCTTCTTTCGGCTGGTCCGCTGAACGGCGCTGAGATTCAACGAAAACTTGGCCTTCATCCCAGAAGCCTGTACGATTTCCTCGATGCGTTGGTAGCGCTGGGTTTCCTGACAAGGGAAGGGATTAAGGAAAACGCGCGGTATCATAACACCGAGGAGACGGCCGCGTTCCTCGATAGAAACAAACCGTCTTATGTTGGTGGGATCCTGGAGATGGCCAACAACAGACTCTATAAGTTCTGGGGTCATCTCGAAGAAGCGTTGCAAACAGGTCTACCGCAGAATGAGGTCAAAGAAAGCGGAACCTCCCTTTTCGACGCGCTGTACGGCGATCCGGCCAGACTAAGGGAATTCATCACCGCCATGCGAGGCGCGCAAATTGGCGCGATCATGGCCTTCGCACGGCAATTCGACTTTTCACAGTACACTACCCTGTGTGATATCGGCGGCGCTTCCGGCGCACTCGCTGTGCAAGTGGCGCGGGATAACCCACACATGACCTGCCTCACGGCCGACCTGCCCGCGGTTCGGCCCATCGCCGAAGAGTACATCACCGCCGCCGGTCTTGGCGACAGGGTTAAGGCCGTTACGCTCGACTTCTTCAACGACGATGCGTTTCCCAAAGCCGATGTGATCACTATGGGCAACATCCTCCACGACTGGGGCTTGCGCGACAAGAAAATGCTGATTAAAAAAGCATACGATGCGCTGCCGAAGGGCGGTGCGTTTGTCGTGATGGAAAATATTATCGACAACGAAAGGAGTTCCAATGTTGCAGGACTCCTCATGTCGCTAAACATGCTCATTGAAACCGGCGAAGGTTTCGATTACACGTTCCGCGACTTTGAAGAATGGGTTACCGAAGCAGGGTTCTCAAAGGCTGAAGTCCAGGAGCTCGCGGGACCGACATCGGCAGCTATCGCGATCAAATAAGCATGACGCCAAAATAAAACCGGTAGAGGCGCCCAAATCGGGCGTCGCTCTACCAAGTGGGAAATCACTACCGAATGATTGAATGATAATACAGCCGCCTATTTTCCCTTCAACCGCCGCACCTCGTCCTGCAACCGTACTACGGTCATGGCCAGGTGATCAGCCGGAATAGTTTCAGGGGTTTCGGCTTCCGGAAATTTCATTGAGAAAAATCCCCGCGCGCTCCACATCTCGAGAATGTCTTCTGCCTTTACAGGGTATGGCGGATAAGCCCGGTTGTCAGATACCAACAACAAGCGACCCTCTTCCTTGAGCAGGTTATACACTCGTTTAAAGACGATGCCTTCGTCTCGTGTGACGACAACATAGAGCTTTCCACTTTTTATAGCGCCGGGATCCTCAACATATTCACCAAAGACGATCGTCCCCGGCTGCAACGGCAACATGGAATCACCCTTGATCTCGAACGCGCGGTACGTGGCATTGCGCGGAAGGACGGGTATGCTGACGCGCGGCAGTTCGGCGATGTATTCAGGATCCTGATACCCGTTGAGATATCCCGCTGAGGCCTTCTGCGTGACGAGCTCTACGTTCTCCTTCCCGCCATTGTCCACCGTGATGGCAAGCACTTCCCGCCGCGGCATTTGCCACTTCCACTCCTTTTCCGGCAGCTTGCTGAGATCTTTCTGGGTAAGTACGTCCAGGCTGACGCCGAACACCCGTGAGATCTGCAACAGGCACGCCAGCGGTGGCGTCGCCCGTCGCTCCTCGTATGCCCCGATCGCCGACTGTTTCAGCCCAAGCTTCTCCGCAAACTGCTTTTGGGTAAGACCCTGCCGGGTGCGGAGGAATTTCAGATTCGAATTAACCATTGTAACGTTGAAGTGTCCCACTACTCAAAACTCACCGGATAATAAAGTCTTTTTCTTATCCTTCCAGTTCCACCACTTCAGTTTTTCCGGATCGCGCTTTTTGCCGACAGTATTCGCGTAATATACGGCACAGCGAAAAGTGTACAGCAGGCACCGGTCCTGCACAACACCTGCCAGGGCATTGGATTTGTCGTACAGGGCTTCCGGACTTTTCCCCTTCAGGTCTTTGACACTCTTTATCCCCAGGCGCATGAGGTCCGCAGCGATCGACTTACCCACACCCGGAATCTCCAGTAGTTCTTTCAACGGCTCAATTTTCAACCGTTCCTTTCGTGAGGCAATCTCCTTCATATTTTGTGTTACGTTTTTTGCGCTAGTCGTCAGGGAGAAGGTGCGGGTTATAGGCCAGCTCCCAGTAGTTGTTCTCCGGGTCGGCAAGGTATCCCCGATAGCCACCCCAGAAAACCCTTTCCGGTTCCCGGACAATTCTGACACCCTTTTTCCGCATCTCGTCCATCGCTTTGTCCACCTCCTTTTCCGACCGGAAATTGATAGCGAGCGTAATGCGTTTGAATCCGTGCCCATCCTGGGGAACACCGATATCTTCGGCCAATTCCGCGGAAGAGAAAAGGGCAAGTGTAGTGCCGCCGGATAGTTTAAAGAAGACAATGCCGTCATTTTCCTGTAAAGGCATCCAGCCAAATATCTCTTTGTACCATGACTTCATGGCGGGGAAATCATGTACGCCGAGTGTCAGGAGTGTCAGGGTTTGTTTCATAGTGTCTTAAAAAAACCGGTTTGACGAATACATATTGTTCTAAAACCTCAGCAAAATCCTGCCGAAACTTTTTCACCGCAATTTTCACTCCCTTCTCCGACTCACTGTATTATATCGTATAAACAATCCCTAGTCCCTCCTCGACTATTCGAGCAAAAAGGGTAAAAGAGCCCGTTATCCAGATCTGCAGAACAAAGCTAAAAATTTTAGTCAAAAAGTAAAACATTTAACTAAAATTTTTAGTTAATTAGCTTCATGGATCGCAACATTATACATCTCGACCTGGACGCGTTTTTCGTGGCCGTGGAGTGCAAACGCAACCCGAAACTCAAGGGGAAACCTTTAATTATAGGAGGCGCAAGCCGGCGCGGCGTGGTGGCCGCATGCAGCTATGAAGCACGCCGGTTTGGCGTACGGTCGGCCATGCCGATGTACCTCGCGTTACAATTGTGCCCGGATGCCATTGTCATCTCGGGCGACATGGAAGCGTACAGCCATCACTCCCACCTGGTCACGGAAATCATTGCCGATACCGTCCCTGTGTTCGAAAAGGCATCCGTCGACGAATTCTACATCGACGCGAGCGGCATGGACCGGTTCGTGGGGGCGTTCAAATGGGCCGTCGAGTTGCGCAAAAAGATCATCCGCGAAAGCGACCTTCCCATTTCGCTCGGCATGTCGGTGAACAAGCTCGTTTCGAAGGTGGCGACCGGCGAGTTCAAGCCCAACGCCGAAAAATTGATACCGGCGGGTACGGAACGCGATTTCCTCGCCCCGCTTACAGTTGACAAAATTCCTATGATTGGCAAGCAGACGGCCTCCTTCCTTTATGATATGGGCGTGCGCACAGTATCCACCCTCCGCGACATGCCCCTGAACTTCCTCATCAGCGCCTTCGGAAAAAACGGAGTCGCACTGTGGAAGAAGGCCAACGGCATTGACAACTCGGCGGTCGTGCCTTATACCGAACAAAAATCTATCTCGACGGAATCGACCTTCGAGGAAGACACTATTAATATTAAACGGTTGAAATCCATCCTTATCGCTATGGTCGAAAAGGTGGCCTTTCAACTGCGGGAGCAAAAGAAGCTTACGTCTTGCGTGACGGTGAAAATCCGGTACGCCAACTTCGATACAGAGACCAAACAGGTGCAGATACCCTACACGTCGTCCGACCAGGTTATCCTCCGGACAGTACTGCAACTCTTCGATAAACTGTACAGCCGGCGTATGCTGATCCGGCTTGTGGGTGTGCGACTAAGTGGCCTCGTCCACGGCAATCACCAGATCAGCCTGTTCGACGATACAGCAGAATCCATCAACCTGTATGAGGCTATCGACCGGATCAAACACCGCCACGGACCGGAAAAGATCACTCGCGCCACCACCTTGGGCGTCAGCCGGCGCGTCCGGATGGAGATGAATATGTTCAACGGGAAGCACATCAACCTGCCTACCTGACTAACCCAACCCAGACGTTTGGGTTTACCCTAGGCAGTCAGGCAGGCACTTCAACACCAACCGTAAAGCGGCCACGGGCCTGCTTTACGGCAACACATCAAAGCAGTGACACAACTTGTCAAAAACGAACTGTAGGTTAGCATCATGAAATCGAAGACAGAAACACAAAAAGTACAGGCTATGAAAACGACGATGATTAAACTGCAGGATTATTCCGTACAAGAACTCTTCTTCGTCATTGCACCGCCACCACACATTCTCAGCGACGTGGCGGTTCTCAAAGACGACGTGCAATACCTGATCGGCCATACGTTCGAAGACCGGTACGCTAAGGGCTACCTTCCCCTGTTCCGATACGAAGACCAGCATATTGACGACATGATCCGCTTCGTGGAATCCCGCGCCGCCGGCTTTCGCCCGTTCAACATTTTCATCAAAGACTTCGGCGTCTTTTACAAGGGATCAAAACGATCCATCCACATGGATATCGTCAATAAATATCCCATCCGCGACATCTTTGAAAAGTTAGTTAAGGAAGAGCCAACATACACGCCCAGTATCTCCATCGCGCGAAACCTGTCCGATGAGGACTACCTCAAATGCTGGCCGTATCTGAAAGGGCTTCACTACAGCCAACACTTCACATGCGACCGCATCACAGTGCTGGCGCGGACAGAAAAAAAATGGATGCACTTTAAGGACATTGAATTTGGCATAAACCCTTGGGAATAAGTGGTACGAAGTAAAGACACGCGACAGGTATACGAGATAGCCTTGTTCGAACGGCTGAACGCGATACGGAACGATCTTGCAGAACTTGAGAACGTGCCCGTATCCGCTATACTTCCCGATGTCGCACTCGTGGAGCTTGCTACTTACCTTCCCCAAACCCGGGATGAATTCAGAAAGATCTCCGGTACTGAAAATGTCAAAACCGAGCGGTATGAAAAATATTTCCGCGACGCAGTGGTAAATTACTGTACCCGTCGCGACCTCAAGTCGCGCATTCACTTGAAAACTCCGCCGCGGCGACGCGACTTCGACACCAAACAGTTTACCCTGGACCTATTCGATCGTGGGTATTCCGTCGCCGAAATTGCCGAGCGGCGTGGCTTGAAAAAAGGCACCATCGAAACACACCTTGCCCATTACGTTCGCGAGGGAATATTACCGCTGGAGCGTCTCGTCTCCCAGGAAAAGGCTGAAGTCATCCTTTCCGCACTTAGGGGAGACTCGTCGTTAACCGCAATCAAGCAACGCCTCGGCGGTGCGTATAGCTACGGTGAGATCCGACTGGTCCTGGCGCATCGGGACTTTCTTCGGCAAACAGAACCGACAACAAACTAAGATGCAATTGAAGAAATACTCAAGGGGTTATGTATCTCAATTGCCACACCGCCTTCAGCTTCAAGTACGGAACCTTATCCGTGCAGCGCCTTTTCGACGAAGCGCGTCGAAAAGGGGTACATAAACTCGTCCTGACCGAAATAAACAACACCGCCTCGTATATCGAAATGTGTCGGCTTTGTGCCGAACACACTGCGGGTAAGGGGAACCATCTCACCAAATACGGTGACCCAGCCTATGCCCTGGAGATTGCCGTCGGTGTTGAATTCCGCCGCGACAACCAATTGCTGTACATCGCTATCGCCCGAAACAACAAGGGGTTTGAAAGAATCAACCGATTCCTTTCTTACCATAACCTGACTGAAAAAAAAATTCCCGAACGCGCGCCGGAATTCGAACAAGACGTCTTCATCATTTACCCTTTCGGCAAAACCGAACCAGAACAACTGCGCTCCAATGAGTACATCGGCATCCGGAAGCAGCAACTTAGCCAGTTCAGGCTTTACGAACCCCGCAGACATTACGCAGACCGATTCGTAATCCTCCACCCGGTAACTTTCGCAGAGAAATCCGACTTCAACGTGCACCGATTGCTGCGGGCTATCGACCGGAACACCCTCCTCAGTAAACTCCCTGAACACGACCAGGCGTCACCCGATGAAATAATGCTTCCCGAAACGGAGTTGGTCGCGCATTTTCGCGACTTTCCCGAACTCATTCACAACACACGCGCACTCATCAACGCATGTTCACTTGATGTGGATCTTGGTACCGACAAAAACAAAAAACACCTTACCGGGAGCATTGAAGAAGACTGGGATATGCTGGTCACGCGCGCCTGGGAAGGATTTCAGTCGCGATATGATGCTGGAAATCCCCATCTCCGCGAACGGTTTGAACGTGAACTGAACATTATCCGTATCAAAGGATTTTGCGCTTACTTCCTTATCGCCTATGATCTCATTACGTTCGCGAAGAAAAACGGCTTCGACTATGTCGGGCGCGGCAGCGGAGCGAACAGCATGGTTGCGTATTGCCTGGGCATCACTAACGTTGACCCGATAGAACTGGATCTTTACTTTGAACGGTTCCTTAATCCGGAACGGTCGTCACCGCCCGACTTCGACATCGATTTTTCCTGGGACAACCGGGACGCTGTTTACGAATACCTGTTTGAAAAATACGGAAAGGATCACGTTTGCTTGTTGGGCACGCACGTCACCTATCAACGGCGTTCGGTGTTGCGAGAACTCGGAAAGGTTTTCGGACTTCCCAAGCATGAAATCGACGCGATGGTTGAAGAGCCGGAGCGGCATAGAGAACGCGACCACATCACCGAATTGATATTTCGTTACGCCGATCGGATGCTCGAACTTCCGGCAAACCTTTCCATCCATGCAGGCGGCGTACTCATTACGGAGAAGCCCATATTCGCTTACACCGCGGTGGACAAACCTCCTAAAGGACTTCCCGTGTCGCACTTTGAAATGCACAGTGCAGAAGACCTGGGGATCTTTAAGTTCGATATCCTCAGCCAGCGCGGTCTTGGTCATTTAAAGGAGGCGGTGCAGCATATCCGGCGCAATCGGGGAATTGGGATCGACATCCACCGATTTAACGAATTCAAAAATGATGAAAAGGTGCGCAGCCTACTTCGCGACAGTCGCACGATGGGATGCTTTTACGTCGAATCACCCGCGATGCGAATGCTGTTGTCGAAACTGCGATGTGAAGACTACATCACGCTCGTCGCCGCCAGTTCCATTATCCGTCCGGGCGTCGCGCGGTCCGGCATGATGCGGGCGTACATTGAGCGATTTCACGCCGTGCGAAACGGCAGGAAATATGAATCGATTCACCCAAAGCTGGATGAACTCATGCGCGAAACCTTTGGGGTGATGGTGTACCAGGAGGACGTGATCAAGGTAGCGCACCATTTCGCAAAGCTCACCCTGGCGGAGGCGGATGTTCTAAGGCGAGGCATGTCCGGAAAATTCAGATCGCGTAAGGAATTCGAAAGAGTGCGCGACCGCTTTTTCGAAAATTGCAGGAAGGAAGGCTATGACGAAGCAGTAACGCAGCGGGTGTGGTACGAGATCGAAAGCTTCTCGGGATATTCGTTCTCCAAAGGGCATTCCGCAAGCTATGCCGTAGAGAGCTATCAAAGCTTATACCTCAAGGCGCATTACCCCCTGGAATTCATGGTCGGCGTGATCAACAACTTCGGGGGATTTTACAAGACGGAGTTTTATTTTCATGAAGCGCGGAAAAGCGGCGGTGTAATCCA
>JAJJPK010000224.1:0-34398 GCA_032907565.1 Cyclobacteriaceae bacterium | reverse complement strand
GAAAAAACGACTTGTTCCGCCTGATGCAGGTAGCGCCTGTGGATGTGGTGGCCCTGTGTGACCCCGACCGCAATCAACTGGAACATGCGGCAAAACTCGTAAGCGAAAGACAGAAGTCGCGCAAAGCCCCGAAGCTATACAAAGACTATCGCAGCCTGCTTGCCGACCACAAGCTCGACATTGCAATCGTGGGAACTCCCGACCATTGGCACGCACTCCAAACCATCGACGCAGTAAAGGCAGGGGCGCATGTGTACGTGCAAAAGCCCATCAGCGTCGACGTGGTCGAAGGCGAAGCCATGGTGGCTGCTGCACGCAAGTACAATCGGGTTGTTCAGGTTGGCGTTCAGCGCAGAAGCACACCTCACCTTATCGATGCAAAGAAGAATATTGTGGAAGCGGGACTGCTCGGAAAAATATCGCACGTCGAAATGTGTTGCTACATTCATATGCGCAGCGACGCCAATCCACCCCTTCAACCCGTGCCCGACTTCCTGGATTACGAAATGTGGACCGGACCCGCGCCGCTTAGGCCTTACGATGGCCTGCCCCATATCCGGTGGTGGCGTGCTTTCAAGGAATACGGCAACGGCATCATGGGCGACATGTGTGTTCACATGCTGGATACCGTCCGTTGGATGTTGAAGCTCGGATGGCCGGAGCGGATCACGTCCACAGGCGGGATCTATGTACAGAAGGCGGCGAAAGCAAATATAGAAGACACACAGGTCGCCAATTTCGAATACAAAGAGCTTAACTGTGTATGGCAGCATCGCACGTGGGGTACACCTGCAAATCCTGATTATCCCTGGGCCTTTACGCTTTTCGGAGAGAAAGGCACGCTGTACGCCAGCACGCAGCAGTGCGATTTCGTGCCCCTGGGAGACGGAAAGAAAATCCACCTCGACGTCGTCCTGGAAAAAGAGAAATACCCGGAAGACCTCACGGAAGAACGGATCGACCTGAACGCAGCCGCTGCAACACGACTGCAGATGCTCAACTTCCTCGATGCGATCAACAACGGTGGACGACCGGTTGCTGATATCGAAGAAGGACACATCTCGACAGCATCATGCATCCTGGCCAACATATCCATGGAAACTGGCCGGCCTATCGTGTTTGATCCGACAAAACGGGAAATCAAGGGCGATCCCGAAGCCACCCGCCTGCTCCAACGCCCGTATCGCGAACCCTGGAAGCACCCTCAGCCAGAAACGGTGTAAGTAAGACGTGAAGACAGCGCGGCGAAGGAGTTTTCAAATTGGAATCACAACAGTCCTACTCGTGGCAGGGGCCACGCTTCTGGTGGGCTCCTGTCGTGATGAAGGTCCATCGCCTCCAAAGTCGCCAGAAGAAGAACTGACTACATTCAAGATAGAACCAAGACTAAGAGTCGAACTGGTTGCTGCTGAGCCACTCGTCGAGGATCCCGTGGTGATCACCTTCGACGCCGACGGCAGACTCTGGGTTGTGGAAATGCGGGGGTTCATGCCTGACATCGATGGCGCCGGTGAAGGCGAACCCGTGGGTCGCGTATCAGTACTTGAGGATCGCGACGGCGACGGTCGTATGGATGTCAGTACAATCTACATCGATAGCCTCGTCCTTCCCCGGGCTCTCGCAGTCATACCGGGCGGCGCCCTGCTTGCAGAGAACCAGGCGTTATGGCTCACCCGCGATAATGACGGAGACCTTCGCGCGGATGAAAAAATTCTTCTTGACTCCACCTATGCAGGTGGCGCCCTCGTAGAACACTCGGGCAATGGCCTCTGGCGCGGTATCGACAATTGGTATTACAATGCGAAATCGCGCTTGCGCTACCGCTTTATTGACGGTGAATGGCGTCGCGATAGTACCGAGTTTCGCGGCCAATGGGGAATCTCTCATGATGACGCGGGGCGACTGTATTATAATTACAACTGGTCGCAACTCCATGCCGACCTTGTCCCGCCCAACTACCTTTCGCGAAACCCGAACCACAAGCCTACATCCGGCATTGATCATGGCCTTACCCTGGACCGCCGCGTGCACCCCATCCGTGATAACCCCGCGGTAAACCGCGGGTACATTCCTGGGACCCTTGACGAAGAAGGACGGCTTTTGGAATTTACCGCCGCGTGCTCACCGTTGTATTACCGCGGCGACGCACTACCTGAGGCGTTCTACGGAAACGTGTTTGTCTGCGAACCTTCCGGTAACCTGATCAAGCGCAATGTTGTCGTCAACGACGGGTGGGACATTGGTGCGTACGACCCCCACCCTGGTGAAGAATTCCTTGCTTCATTCGACGAACGATTCCGTCCCGTGTTCCTGGCCACAGGTCCTGACGGCGCTCTTTATGTAGCAGACATGTACCGCGGACTCATACAGCATGGCGCGCATGTGACCCCGTATCTCCGCGAACAAACCCTAACGCGCAAGCTGGTGCTCCCGATCCACCGCGGCAGGATATGGCGCATCACACCTGAGGGGTGGAAGGGTACTCCCTCGTCTTCCATGTCAGAAGCATCAGGCACGCAATTGATCGAATGGCTGTCCGACCATAACGGATGGCGAAGGGATATGGCCCAGATGCTGCTGGTGAGTCGTGGCGATACGAGCCTCGCCCATGAACTCGAAGCCGTTGTCCGCAACGGCGCCAATCCTCTCGGACGGTTCCACGCATTGTGGACGCTGGAGGGGCTTGGCGTGCTACGCCCTGAATTGCTGTTTGACGCGCTAGGTGATGACGACTCACAAGTTCGCATAGCAGTCCTCAGGCTGATCGAACCATTCGCTGAAGATAGTCCACAAGTAAAACAACGGTTAGCACATGCGCTGGAGTTGATGGTCAACGAAGAAAAGCCTGAGCTTATCCCGCAGGCAGCACTTAGTGTGTCAGCACTACCACCGGCCACGGCACACCGCCTCCTCGCCGACATTGCCACGCGCTACGATACGTCAGCCCTGATCCGCGACGTAGTGCTCAGCGGCCTCCATGGTCAGGAGTTTGCTTTCATGCAAAGGTTGGTGCAGTCGGAGTCGTGGAACGCTTCTACCCCTGCCCGCGAAATATTTCTTGAAATGGTATGTGCTGCCGTGCTGAAGCATGCAGACCCGGATGAGATGAAATCGCTTCTGACGATGATCAGCGACCGCAGCACGCTGCCGGGATGGCAACGCCAGGCACTCATAACAGCTGTCAAGGTACGCGCCAGTACGGGCAGCACAAATCCTATCGAGCTGACGTCAGAGCCCAAAGGCATCGGAAAAAAGCCTGTTGATACGACCCTGGCTAAGGCGGTCGGTGTACTGTTCCGGTGGCCTGGACATTCGGGACAGGCAATCGTATCTGAAACATCAGCGTTAGGCCCAAGAGACCAGGCGCTGTTTGCCGAAGGGCGACAGCGGTACCTTACCACATGCTCCGGCTGTCACGGCACCGATGGCAACGGGCTTCCCAGATTTGGTCCCTCGCTTGTGCGGTCCGAGTGGGTGTTGGGCGACGAGCGACGCCTTGCGTTGATCCTGCTTCACGGCATGGAAGGACCCATTGAAGTGAACGGAAAGCTATTGGATGTTCCTGACATCCTTCCCGTAATGCCCCCACATTCGGTATTGGGAGACAGGGAGATCACAGCAATAATGACGTATATTCGGAATGAATGGGGAAATAGCGCGGGTCCGGTAACGCCGGGAACCGTAGGTACCATACGACATACCACACAGGGGCGCGTCGTGCCGTGGACCGCGAAAGACCTGGACCAACACATGCGCCAGTTGGAGGAAGCCCAATAATGCCAAGCATGAAGGACAACGATATACCCAGTAACAAGATCGGCCGGCGGACATTTCTCCAACTCGCCACTGCCGGCGCAATTCACATGTCTATGAAAAATATTGAAAAAACCCAGCCCACCTATCGCATGGGCGTGGTCGTTCATTCGTACGCCAGCCGATGGAACTCGAAGGTGCCCAGCAAAAAATATCCGGGCTTCAAAGATGCTGTTGACATGCTGCAGCACTGCCATAGCATTGGCGCCACGGGCATCCAGGTGATGGTGAGGGGTTGGGACGACGCGTTTGTGAAACGCTTCCGAAGCGTCAATGAAAAGTTGGGCATGTACCTGGAAGGGTCGATATGGCTGCCGGCGTCAGACGCAGACGTAGAGAACTTCGACCGCGATGTGGCCAGCGCAAAGGCGGCGGGTGCTAACGTCATCCGAACGGTGTGCCTGAGTGGGCGACGGTATGAGAATTTCCATACGGCTCAGGAATTCAAGGATTTCAAGATGAATGCAATAGCATCACTTGAACGTGCTGAGCGTGTCGTGCGGAAACACAAAGTGAAACTTGCAGTGGAGAATCACAAAGACTGGCGCGCAGCGGAGTTGATCGAGATCCTGGACAAGATCGGCAGTGAGTGGCTGGGTGTGACCCTTGATTTCGGAAACAGCATCTCGCTCATTGAAGATCCGATGGACGTAGTAAACACCCTGGCACCACGGGCCTTTAGCACACACGTGAAAGATATGGGCGTGGCTGAATATGAAGACGGATTCTTGTTGTCGGAAGTCCCACTTGGACAGGGGCTACTCAATCTCCCCCTGATCTTCGACATTTGCCGGACGCACAATCCGTCTATCACATTCAACCTCGAAATGATCACCCGCGACCCGCTGAAGATTCCCTGCCTGACGGATGTATATTGGAACGTCTTCGAGGGCGTCAGTGGAAGAGAGCTTGCCGGCACATTGCGGATGGTGAAGGCGAAGCGGTTCAAGTCGACCCTTCCCACCGTCTCGCAGCTCTCAGATGAGGAACGGCTCGCTGTCGAGGAGGAAAATATTCTGGAGTCGTTTCGATATGTTAACTCGATGAAATAGTACGGGAATAAGTTTAATATCCTCACTTTCTTACAACTATAATCACCACTAATGTTACCTGGAATCAAACAATTTGACTTGACAGGAAAATCGGCCATTATCACGGGTGGGTCGAAGGGACTTGGACTGGCGATGGCGGAAGGACTGGCGTCGGCGGGTGCCAATATCATGATCGTGAATCGGACAGCGGACGATGGCAAGGCTGCGGCACGTCAACTTGCTTCTGATTATGGAGTTCGCGCGGAGTCTTTTGCTGCCGACATCACCTCGCAACCCGAGGCGGAGGCTATGGCAGCGGCTGCTCTCGAATACTTTGGAAAGATCGACATACTTATCAACAGTGCGGGAATCAATATCCGGGGTGCGATCGACGAGGTAAGCTTTGAGGACTTCAACCGCGTAATGAACGTCAACGTAAACGGCACATGGCTTTGTTGCCGCGCAGTCGTTCCGCACATGAAGCAAAACCGTAGTGGCAACATCATCAACATGGCCAGCACGCTGGGCCTTATCGGCCTTGCCAACCGCACGCCATACACATCCAGCAAAGGCGCCGTAGTTCAGATGACCCGTGCCCTGGGACTCGAACTCGCCCCGTTCAATATTAACGTGAACGCTATTTGCCCGGGTCCTTTCCTCACCGAGCTGAACCTGCCCATTGCGGACACCGAGGAAGCAAAAAAATTCGTTGTGGGAGCTACCGCCCTTGGCCGCTGGGGGGAACTGCGCGAGATCCAGGGCGCTGCCATCTTCCTGGCCAGTCCCGCCGCAAGCTACATGATAGGATCGATGGTGACCGTGGATGGAGGGTGGACCGCGAAATAGAAGGCAGTGGGCATAGTTCAATCGTCTAATGCAACCTTCTCACATGAGTGCACTGATCCCATAAACCGCAACTCCCAGTATCGAAACGGCGCTGATCCAGAAGACGATGTTATAAAGTGTGCCGGTTCTGAACATCTGTAATGTGAAGTACTTGGTATGAATGACGGCGAACAGGAGGAGAAGCAGGAGCACCGAACCTACAATGCCTCCGAAGAGGATCATAAATACAGGCACTTCCATGAACAGGTATACCGACGCCCACAGAGTAGGAAACGCCCAGGCCAGGATACTAACCACCCTTGACCGCTGATGGCGGTCGCGAAAGTCGATCCATCCCAGCTGGCCGAAGATATCTCCATAAAGGCGGGTCCACGCCGCCAGGGAGGCAAATACACTGGAATACAGCACGAAAAAGGCGCCAATCAGATAGGCATTGCGCACCCCCGAACCCAGGGTTTCCGTGTAAATCAGCGATACAGTAGCAATGAGTTGGTTGCCTGCCGGTATCGCGCTCTGGTCGTGCAATACAGCCGCACCCAAGAGGTAGAAGGCGGCGGTGACGACGGTATAGATGACCATCGCCAGGACCGCATCGACGTGCATTACCCGTATCCACCCTTCTGCGCGTCGGCGCCACGCTTCAGAGTCGTCGCGCGGACCCGCGTAAGCGGCATATCCTTTCTCGATGCACCAGTAGTTGTAAGCCAGGATCTCGTCGCTGCCGACGCCGGTGATACCGAACGCCCCGATGGCTACGGCCACAACTTCCGGAGGCAACCGAAACGTCAGGCCGGATGCGATCTCGCCGAACGTATATCCGTAGGGTGTGAACGTCAGCGCAATGACGGAGATAAGCGTCATAGCAGTAAACATCCCGATCATCCAGAGGGAAGTCTTCTCTACTACCCTGTAGTACCCGCGATAAATCAGGAGTGAAACCGATATGCCAGACAAGGCCACCCAGATCCATACCGGGACAGCGCCGAACAGCATGTGCAAAACGATGGCGGCGCTGCCAAGCATGCCACCCAGCTGCACTACTTTCATTACCATCATCAGGAATACGAGCCATACACTCCAGCGCCCCTTGCCGAATTTGGGACCAGGGAGTCCGTTGAACATCTGCATCGAGGTGGCACCCGAGAGGATGGTGTGACGACCAAACTCAAGTTGTACTGCCACCTTAACGAGGCAACTTACGATAATCACCCAGAACGCGACGAAGCCGGCCTGTGCCCCCAGCGTTGTCGTTGCAATGAGTTCACCGGAGCCGACGATGGATGCGGAAAGGATAAACCCGGGTCCCAGGAATCGGAGTCGCTGCAGAGCAGTTGTCGGCGCTTCACGAACAGACGCTGCCGATATGAAATAGTTGTCCATGCGCCGGGTAAGAATTGGCTACGTCAGGATAAGGGTCAGCACATAGATCACCAGGATCGCCGACAACGCCAGGATCATCGTGCCTACGCTGTGCGCCTTGTTGCCTTGCTTGATGGTCATGCCCGTCATCTGGGTCATCACCCAGAAAAAGCTGTCGTTCGCGTGCGACACGGCAATAGCGCCGGCACCGATCGCCAGCACGGTGAGCACCTTCATCATTTCGGTGTCGAGTCCGAGGGACCCGAGGAGGGGTAGCATTACCGACGCTGTGGTGATAATGGCGACGGTAGACGATCCCTGCGCAGTCTTCAGGGCGAAGGCCATAATGAACGGCAGGAATATCCCCCACTCTGCCCCGGAAAGGTTACTGCTCACGAGGTCGCCCAACCCCGAATTCTGAAGCATTGCCCCGAAAACACCGCCCGCCCCCGTTATGAGTATTATGGGAGCTGCCGTGATAACGGACTGCCCTACCCACCCCGTCGACGACAGGAATCGGCGATCGAACTTCTCCGGAAGGAGGAATGACAGGAATAACCCGATCAACAAGGCCATCATGGGGTTCCCGATGAAAAGGAACAGCGACGTGAGCCCGCCTTCACCAAAGGGCTTTGACGGGTAGGCGGCGACGGATCCCAGGATGATCAGAACAATCGGGACGATAATGGGCAATGCCGACTTCCCCAGGGACGGATATCGGGTGATCGTAACGCTCTTATCCGATTCTGTGAACACCGGCTCCAGGGGGATCCGGGAAACGTAGTAGCGGACGAAGAAAAAGCATGGAATCAGGGCCAGGCATCCGATAATGACGCCCCAGAAGATCACCTGGCCGAGGTCAGCACCGAGGATGCCGGCAGCAGCTATGGGTCCAGGTGTGGGTGGAACCAGGGAATGGCTCGACGACAAGCCCAGTGTAAGCGCTACGGTCGTGGCGGCAAAGGGTACCTTGGCCTTGAAAGACAGCGACTTGTTGATGGGGTGCATGATGATGAAGGCACTGTCGCCAAAGACCGGTATTGACAGGATGAAACCCGTGGTCATCATGGCCAGCATGACAGCTTTTTCGCCTATCAAACGCAACACCCGCTGCGCTATCACCATGGCCCCGCCGGTGCGCTCGAGGAAAGTGCCGATCATCACTCCCAACAGGATAAGGATGCCGATCCTTCCCAATACGTTGCCGAAGCCATCGTTGACCGACTTGACGATCAGTTCGCCGGGCATCCCGGAAAGCAACCCATAAATCAGCGCGCCGACGAACAGGGCGAGGAACGGGTGGATGTCGAATTTCATGATGGCCACCAGGATCAGGGCCAGCGAAAAGATGACAATCAGGAGCGTAACCATGGCAAGGTTCAGGATCGGTAAATAATGTTGTTTTCCCCGTCACCCACGACAGGCAAAGCTTTAAAGATATCGATTTCGGCCAAATGGCCGCCACCGGGTAAATCATTTTGACTCCTTTGATTACGCGAACGGTCCAGCAGAAAATTGACAAGTCAACCCACTTTCCATACATCTCCTCTCCTTCTGGCTGATGCCGGCTGAAATAAGTTATTATTATCTGATGACCAATATTTTATATTACAACACATAAATGTTTACTTGAGTTAAGAGTTTAGCTCTTAAGGATGCCGTTTCATGGACTTTGTATCCCTTTCACTTTACGATCATCTAATGGGGAAACCTTACAGCCTATGATCACCATAATCGTACTCTTTGCTTTGGCCGCTGTGTTCGGTCTGACGCTCATCATTCCCCTCCTTCAGGGGAAGACACCCACCCGCGCGTTCGTCTTCCTTCACGGTGGCCTCGCGGCGGTCGCCCTGGTCCTTCTTATTGTCCGCTACGTCAACGAGGCGGAAGCTGTCCCGGTGATCAGCCTTATCCTCTTCGTCATCGCCGCGCTCGGGGGATTTGTTCTCTTTGCCCGCGACCTGCAGAAGCAACCCATTCCCAAAGGGTTGGCCGTCGTGCATGCGGGTGCCGCCGTCGTGGCCTTCCTGATCCTCCTTTTCGCCGCCATCTGAGATGAAGGTAGACCTGCTTCGGGGGCGACTGGGTCACCACCGGTTCCATCCCATGCTGGTGCATTTTCCCGTTGCCCTCTACCCCTTCGGTCTTGTCATGTACTGGCTTGCCGGCCACCTTGACAATCCTGCCCTCTCTGATTCGGGGCTTTACGCGCATGGGGCAGGCCTCGCGATAAGTGCGCTTGCTATCATCTACGGCCTGATCGACCTGTTGGGTATCGATTCGAAATCAGACGCCTGGAAAACCGGTCTCATCCACGCCGGCCTCAACGCATGCTGGTTCTTTACCTTTCTCATCCTGTTCGCCCTGGCGTACAAGCGACCGGAGACAGTGAACGGCGCCGGCTTTCTTGTTACAATGAGTGCGGCTACCATTGGCGTATTTGTGTCGAACTACTTTGGGGCGGAGTTGATCGTGAGGTATAGGGTGGGGATTAGGGAATAGGCAATAGGCAGTTGGCAGTAGTGGGCAGTGGGCAGTGGAAAGTGGTGGATGGCGTTTTTTTGTTGTAATTTTCTGGAAGGTCGTGAAGATATACGTTCAAAAAGGCCCCTCGTGTACCTAAATCCCTGCCATGAAAGCTTCTGTAGCCCTTGTCGCGGTGTTGTGGGTCTTTGCCAGCTGTTCCGGCAAGTCCGGCCTCACGGGCACAACGGAAATCGCAACCTGGCAGGGTGGCAAGAAAGGCGCAGTATCAATTACCTTCGACGACGGCTCGATTAACCAGTTCCGCCAGGCGATCCCCATACTCAACCGCCTTGGCTTCAAGGGCACCTTCTTCATTATCACAGGAAACATACCCGGTTCCGAATTCCGGGGAACGTTTATCGGCCGTCCACTGGAGGACCTTGTCGCCGAATCGGCAGTGATGCCAACGAACGACGGGAACTTCTTTGAGCGCGCCTCTGCGGTGGGATTCCTCGGAATACCCGGCGCCGTTGAGCTGCACACACAAGCCGGTACGCTCTTCGAACAGGGCAAAAAGGAAGAGGCCTATGCAGTTATTGACGAAGGCTTTGCCGCCGCCCGGATGAAGACAGTCCGCATCGAAGAACGCCAAACGCCGGAAGGCGGCATTACATGGCCAGCGATCTTTGAGTTCGCACGCCAGGGTCATGAGTTTGGAAACCATACCGTAACACACCCCCGGCTTGCCGTACTGGACGAAGCTAACCTGCTGTATGAACTCGAAAAAGCAAAGGAAGAACTGCTCCGCCACCTCGGTTCCTATCATACGTTCTCTGCGGAATGCCCTTACGGTACGGAGAACGAGCGCGTGATGGAATACGCACTGCGCATTCATCCCGCGTTGCGAAATCGTATGCCGGAACCATTCCTCGAAGAACTCAATCGCTGGAACGACATGGATCCAGGCGCCTCCGCGAAACCGTACGTTCAGTGGCAGCGGGGCCCTCTGGCAGATACGCCGATGGAGCTGATGAAATCCTGGATCGATAGAGTCGTGCAGAACAACAACGTCTGGCTGGTGCTCGTCTTTCACGGCGTGGACGGTGTGGGATGGGAAGCAAAACCGCACGAGGAACTGGACGAGTACTTCTCATACATGAAAGATCATGAAGACAGGTTGTGGGTCGACACCTTTGGCAACGTTACGCGCTACATGCGTGAGCGAATGTATGGAAAGGTAGAATCGGAAGTTAAATCAGACGCAATCACCGTAACGCTCACGCACGGACTGGATCGCGAAATGTACAGCCTGCCACTGACACTCAAGACGTACATCGATGATGACTGGGATACCGTACTCGTGCGGCAAGGCGCAGAAGAGAAAACGCTAACACCCGACAAGGACGCCAGGGGTTCATACGTTCAATATCAGGCCATACCGAACGGAGGTCCGATTGCGATCAGCGCACGATAACGTATCTTGTTCCTTCTTCTGGCTGGCCGTCCTCTCGTTGACATCAAATCCTTTCTTTTGCAAGATGCGCGCGAACTGTTCTGCTATTTGGCCAATCGCCATCCGTTGTCAACACACGAAGCTTTGCATCAGAAAAAAAGCGGACGTCAGATTAGGACCAGTACGACCAAGATAGGAACGAACGCGAATACCATCCACACACATACAATCCAAAAGGGCCTGTACAACTTTCTGTCCAGCAACCTCAACACGGCGCCAATAAGAAAGTTTACCACTATGAGCGCAGGATAATAAAACATGTATAACAGGTGCGCTTTGTCATTGTCGATTGCAAGTACCCGGGCGATGATCAACGCCACCACAACAGCGTTAAAAAGAAAAATAATTGCAGTGTTCAGGATGAAAGCAGCGTTTTGACGCATCGTTGATTGGCCACGTGAAAGGATTAGATTCCATCCATACAAAGTATGTAACCGGTCGTCCCGGACCAAGAGCGGCGTACCTCGGTACCCCTCCTTGAAATTTGACGTTTTCCCCCTAACTTCGACGAAATAAACCAACAACCCCTTACAACACGATGAAACGCAGGGACTTTATGGGTCGCGCGGCGCTGCTGGCAGGCACCCTCGCATTGCCCGTTTCGCTAAGCCGGGCCGCATCCCAAAAGCTGATGGCCACACGTGATTTTGGTGGCGTCCGGATCGGCGTCATTACCTACAGTTTCCGAAGCATGCCTTCAACAATTGACGACCTGCTGGGATACCTGGTCGACCTGGAACTCGAGACTGTCGAACTGATGGGTGGACCTGTTGAGGCCTTCGCGGGCGCACCCGAAGGTCCGCCTTTCCAGCGGCCTCCCCTCTCTGAAGCCCAGCAAGCCGAACGTAAAGCCCATGCAGAGGAGCTCCGTAAGTGGAGGGCTTCAGCGTCGATGGACAAGTTCAAACAACTTCGCAAGAAGTTCGACGACGAAGGCGTGGCCATTGACATAGTAAAGTTCCCGCTCGACCGGATGTCAGAAGAAGAGCTGGCATACGCCTTCAATGTGGCGCACACCCTGGGCGCCACCGGCATCACACTTGAACGCTCCGATGAAGCCGTGAAGAAGCTGGCGCCCTACGCAGACAAATACAAAACACGCATCGGCTATCACAACCATGCAGAAGTGAACTTCAATAGTTGGAACAAGGCGCTCACGTATTCACCTTATAATTTTATTAATCTGGACGTCGGCCACTACGTGGCAGGAACTAACGAATCGCCTATTCCCCTGATCAAGAAATACCACGACCGTATCCTCAATCTTCACCTCAAAGACCGTAAGAAAGACAACGGCGACAACGTGCCCTGGGGTCAGGGTGATACACCACTCAGGGACATCCTCCGCCTCATGAAAGCGGAGAAGTACACCTTCATGGGCACGATCGAACTGGAGTACCCCATACCTGAAGGTTCCGACGCCGTGAAGGAGGTCCGGAAATGCATCGACTTCTGCAAGGAGTCGCTCGCCTGAACCGGCGGACCCTGTACCAGGCTACCGGGCATCCCGTACATTCCGGTAACTGATTTAGGGTCACCTATGTGCATGTGTGCACTTTTGCACCTATATTAGTGGAATTTTTGTCGATACCGAAACCAGCCAGAGCCGTGAACCCTACTGACATAAGCGACCCCGAATACTTTCACAAGGTCATCGACTGCCAGTACGCATGCCCTGCGCACACACCCGTACCGGAATACATTCGCCTTATCGCCGCGGGTCGCTATGACGACGCCTATATGATCAACTGGGAATCCAACGTGTTTCCCGGTGTTCTCGGCAGAACGTGCGACCGTCCCTGCGAACCCGCATGCCGGCGTGGGCGCGTCGACGAAGAGCCGGTCGCTATTTGCAGGCTGAAGCGCGTGGCCGCCGACAATAAGGGGAACGTTAAAGCGCGAATGCCCCTGCCTCCTGTCAGGAAGAACGGTCGCAAGGTGTGTCTTATCGGAGGCGGGCCTGCGTCTTTAACAGTTGCGCGCGACCTTGCGCCACTTGGTTATGAAATCCATCTCTACGACGAATGGCACAAGGGCGGTGGAATGATGCGCACACAGATACCGGGATTCCGGCTTCCCGAAAGTGTCCTCGATGAAGAAGTAAACTACATCCTGGCGCTGGGGATTCATACGCACTTTAATCATTACGTTTCCAGTCTTAAGGAAGTACTTGCGAAAGATTACGATGCTGTCTTCATCGGTACCGGCGCACCGAAAGGTCGCGATCTGAACCTGCCGGGCCGAAAGGAAGCGGGCGACCGTGTGCATATCGGCGTTGAATTTCTCGCTAACGTCGCCTTCGGTCATCGTAACACCATAGGCAAGCGCGTCATCATACTGGGTGGTGGCAACACAGCGATGGACTGTTGCCGTACCGCACGCCGATTGGGCGGCGAAGACGTCAAGGTCATTGTCAGGAGTCCGTTCCAGGACATGAAGGCCTCACCGTGGGAGATCGAAGACGCGAAGGCTGAAGGTATTCCCATCTTCAACAACATGCCTCCCAAGGCGTTTGTCGTGGAAGACGGAAAGCTCAAGGGCATGATCTTCGGTAAAGTGGAGGCGCAATACGACGACGCAGGACGACGGTCGCTTGTACCTACGGGTGAACCGGATGTGTTCATCGAAGCCGACGACGTGATCATCGCCGTCGGGCAGGACAACGCCTTTCCCTGGATCGAACGCGACCTCGGCATCGACTTCGGGAAGTGGGATCTACCCGTGATCGACCCCATCAGTTTTCAATCGACGCGTCCTGATGTCTTCTTTGGTGGTGATGCCGCCTTGGGACCGAAAAACATTATCACAGCAGTTGCTCACGGCCACCAGGCCGCTATCTCCATACACCTTTACTGTTCCGGTCAGAATGTACTCGACCGGCCCGCACCAACGGTAAATCTCTACCAGCAGAAGATGGGCATCCACGAATGGATATACGACAGCGTTGTAGCGGAAGACGATCGTTACAAGGTGCCGCACGCCAGCCTGGATGTAACCTTGAAGGATCTGCGCGCGGAAGTCGAGCTCGGCTTCGATCGCGAGACAGCCTTCCGGGAAGCGCAACGATGCCTGAACTGCGATGTGCAAACTGTCTTCACGCCGAATCTTTGCATTGAATGCGACGCATGCATGGATATTTGTCCTACCTCTTCCATAACCTTCACCACGAACGGCGATGAAGACGATCTAAGGTCGCGGTTGATGGCGCCCGCCAACAACCGGTCGCAGGACCTGTATGTCTCCACGGAATTGCCGACCCAGCGCGTCATGGTAAAAGACGAAGACGTATGTCTTCACTGCGGCCTGTGTGCTGAGCGTTGCCCAACGTCGGCGTGGGACATGAAGAAGTTTTTGTACAGTGTGACCAAGACAACCAAGATCATATGATACATGCGCGCAGGGTGAACGACATGGTCATCCGCTTTGCCAATGTGAACGGTACGGGATCCGCCAGTGCAAACGAGTTGTTTGCCCGGGCGATCTTTCGCATGGGTGTTCCCATCTCTTCGAAGAATATTTTTCCCTCCAACATACAAGGCCTCCCAACATGGTATGAAATCCGGGTGAGCGACAAAGGATACGTCGGTCGTCGGGAAGCTATCGACCTTATCGTGGGTGTAAACCCGCAAACGTACGCCAGGGATATCGCGTCGATAAGACCGGGGGGTTACTTTGTTTACGACAACACGAAAAAGCTTCATCCCGATCTTATCCGGGAGGACATCCGTTACATCGGCGTCCCGATGATGCGGCTTTGCATGGATAACTACGACGTGCCCCGCCACCAACAACTCTTCAAGAATATCGTGTATGTCGGCGCGCTTTCCGTATTGCTGAACGTCGACCTTGAAGTTGTCCGTCAGCTCATTCGCGAGATGTTCAGCAAGAACGAAAAGCTCGTGCCCCCTAACTTCAAGGCACTGGAGCTGGGCGCCACCTATGCGCGAAACAACTTCGAATATCCGCTCGATATTCATGTGGAGCGACGCGATGCCGCCAGCGACCAAATCTTCATCGATGGCAACACGGCGACGGCGCTTGGCGCCATATACGCGGGCGCAACAGTAGCGGCGTGGTATCCTATAACGCCGTCAACATCCGTAGTAAACGCCTTCGAAAAATATTGCAAGAAACTCCGCACGGACCCGGCCACAGGAAAAAAGCGATATGCTATTGTGCAGGCCGAAGACGAACTCGCCGCTATCGGGATGGTTATCGGCGCGAACTGGAACGGCGCGCGCGCCTTTACTTCCACCAGCGGCGCCGGTGTGTCGCTGATGACGGAGTTTTTGGGACTGGCCTATTTCGCAGAGATTCCGCTGGTGCTGGTCAATGTGCAGCGGGGCGGCCCCTCGACGGGCATGCCCACGCGAACGCAGCAATCAGACATCCTCTTATGCGCCTATGCATCACACGGCGATACCAAGCACGTGTTGCTCTTCCCTTCATCGCCAGCAGAAGCCTTTGAATTGACGGCTACAGCCTTTGATCTGGCGGAACGCCTGCAGACACCGGTTATCGTAATGTCGGACCTGGACCTGGGAATGAATCATCACCTGTCCTCGCCCCTCACCTGGGATGACACGCGGACATACGACCGCGGCAAAGTGCTGTCCCGCGAAGACCTTGAAGAGATGAAAGAATTCGGGCGATACCTCGACGTGGATGGCGATGGCATTTGTTATCGCACGCTCCCGGGCACCCACCCCACGAAGGGCGCGTTCTTCACGCGCGGAACATCGCGTGACGAATATGCGCGTTACACGGAAGACGGACCCGCTTACGTGCGCAACGTCAACCGCCTTCAAAAAAAATGGGAGACAGCAAAACAGCTGGTCCCGGAGCCTAAGCTTTTCCAGGCAACCAACCGAAGCCGGTGCGGCCTGGTCTGGTTCGGAACTACCGGTTACGCTGCACTCGAAGCCATAGACCTTCTTGAAAGCGAAGGCGTGTATCTCGACGTCATGCAGATACGCGCGTTTCCTTTTAACGATACGGTGGCCCGGTTTTTCGCTACCCACCAGGAAGTATTTGTTGTAGAGCAAAACCGCGACGCGCAGTTCCGGTCTTTGCTGATCAACGAACTGAATCTCGCACCGCAACAGGTGTTGTCGGTGTTGCACTACGATGGCATGCCGATTCCGGCTGATACAATAGTCGCGCAGGTGAAGGATCACCTGGCCCGCATCGGCATCCCTGATACCCCGAGTCAAAAACTTTCTGTAGGATGAGTTACGTTAAATCGCGGTTCCGTCACCCGGAACAAAAGAAGAACGCCGTAGGTTTTGTTAAGTCCTATTACGAAGGAGCGCTATCTACCCTTTGTGCAGGTTGCGGTCACGACAGCATCAGCGCTGCGATCGTTCAAGCCTGCTACGAATTGTCTATTGAGCCACACCGGGTGGCCAAGCTCTCCGGTATCGGGTGCAGTTCGAAAACGCCGACCTATTTTCTTGGGAATTCTCACGGGTTCAATTCAGTGCACGGTCGCATGCCGTCGATTACCACGGGTGCGAACCTTGCCAATAGAGACCTTATTTACATAGGCGTGTCGGGCGATGGCGATACCGCTTCCATTGGTTTGGGTCAGTTCTGTCATGTCATGCGCCGAAACCTGAACATGACTTACATTGTCATGAATAACGGCTGCTACGGCCTTACCAAGGGCCAGGACTCAGCTACGGCCGACTACGGCTCCGTGAGCAAGGCAGGCAGCGAAAACCCTTTTCCGGCGATCGACCTGGCGGAACTTGCCATCACGCTCGGAGCAACGTTTGTCGCCCGGAGTTTTTCCGGCGACAAAACCCAACTCGTGCCATTACTCAAAGCCGCGCTCTCACATCGCGGATTTGCTTTCCTGGACGTGATCTCGCCCTGCGTTACGTTTAATAACAACAAGGGTTCTACGAAATCATACGACTACGTCCGTCAACACATGGAAGCCACTTCCGCTCTTGATTTCGTGCCGGAAGAAGAAGAGATCACGGTGGAATACCCGGAAGGCGAATCTGCCAACGTCGAACTCCACGACGGTTCACTCCTTGCCCTACGCAAGCTGAGTCCCGGCTGGGATCCCAGCGACCGCAATGCCGCGATGAACCAGATGGACAAGGCAAAAAGAGAAGGAAAGATCCTTACCGGGTTGCTGTATGCAGAGTCATCGACTCGCGACCTTCACGACGTCCTCGCTACCGTCGACCAGCCATTGAACAGCCTCACACGCGAAGATCTTTGCCCGGGGAGTGCTGCCCTTGAAGGGATCAATGGGAGCTTTAGATAGCCCTTCGACAAGCTCAGGAACCATCCTTCGACAGGCTCAGGGACCGAAAATGCTGGACTTTGGATGAGATGTTTTTGTGGTGGCCAGGAATATCTCATTCTCTGTGTCGCTATTCACTATATTTCCTATTTTCCCTCCATGAAAGAACACAAAAGTCGGAGCCGTTTTATCTTGGCCGCCCTCGGCCTCAGTCTATTCACGATGTCCTGCGCTACGAAAGAAAAAACTCCATCTGAAGAAGAACTCCTTCGCGTTCCGTTCATCAGTACCCTTGATCAGCAGGAACACGAATATTTCCTTTACCTGCCCCGAGGTTATCGGGATGACCCGGCGAAGAAGTGGCCGGTGATGATGTTCCTGCACGGCAACGGCGAACGCGGCAATGGAAAAGACGAACTGGACTATGTTCTCATCCACGGCCCACTGTACGAGGCCTGGATCCAGCGGCGTGATTTGCCGTTTATCATTATTTCGCCGCAGCTACCCATGTTCGGGATGGATACCCTCGGCTTCGATTACCTCACCAACCGAAATCCGGACATAATTCCGAAGCGACTCCCTTCCGGAGCGCCCGAACGCGAGCCCGCATCCCGCATGTCGCAGCCCATGGCAGGTGCCGAACCTGTCGATTCCCTCCCCTACGTCACCCTGCCCAGGGGCTGGGATCAGATTGAAGACGACCTCATGAACATGATCGATCATGTTTTGACCAATTATCAGGGCGACGCTGGACGCGTGTATCTCACCGGCCTCAGTTACGGCGGTTTTGGTACCTGGTACATTGCCAGTAAGCACCCAGACGTTTTCGCCGCCATCAGCCCCATCGTAGGTTGGGGACATCCCGACCTGATGCCACCCATTGCCGAAGCAAAGCTCCCTGTATGGGCCTTTAGCGGAGGACGCGATTCCGTCGTTCCGAAGAAATATTTTCTTGCCGGCCTCAACAAGCTTGAAGCGTTAGGGCACCCGGAAGTCCGGTACACCATCGAAGAAGATATGGGCCACGATACGTGGAGGCGTGTGTATGGCGGCGAAGATCTGTATCAGTGGTTTTTGAAGCACAGCCGGTAAGCAATGGGAAGGCGTCTGCATCTGCACCTGCCTCTGTCTCTGCAACTACTCCTCCATCTCCCTCAGCCTCTGCTGCAACTCCAACCGTTCTATCTCGAGACTAAGACGTGAGACTTCCTGCTCGAGACGACGATCACTTGCTGCCCGGGCGGCCGATACGGCTTCTGCCAATGCAGCGAGTTGTTTACTCAGATCGGCCGTTTCGGTTCGCGTATTGCCGCTGCGTTTGTACTCCCACGACAACAGCTGGCCTGTTGCGGGATCGAGGCTTAGAGCAGCCGCCTTTCTGCCTTTGAAGAGTGTCGCTAGTTCAATTTGTCGAAGTGCTCCGTGTTGAGGAACTCGGATGATCTCATCTATGGCGCGGAAGGATGAAACTGGTCCATTGTTGTTGACGTCGACGAACAGGCGATAATTGCGGGGTTCAATATGATACAACACGTCAGTACGACGGGGGGCATCTCCTGTCATTGTCTCCCCTTCGTCAACAGGCGTCAACGTAATTGTAGTCGAGGGAATCGACACCAATGGAACATCGAGATGCGGCGCGGTGACCGTCACGCGGTCGAGGCCAACGACGGGGATGTCGATGGTTTCCGTAACAGTAAACTTTTGTTCGGTGGTGGCCTTATACGCCTTCTCCTCTGCTGCCGGAAGCAAGCCATCTACGGGAGTGAGTCCGGTGAGGATGTTGGCGACGAGCCCTGCTGCGCCGGATAGTATTTGGGCAGTTACCGGCTCACGCGAAGCATTCCAGCCGGTAAGGATTCCGTTTCGGCCGAGTTGAACTTTCCAATCGAAACGTGCGCCACCTGATGCAAGCCGTTCTGGAAGCCGGACTTCAAAGCGCCGGTTCCTGTCGGGAACAACCACCTCCTCCACTTTCACAGGATCGGCGATTACCATTTCGTATCTGCTATCGATGACCTTCCCGTCCGCGGAAGTGAGCACATAGCCAGTGAGTTTGTAGGTTACTGTGACGCGGAGTTTCTTTTCCGGGAGATGATACGTGATCGATTGTGCGAGACAAGTTGCGCTGTGGGCCAAGCAAAGCGATGCAATTAATATGAGGGTCTTCATAGCATTTGCAGTCAGTTACTCACCATCCTTTAACAGGCTTTCCTTCGACAGGCTCAGGAACCTCCTTCGACTCGGGAATGCCAAAAATAAAAAACGGGAAACAGAATCAATTGCTTGACTTGTTTCCCGTCTTGTTACAACGCGACCGTAGTCGGTTGTAATCCCAAGTGCCTTTATCAGAATCAACCCTGAACGCGGTACCTTGCGATAGTCGCCCACAGGGCTTGAACCCACACCAAGTATCCCGAAAGATCCTGACGTGAACCCACTCTTTCACAATCGGCTTTTTTGTTCCTGTTCCCCGTAGGGAGTCAGGCATTTGTTTACCGACTATGTCCGATAAATCTGTAAATGACGACTTGGTGATATGAAGGTAATCTCATCACTTTTGTGCGCCAAGAAAAACCTGGAAAAGAACTCCACAACTTTTCAACAGGTTTATCCACAAAAGACAGACATACCTCGCACTTCTCACCTTAACATCATAGAGGTTTAAACACAAATTGATTAAACGTATGGTTGCAGAGGGTAGAGGCAAATACATGATTGTCAATTAACCTTCACGCCAACCGTGCATTTAAAAAATGGTTGGTTTTGGAAGGCGAAGCCTTTATATTCATTCCGAATAACCTATGCAAAAAAGATCATTATGACCAGCAGACGAGACTTCCTCCAGCGCGCCCTTGCCGGGGCAGCGGCCCTTTCATTTGCCCAACCTGCCTTTGCAAACATCATCGTTCCCCAACGAAAACAGCGACTAGGCGTTGCCCTGGTGGGCCTCGGTTACTATAGCACCGACTTGCTGGCGCCTGGGCTGCAACTCACGAAATACTGCCACCTGGCCGGCATCGTAACAGGTACGCCTACAAAGGCTGAGGCATGGAAGAAAAAGTACAACATTCCCGACAAGAACATCTACAATTACGATACGTTCGACCGAATTGCTGACAACCCCGACATCGACGTCATCTACGTCGTCCTCCCTCCCTCCATGCACGCCGAATACACCATCCGGGCCGCTAAGGCCGGGAAGCATGTCTGGTGTGAAAAGCCCATGGCCATGACAGAAAAAGAATGCCAGAGCATGATCGACGCTTGCGCGCAAAACAAGGTTAAACTGGCTATCGGCTATCGCATGCAGCACGAACCCAACACCCAAAAAATCATCAGCTTCACTAAAAATAAAACCTACGGCAAAGTAACGCACGTCGATGCAGCAGCCGGGTACCGTGAAGGCCGAACCAACCACTGGAAGCAAAAGAAAGAAATGGGTGGCGGCGCGATGTACGATATGGGCGTTTATCCGCTCAACGCTGCGCGGTACAGCACCCAACTGGAACCTATTGCCGTCACAGCGAAGCAGTCTACTACCCGACCGGAAATATACAAGGATATAGATGAGACCATGCAGTTCGAGCTGGAGTTCCCGGGAGGCGTAACCGCGTCCTGCGAGACGAGCTTTGGAAAGAACATGAACGACCTGATGGTCACCTGCACGAACGGATGGTACAAGTTATCTCCGTTCCAGGCATACAGCGGGATCAAGGGCGTGACCAGCGACGGCGTCGAGCTCAACGCCACCGTACCGCATCAACAGGCGCACCAAATGGATGACGACGCCCTGGCTATCCTGCAAAACAAACCGCTTCTTGTACCGGGTGAGGAAGGACTGCGCGACATTCGCGTGGTGGAGGCCGTCTACCGTTCCGTGGCGAAAAACGCCAGGGTAACGATCGATCAGGGCTAAGCTATTCCCTGACGCGTCGCCGGTCCAGGATGACTTGCAACTCCTCGCGGGTGAACTTTAGCTTTTCCGCCACCATGGTGATCAGGGCCAGCTCGGCTTCGTCGAGCACACCGTCGACAAGCGCAAGGGAGATCATTTCTTCCAGCTGGATTTCACGATCTCGCGCATTCTGCGGTATCAGGTAGGCGTATTCATTTGCTTTGGAAAGCATAATGTTCACACGCTCCGTCGGAATGTTTTGATTGGTAGCGATCCGCAGCAGGGTCGACCGCTCTACCTCGGCTATCCTTCCGTCAGCGGCAGACAGGGCAACGAGGTTTCTGAAGTGCTCAAGCTTAACAGGGTTGGGTGTAACGGGGTTAGTCATAGGGGTTCTGGTGATAGGACGAAAGATAAAAAAAACATGGATGTTTCCTGCCACTAAAAAAGATTACCCAATGAAATACCAATATTAAAGGTCCTGTAATTTATATATGTCCTCACCCCACAACTCGTCTTCTTGGCTCTGGCAACGTGACCATAAACGAAAGATGACGCATGGCTAATGGCATCAAAATGATAACAGGTCAAACCGTCAGAACTTCCAAGACTGGATCAATCTCCTTACAAAAACTCCTGTCCTTTAGATAAATTTCCTCCCCTAATGAAACTTGAACTCAATGTCCAGGCGCCCTTATTCCGCCTGTCGGATATCTTCGAAAGAACCATCGATCTACAGGACTACAAAGGAAGGAGAGTACTTGTTGGCTTCTTTCGGCATGCGGGCTGTCCCTTCTGTAACCTGCGCGTCCACGCGCTTACGCGGCTGCACGCCGAACTGAAAGAGGCAGCATTCGACATGATATTCTTCTTTGAGTCCAGGGAACGGATACTTCTGCGCAGCAGCTTTCACAAGGGAGTCTCTCCCATCCCGATAATCTCAGATCCGGAAAAAGTTTGGTATGCTACCTATGGACTTGAACCCTCCCCTCTCAAGTCGGCAATGAGCCATCTCACATCCTTCATCCAAACTGCAATCCGGGCCCGGGCGGCTGACGTACCGGTACATCTAATGGCTGCCGGAGAATCCATCAGCACCATGCCGGCCGAATTCCTTCTCGACGAAGAACTTGTCATACGAAAGCTGCACTACAGCAATCGGCTAAACGACCGGTTCGATCTCGATGAAATTCGCGCATTCGCATCCTGACGGTCCCCGATTCGGTCGGCCGCTCATTTGAATAATAAAACTGAAAAAAGGTAGCTTTGTTATATGCAGCCCCCTCGCCCCCTTCGCTATCTGCTCTTTGCCGGCTTAATCGTTACGACGATGGCCGCGTTCGCCCCACATGTCGTCGATCCTGTCTTCAGGAAGTTATGGGCGCTTGAAGGACTATGGAAGATGGAGACCAGTAAAGGGCCAATCTTCGAACAATGGTCAAAGACTGACGACAGCACATTGACTGGCCAGAGCTTTCGCGTGAACGGAGCCGACACCCTGATCATGGAAACCATCCGCCTCGTGCAGGACCGCGATGGCATCGCCTACATTCCCGCCGTCACCAATCAAAATGACGGCAAGCCCGTGCGCTTCCAACTCATTGGCCATGAAAACAACCGTTTTACGTTTGAGAACCCCGAGCACGACTTCCCCCAGCGGATCATTTATACTTTAATCACACCGGATTCGCTAGTCGCGCGCATCGAAGGCCTCTCCAAGGGCAAACCGGCGGGCTCCAACTTCTACTTCAAGCGGGTGCTGTAACAGCCTTCGGCTCCGCAACTCGAAAACTTCGTAACTTCGTGGCAAAATCCAGACTGAGGATAGTTGAATCCCCAATGAACGCAATCATTTTTTACGCTGTTCGCCCCATTCTCATGTTGGTGGCGTCTCTTCCGTTTCGTGCCCTGTACGTGGTTTCTGACGTCATGAGCCTCCTATTCAGGGCCATTGGCTACCGGCGGAAGGTGATCCTAACCAACTTACGGACTTCCTTTCCGGAAAAATCTGAAACCGAAATACGCGCAATTGCCAACGCTTACTATCGGCACATGTGCGACGTTATTGTGGAGTCGTTGAAGGCCATGAAGATGGACGAGGCCGAAACGCGTGAGCATTCCATCATGAGGCAGTATGAATGGCTGAACCGGTTGTACAACGAGAACAGGAGCATCATTCTCGTAACGGGGCATTTTGGAAACTGGGAATGGGCCAGCTCGTGCTTTATGTTGAACACACCCTACGATCTTGGCGTCATTTACCGGCCCCTTTCCAACGTGCATTTCGATAAGCTCGTGCAGCGCATGCGCAGCCGGTTCGGCATCAAGATTATCGCCGAAGGGCGCACACTTCGCGAAATGGCCGCCGCACGACAAACAGTTACCGCTACCGCTTTCGTCGCGGACCAGTCGGCTCCCCGCGACCATGCATACTGGACCACCTTTTTGAACCAGGACACGTCGATCTATACCGGACCTGAGAAACTGGCCAAGAAATTCAATTTTCCCGTAGTGTTTGTCAACATGCACAAGATCCGACGGGGATACTATGAAATGGTGGCAGAACTGCTCTGCGAGCATCCGGCCGAAACAGAGGAAGGGGCCATCTCAGAGATGTTTGCCCGCCGGCTGGAAAAAGATATCATTAGCGCTCCCGCTACCTGGCTTTGGTCGCACAAGCGCTGGAAACACAAGCGGCCAGACGACAAGCGGCAGCGTGTATCAACTCCTGCGGCGTAGTTCGATCACCGTGATCTCCGGCCAGATGCCGAAGCGCCCTTCGAAGGCCAGCACTCCGAAGCCTCGATTGATATGCAGGTAACGGTTGTCTGACCCGGCCAGGCCAGCCCAATGGGAATAGCGGTATTTCACCGGGCTCCAGCGCATACGTCCCACTTCAATCCCGAATTGCATGCCATGCGTATGGCCTGCCAGCGTGAGGTGGATGTGCTGGCGATGGTTTTTCACTTCGGCGGCCCAGTGCGACGGGTCGTGTGAGAGCAATACTTTGAAGCTGTTAGGATCTACGCCATCGAGCGCTCTTTCCAGTTTGCCGTATTGACTAAACACGTGTCCCCAATTCTCAATGCCGATCAACGTGATGTATTCGCCGTCTTTGCGGATGCGTACGTTCTCATTCATGAGCAGCCGGTGTCCTATGGCAGCATGATGGTGCATCAATCGCTCCAGGTTCGTCCTTTTCTCCTGGCTGCTGCTCCACATCACATAGTCGCCATAATCATGGTTGCCCAGCACGGCGTACTTTCCATACGGCGCGTCTATTTTTGAAAAGCTCTCTATCCAGGGCTCGACCTCCTCAGCGCGGTTGTTAACCATATCTCCGGTGAAAACAAACAGGTCGGCCTTCTCCGCGCGAATGAGTTCGATTGCCCGCTCGACGGCCTTCCGGTTTCGCAGGCTTCCCGCATGAACATCAGAAATCTGTGTGATCCGAAATCCGTCAAACGCTTGCGGCAGGTCGTCGAACCAGATCGTATGGCGGTGCACCCGGTAGTCGTGCCGGCCGCGCGCGACGCCATACACCAATGCAAACATGGGCAGCGCAGCCAGAGCAAGTCCAAGCTGGCTTACCAGCCGGCTACGTCCCGGGATATCTCCATCCGTCACGGCCGCAGCAAGCACGCGGAAAACATCTTCCGTAAACAACACCGCCATCAGTACGAGTTGCGAGACAAAAAGAATGAGAAAGGCATGAAACACGAAGCGCACAATGGGTGGTGTAGTTCCGTGTCGTCGGATAAAAGCGATACCCGCAAACATACTGAGGGTGACCATAAACAGAAACACGCCCAAGCCAGCAGCCAGAACGCCTCCTTCCGATCCCGACCCATACACCAGCGTCCGGACGCCCTGAACAGTATACCAGTCTACTACAAACAATAGCAGGCCGATAGTTGTCATCGAAAAAAGATATCCGGTACGGTTCATGTCTTCTCCTTAGTCGCCTCAGCCGACGAATTATTGTACTCACGTAACCAAGCCATGGCGGGAATGATTCCATTAAGGAAGCTGGTACAGTTCTTGATTATTTCCATCAAAATCCCAACCTCTCATGAAACCACTTGCCTGCGGCATCGCTCTATGTCTTCTGGCAGGATGCAGCACGCTGCTGCCTACGTCCGACCAGGTCCCTGATGAAACGGGTTATGGATCGACGATTTATGGCGACGACGCGACGGTATCCATCGTCTATGTCGGCAAAGACGCCTCCCGCCCCACCTTTCGTGTGACGATCGTCAATCATAGCGAAGACACGCTGTTTCTCGAACCACACCTCATCCGATACTTTGCATCCTCCTCGCCATTTGTATCGGTTCGCGACGCCCCCGACGATTGGATGGCGTTGTCCGCGCGTAATTCAAAATTGCCATTGACCATGCAATTTGCCGTGGATTCGAAGTCCGCCATCGAAGACTCGGAACAGCGCGTGACAGTCTCATCAAACTACAGGGTCATACTGCCCTATGAAACGGATGCGGTATTGGCTTACCTTCACCCCGAGGCATTGCTGAAATACTATCGCCTCGTTATAGTGGTAGCCGGCGACTTCTACGTTTTCGATTTTGTACGCGATGCCCAGGATGGTCTGGTTGAGGCGCTGCTGGTTGGACTACCGTGAAGGGCAGTGTGAGCGTGAGAAAGTAATCGGCGATCGTTAGGTAGAGACGCGCGACTCGCGCGTCTCCCAGGGAATACGTAAAAGGCAATCGCTAGGCTAATGCTTCCAATCTGCGGGGTTGATGTCCCTGGCAGCGCGCAGGATATCGCGGCGACTTACTTGTCCGAGGAGTACACCGTTCTCAACCACGGGCATGCGGCGGATGGGTGTGCTGAGAAATTCGTTTGCTGCAGTAACGATGTCGCTATCTGGCGAAAGCGTCTTTACGTCCCGCGTCATATAATCCTTAACAGTACGGAATGGAAGCGGCATGTTGTGATAGGCCTGGTCGACAATAATGCGCAGGCAATCCTTCTCGGATATCATACCGACCAGCCTTTTCTGTTCGTCCAAAACCGGTGCGCCCGAGATCTTGCGGGTTATAATCGTTTCAATGACCTCATAAATACTTTGGTCGGGGTGAAAAGTCACGAGGTCGTGTGCCTGTACCATATACTTGACGACGGATTCATACTTGGGTTTTGCGGCATTCCTCTCGTCCCGGGTCTGAAAATGCGGTTTGAAGTTCATTCTGGAACGGTTTAGGTGTGGAAGGAATAGTTAATATAGGGATTCGCCGCCACTTTGCCAAGTGATACCGCAGGCGGGAAACCCTTCGGGCGGCTATGGACGAAAACCCCCTAAATCAGTTTTGAAACGAAGGCCGGTGCCTGAGCTTGTCGAAGGCTTAACTCACTACGAGCGTCTTCTGGGTGTAATCGAGGGTAGCGATCTTAATGACGTCGCCCTTGTTAATGGTGATGATCAATTCGCGTTCAAACCTGGAATCGTAGCCGTTGTGTTCGTACTGGGTCATGTTGCCCCGCGGTATCCTGAGCTTGCCGGAAAACCACTCAGCCTTCACCCCTTCCGGGCCGGCCTTCTTGAAGACGGTCTTCAGGGTGCACTTTTTGGACTTCGGACCAAAAAGAGAACGGTTCTCAATATCACCTTCAATGTTGGTGAGAAAGAGTTGACCATCCCGTATGACCCAACTGGCGATATATCCGCGCCGACACACGTCAAGCGAATAAAAAGGTGGTCGCTTCTTCCGGCTTCTAATCCAATATTCTTCGAGAGGATTGGTGTAAAGATCCATCGTCTCCCCATCCATAACAATGATATCCGCTTTCTGTGCCGCCATTTCTGCTCTGCCTTTCGTTCAGACATAAAGTAAACATCCCAGCCGGAACAATTCCTGACGTAGTCCGCTACCGGGATATAGAGCCGACTAATGCCCGGCGGAGACGATTTTCTGTTCTTTCCCAGGGTGTGTAAACGGTGTGGAGGTCAGGCCACACCCGGCGGCACAGCAACCCACCAAATCGCTCGGAAGCAAATGGTTACCGCGGGCCCGAGCAAAACACATACCACCACCGGGAGAAAAAAAATTTCGATCGGATTAAACCAAAATCTCAAAATGCTGTCCACCTGAAGGTATTTTTGCCTAACTTAAATCAAGGCTTTAATTGACCCCCATGTTCCCCTCTTTCTGCAGGTACGGCCTTTCTTTCCTCGGCCTGGTCTTGTTCAGTCAGTCCTACGGGCAGCTGATACGCAACTCGGTCCCTATCATCCTATCCCAGAAATACCTGCAAGCGGAAAGCGGCCGCCCGCTCACCATAGCGTTTACAGACCTCATCGTCGTTGATCTGGACGACCCCTATCCTCAGGGCTTTACCATGACGCTGTACGAAGGCCGCGACTACACTGTTTCAGGGATGACCGTCACACCGGATGACGATTTCAAGGGAAACCTGAAGGTACCTGTAACTGTGAATGATGGTGAATCGGAAAGCAGGGTGTTTACCCTTCGGATCACTGTTGTTGAACCGGAAAATATTCCACCCGTCATCACCGGCCAGGTACCACTCTCGATTGAAGAGAATACATCCATCACGCTTACCCTTACCCATCTACAGGTTACCGATCCGGACAACGACTATCCTGACGACTTTACGCTCGAAGTCTTTTCCGGTGCGAACTACAGGCGCGATGGACGACGCGTCACGCCGGATCCAGGTTTTACGGGTACGCTCCGCGTAGAAGTGCGCGTGCACGATGGTGACGACAGCAGCAATCGCTTCGTTGTAGAGATCGAAGTCACGCCGGAGAACATACCCCCCGTTATCACCGGCCAGTCGCAAATCCGGATTGAAGAGAACACATCAGTGACGCTCTCGCTGAATCATCTTACCGTGAACGACCCCGACGACGAGTATCCGAAGGATTTCAAGTTGAAGGTGAGTACGGGTGCCAACTACACACTTGCAGGTAATAAGGTCACACCGGCAAAAGACTTTAAGGGAGAGTTAACTGTGAACGTCCGTGTAAACGACGGCATTGACGACAGCAACGTCTTCCCCTTGAAGATAACCGTTTACCCCGCTAACATAGCGCCTGTCATCACCGGGCAGGTGTCGCTCACGATGGTAGAAAATACTTCGTTGACGTTATCTCTGTCGCACCTCAAGGTGACGGATCCGGATAACAAGTACCCGGATGATTTTACGCTGACTGTTCACCCTGGCCCGAACTACCAGGTTTCTGGCACCCGCATTACACCGGCAAAAGATTTCTCGGGCACCCTTCAACCTGAGGTTAGTGTCAACGACGGGAAAGCAAACAGCAACCGGTACAAGCTGCAGGTAAAAGTTACGCCAGCCAACCGACCGCCCGAGATCACCGGTCAGGAGCCCCTGGCTTTCACAGAAGACGGAACGCTGCAACTCCTCCTCACGCACCTTATCGTGAACGATCCGGACAACAAATTCCCGGACGACTTCACCTTGCAAATCCTCCCCGGTTCGGGTTACACAGTAAAGGGAAATACCATAAGCACACCTGCCAACTTCCATGGCCAGATCAAGGTCCCCGTTACGGTGAATGACGGAGAGTTCACGAGTAAACCCTTCGAAGTTTCAATTACTGTTACACCCGTGAACGACGCGCCAACCGTGACGCTTGAGTCAGCGCCCATTTCGTTTATCGTCGGGAAACAATCAACCCCCATTACGAAGACCGCCGAAGTGACGGATCCTGATAAAGATCCTATCACCCTCGCTGAAATCGCGTTCGATGCCATGACTTATCGCGCAGGCACAGATGTGCTGCTATACGACAAAACACAAACCCCGGGCATCAACGGCGTATTCGACCAGGGCCAGGGAGTCCTGTTCCTTATCGGAAACGCAACTGCCGACGAGTACACAAAGGCTTTGCGCAACGTGTCCTATAACTTTGTTGTCGGTGAGAATGAAGTTAATCTCGACAGCATGAAATTGGTCCGAATAAAAGTGAGCGACGGGTCATTAGAGAGCAAGCCGGCCGTTCGGGAGATCGAACTGGTTAAGGGCGCCATGCTTAACATCCCCCAATGGTTTACACCGAATGGCGATGCCTCAAATGACACATGGAAGGTTTATTCCCTGAATTCAAACGACGATTATCCGGACGCGCTTATCCGCGTATATACCCTGCGTGGGACACTCGTATTTGAGGCTAAGGGTCTTGACAAAGAATGGGACGGGCGATACAACGGCGAATACTTGCCGACCGACACGTACTACTATACAATCACCTTGAATGCGCCCTACGCAAACACTTCGTACAAGGGCGCAGTAACAATCCTGAGATAACGAAGCCTTAGGGTTTTCGCATACCGAACCTTTCCATCACGGCAATTGCCTCCGGATATCCTGCGTCGGCATGGCGAATAACACCAAGTGCAGGATCGATGTGAAGAACCCTGCTCAGGCATTCTTCGGCCCGATCCGTGCCGTCGGCGAGGATTACCATGCCGGCATGTTGTGAGTATCCCATGCCTACACCGCCGCCGTGATGAAACGATACCCAGGTTGCACCGCCACTCGTGTTCCCCATCAGGTTGAGCAGGGGCCAGTCTGACACCGCATCGCTGCCATCCGCCATGGCTTCGGTCTCGCGGTTCGGAGAGGCTACTGACCCGCAATCGAGATGATCTCTACCGATCACGATCGGCGCTTTCACTTTCCCCGACCGAACGAGTGCGTTGAAGATAAGTCCTGCCTTCTGCCGCTCGCCCAGTCCGAGCCAGCAGATTCGTGCGGGCAGACCCTGGAACGCGACGCGCTTCCGCGCCTCCTTCAGCCAGCGGTGGAGGTGGTCGTTGTCAGGAAACGCCTCCATCAACGCGTCGTCTGTGGCATAGATGTCATCGGGGTCTCCGGACAGGGCTACCCAGCGGAAAGGCCCCTTGCCCTCGCAAAAAAGGGGGCGTATGTAGGCAGGCACAAACCCGGGAAACGCGAACGCGTCCTTCTCTCCCCCCTCCAGTGCAAATTCACGAAGATTGTTGCCGTAGTCGAACACGACACTTCCTCGTCGCTGCAGTTCAAGCATGAAATGAACATGCCGCGCCATACTCCTCAATGCGAGCTTCTTATACTCCGCCGGATCACTTCGTCGCAAGGTAGTTGCCTGGTCCAGACTAAGACCGTTAGGTATGTAACCGTTGACTGGATCATGCGCTGACGTCTGATCCGTAAGAACGTCGGGAACGAGATCGTCGCGGATGAGTCTCTCGAGCATGTCGCCAGCGTCGGAGACCAGGCCTATAGAAATCGCTTCTCCTCTTTCACGCGCCTCGTTGACCCAGGTTCTCGCCTCTTCGAACGAATCGGTCATCCGGTCAAGATAGCGTGTCTCGAGGCGTTTGCGTATCCGTTCCGGGTCGACGTCAGCGCCGAGGAAAGTAGCTCCCGCCATGGTGGCCGCCAGCGGCTGGGCACCACCCATGCCTCCCAGGCCGGCACTGACGAGGAGTTTGCCCTTCAGGTTGCCATTGAAGTGTAGGGTGGCGCAAGACATAAAGGTTTCATAGGTGCCTTGCAGAATGCCTTGACTGCCGATATAGATCCAGCTGCCGGCTGTCATCTGCCCGAACATCATGAGGCCTTTTTCCTTCAGGGCGTTGAAATGTTCCCAGGTTGCCCAACGAGGCACCAGGTTGCTGTTGGCGATGAGCACCCGCGGAGCTTTGTCGTGGGTTGGAATAATTCCAACGGGCTTGCCCGATTGGATCAGGAGGCTTTGGTCGTCCTTTAGGGAAAGGAGGCACTCAATAATCTTCAGCGCTGCTTCCGGGTTCCTGGCTGCCTGTCCGGTGCCTCCGTAAACGATAAGGCGTTCGGGGTCTTCAGCAACGTCGCGGTCGAGGTTGTTGAGAAACATGCGAAGGGGCGCTTCCGTTTGCCAGGACCTGGCATGCAATTGCGTTCCGCGCGGTGCCCGATAGATGGGATGCGAAGCGTACTGCTCAATAAACTTCGAAAAGGTCGTCATAGGGGCTTCTAATTTCGTCATGTCCGTTGCCGGCGTGTGTCTTGACTACATCGAGGAGCTCCCGGCGTTCGATAAGACCAATAGCCTTTTCAATATCATGTGCAAAAATCCGGTCCTCCTCAGCGTGATCAATGTGGGCTCGCACGAGCGTATGACAAGCTTCAAGAATTGCTCCCGACTTCAGCGGTCGCCGGAAGTCGAAACACTGTGCTGCACATAGAAGCTCGATGGCAAGAACCTTTTCCAGGTTGGAAATGACCTGCAACGCTTTGCGCGCACTGATCGAACCCATACTTACGTGGTCCTCCTGGCCCAGCGACGTCGGAATGCTGTCTGCACTTGCCGGATAGACGAGGCTCTTGTTCTCGCTGACCAGGGCGGCTGTCGTGTATTGCGGAAGCATAAAGCCAGAGTTTATGCCTGTGTCCCTCATGAGCAATACGGGCAAACCCTCGGTGTTGCCTTCTAGTGCAAGGTAGATGCGTCGGTCAGAAATATTACCCAACTCGGCTGCGGCGATCGCTGTATAATCGAGCGCCAGCGCAAGCGGCTGCCCATGAAAATTGCCACCGCTTACTGTATTGTCTTTGTCGAAGACGACTGGATTGTCTGTAACGGAATTCAATTCAATTTCCAGCAATTCCTTCATGTGTAGCCAGGCGTTCCGCGAGGCGCCGTGTACCTGAGGTATGCAACGCAGGGAATACGGATCTTGTACGCGCCCGCAGTTCGCGTGCGACCTGAGGATCTCGGAGTTGTTGAGCAGGCAACGAATCCGGTGCGCCACATGAATGTTCCCCTTGTATGGCCTGACCTCGTGAAGTCGCTTCTCAAAGGGCTTTACCGACCCGAGCAGTCCTTCAATCATCATTGCGCCGATGATGTCCGCATGTGCGAGACAGCTATGCAGACGTTCGATGACTTTCACCGCATACGCCGCGATGAGTTGCGTTCCGTTGATGAGGGCAAGCCCTTCCTTGGGTCCAAGTTGGAGCGCATTCATTCCCGCCTCCTTCAGAAAGGCACCGGAGTCGACCACATTCCCTTTTACAGTCACCTTACCCTGACCGATCAGGGGAAGAAACAAATGGGCCAGCGGCGCAAGGTCGCCAGAGGCTCCAACAGATCCTTGAGAAGGAACGACGGGAATGACATCGTTTTCAATATGCCATAGGATGCGCTCGAGCGTTTCAAAGCGAATGCCCGAATAGCCCTGGCACAACGCATGCGCCTTGATAATCAGCATTAGTTTGGCGATCGGCACAGGAACAGGATCGCCTACTCCGACACTATGGCTTCGCAAAATATTATACTGAAGTTTCCGGGTGTCTTCAGCCGAGATGATAGTCGTACACAGCGGACCGAAGCCTGTATTGACGCCGTACACCACGCGGCCTTCCGCCACGATATCGGCAATAGCCTTTTCACTTTGCCGCACCCGCTCGCGAACTGATGGGGGAATAACGCCACGGATTCGTCCTTCGCAAAGTGCCACCGCAAGGCCTGCAGTAAGGTGGTCGTTTCCATATTCAAATTGACCCTGCGTCATGGCTTCGGTACAGAAAAGATTCCTTGATAATGAGAAAAGTAGGTTCTACTTTTAGTTGCCAGTACGAACCAGTTCACAACGTTGTCTTTCTTTCACAATTAGCATAATCCCCGCTCAATATGAAAATAACCCTAGCTGTTTTCGTACTCGGTGTTGCAGGCCTTCCACTCTTCGGACAACGCCCCGCACCGGATAAGATCGCAACCAACAAGGGCGACCTGACCATCCAGCCCGTTCTTCATGGTTCGCTCGTTCTTCAATGGAACGGACAGACCATTTATGTCGACCCCTATGGCGGCGCCGAAGCTTTTGCGGGTCTCAGCAATCCTAATCTCGTGCTGATCACCGACATCCATGGTGATCACATGAATGTAGAGACGCTCGACGCATTGAACACCCAATCTGCAAAGCTGGTTGTGCCGCAGGCTGTCGCCGACCAACTTCCCGGGTCGTATAAGGACCGGCTGGTTATTCTTGCTAATGGCGATGAAACACGCATAGGTGAAATATCCATTCGCGCCATCCCTATGTACAACTTGCCGGACGACGAGACATCGCGCCATACGAAAGGTCGTGGCAACGGTTACGTCCTGGAACTTGGAGGAAAGCGTGTATACATTTCAGGCGATACGGAAGACATCCCGGAGATGCGGCAGCTGAAGAACATCGACGTTGCCTTCGTTTGTATGAACCTTCCGTATACCATGGACATCAACCAGGCCGCGAGCGCTGTCTTGGAATTTCAACCGGCCATCGTGTATCCCTATCACTACAGGGGCCAGGGAGGTCTGGCGGATGTTGAGGGATTTCGGAAGCTGGTGGAGAAGGGAGGAAAGAAGGTCGAGGTGAGACTGAGGAATTGGTATCCGGGACAATAGGCCCCCTACGCTAAAGCTTCGGTGAGGCACGGCACTCTTCAACTTTCAAATCTTCTGGATTACTCCGCCTACTCACTCATTGGATTAAGCCGAAACACAGCGCCATTCAGCTGCGGTCCAACGCGGATCTGGCAGGAGAGTCTGCTGGTTTCGGAGGCATCGGGAAGGGTGTCGAGCATATCGAGTTCGGCGTCGGTGGGGTCGTCGAGGGGTTGGGCGCTATGCAGTACCTCGACGCGGCAGGTAGCGCAAAGAGCCATACCGCCGCAGGTCGCAGGGACCTGGTAGTCTGAAGCCTTCAGGACTTCCATGAGACTTAGGCTGACGCCTTCGGGTATTTCAAGTTCCGCTTGTTTGCCCGACGGATCTTGTATGGTGATGTTGATCATGAAGAGTCAGAATCCGTTCACACCGTTTACAGTAGTGTATTTGAAACTGATCTTTTCATTGGGATACACGAATGGAAAAGCGCCTTGTGCCATCAGGGCCGCTTCGTGAAATCCGCAGAGGATCAGCTTCAGTTTTCCGGGATACGTGTTGATGTCGCCAATGGCAAATATTCCCGGTTCACTGGTTGAAAAGTCTACCGTATTCACTACGATCTGGTTACGATCGAGGTTGAGGCCCCAGTTCGCGATGGGGCCGAGTTTCGGACTGAGTCCGAAGAGCGGAACCAGGTGATCTGCCGGAATGGTGATGCATTGTTTTTGTTTATCGGCTACCGTCACCCCGTCGAGCACGCCGTTGCCGTGAAGCTCGTGGAGGCTGCAGTTCAGCAACAGGTCC
>JAJJPK010000223.1:0-8958 GCA_032907565.1 Cyclobacteriaceae bacterium | reverse complement strand
AGGTTCTCGACGCCACCCCAATCACGCTCAACGCAGTGCCTCACAAAGGCATGCCACTCCTCGCCAGAGCCTACCTGCAATGTTACCGTGTCGTCGTCCTCGCTGACGACGTCAATACCCGTAATCTCATTCTTCACAACAAGCCCATCGAAGTCGGCCGTAAGCAGTATGTTGCTGCCGCCTCCGAGAATTAGTACCCGATTATTTCTGAACTCATCCGTGCGGATCAGCTCAACAAAGTCATCGGCCGAGCTTATTCGAACGAAAAGTCGGGCCCGGGCTGGAATGTGAAAGGTGTTGTAAGGTTGAAGATCGACGTTGGCCCGAAACTGCAGCATGAACACGAATTGATCACGCCAAGGTGTAAAAAATGCCGGTAATGTCCAACGTCGGTAACATGCGTGCCACTACCGGATCTTTTCCGCGAGTTCTTCCTTAGGCAACTTGAACAGGCATATGCGAGGGAAGCGTCCCGCCAGGTACGCCGTGCCGCATACCAACAAACCTTCGTCCTCGGTTGCTATCACGGAGCTTACCTCGAAGGGGTTCGAGAAGCCCAGGTAGTGCGAGCCGAGCAACGCTCCAGTTGCCTCGTCGTAAAACAACAGCGCGATCTGCTTCGATCGGGTGTCGCTTGCATAGACGAGTGTCTGGGTACCGTCAATAACGGTTCGGAGGATCTTCACCGTGGCGTTGGGTACGAGTTCGGGAAGCGTGTTCCCGGGATAGTCGACCGACGAAGTCACGCTGTTCGGTGGCAGTAGCACATTCGGCAGCAGGAAATTGTCGCCGAAGTTGAAGCGCGCAGCTGCGAACTTCGTGCTGGCAATAGGCACCACTGCACTAAAGCCTCCGTCATCGTGCTGGCCCTGGACCACTCCCAACGGTTCATCCTGGCTCAGGTCCGTAAACACCAGGGAGAAGGTATAGTTGTAAAACCCATTGAAGTACCAGGCGCCACCCGGAATGCGGCCGGTGAGAAAGGGAAATCGCTTTCCGCCACCAATAAAGTGGTTGATGATTGGCTCTTCGACGTCTTCCCCGACACCGATGTCGAAGCCACGGGAAGTGGTCACCGCACCGTCCGGCCTTATCCGCGACAACACCGAAAGCTTGTCTACATGGTTATAGCTCAGCAAAAGAAACTCGTTGCCCTCGGCTGATGCAGCGGCAGGGTAGGAGAGTCCGGCTTGCACCGGATTGACCGCAATGTCAGCCAGGTCTTCACTGACACGAACAAGATGAGTCTGCACAGTCAGCTCGTCCATGCAAAAGAAGTAGAGGTATCCATCGGCTGAAAGAAGTTCGCCCACGGGATTTACGAATTGGTTGTCCAGTTCCTGGCCGGTTTCAAACGCTCCGCGGGCGTCCACTTTCATCAGGTATATCCCGGTAAAATGTGATTCAGGCAGACGCCGTCTCGCCAATACGAGGTATCCACCATCTGTAGTTTGGGCCACGTCGACCGGCGTGATGCTTTCGTTAAACCGGTTGTCGTCATAAAGCCGGGTGAATTTTTCTTTCTCGAGCTCGGGCGTGGTCTCTTCCACGCATGCGGTGCAAAAAAGCACGAGCGCGGGTACGAGCCACCAGGTCGGCCAGGTTCTCGTATGTACGGTATTGATGGGGTTGGCTGTATGATCGTGCATGGTTATTTACTTATTGTCAACGGCCTTGTAGGCATTTCCAAGAAAGCGGAGCGGGAAGACGCAGCCTAACGAAACGACGATGTTGTCCAGGGTCATGTCGTCCATAGCATCTCCGACACCCGCAAGCCGGTCGTTGCCGTACCGGTTCGACGGCGAGACGATGTTGGTCATGCCGTACCGATACGATACATCCAGGCTCAGCCGGACGTTTCCCTGGTGGTAATGGACGCCTGCTCCTCCGATGAGTCCGTAGTAAGACGGTGCGAAGAGATCGCTGGCGCCGACGATGATTGGATCTCCGGTAAACTCATGCTCGCCACCCGAAGCGTAATCGGTTCCGGAAATGGTCACCTCTTTGCCCGCATTGATGAGCAGTGCCGCGAATGCGCCGGCCTGAATGAACGGCCGAAGCCGCGTAGCCGTAAGATCGTAACGCACGAGTACAGGTATCAGCAGGTGTTCTGTCTTTTGTGCTTGCCGGTAATGAAGCTCCAGGGCATGTCCGGCATTTTCCGGATCCCACCAGGCATAATGGTTAGTGTAGACAAACTGCGAGCGACTATACGTCGGCTGCAGGCTTAGCGACAACTGGCGGAAGTAGAATGTTCCTTCCAGTGTCACCTGAGATCCAAAGCTCTTGAAGTCTTCATACTCCTTGACGGCCAGGTCCATGGGATAGTTGGTGGGCGCCACTCCCGAAAAATGCGTGGTCACGACAGCCCGGCTAAGGTTCGTGCCGCCCTTAAGTCCGAGCCACCACTGCTTTTCAAGGAATGTGCTTTCCTTCTTCTGCATCCTGTCCTTGGTTATATAAGACGTGCGGTTCTTCTTTCTGCCCGCATTAGGTTGCGCGTGTGCGGCAGTTAGAGAAACAGACACCAGGGCGATGAGCAACAATCCTTTCATGGCGCTACTTTATGATGACGAGCTTTTTGGCCTCATGATAGAATCCTGTTCGCATGCGATACAGGTAGGTTCCCGCGGGAAGATGGTTAAGGTCTACCTCAACTCGGTGTTCTCCCGGTTGATAAACGCCGTTGATCAGTTGACCGGCCTTAGCGCCCATACTGTCGAAGAGATCCACGGTTACTGTGCCGCTGTGGTTGACACGGAAGTGCAGTGTAGTTTTTTCTCGCGCTGGGTTCGGATAGCATCCTCCCAGGATGAACCGCGTACCGATGAAATCGCCTACACCCGTAATGGTCTGGGCCGCGAGCGGCATCGGCTCGTAAAAGCCGCTGCCATCTTCCCGTGGACCATCGATAAAGTTGCCGAAAAAGATGTCGTTGGTAATGCGTTGCTGGTCGATGAGCATCCAGTCTTTCAGCAGGTTTGCATACACCTGGCGGTAATCAAACTGCATCGCCACGTTAGCCTGGTTCAAGTCAGGCACAACGCCTACAACACCTGGCCGGACACCTTTTCCGAAAATGAAAATCGGTCCGCCTGTTCCGTGGTCGGTGCCGTAGCTTCCGTTTGAATAAATACGACGTCCGAACTCGGAAGTGGTAACCGTGAGCACCCGGTCTTCAAGGCCCTTCTGTCTCAGATCTTCCTGGAATGCCTGCATGGCCGTCGAGATGTGATACATGAGCGCGGCGTGAACGCCCATGGTCGGGTCGTAGCTTTCAACCTGCTCGGCGTGGGTATCGAAACCACCGATCTTTACGAGGAACACCTTTGTCTTGCACCCTCCGTCGAGGAGCCGGGCGATGAGTTGCAATTGCGGAGTAAGCGGATTGCGCTTGCTGCCGGCCGGGGCATTGAATGGATAGGTTTCCGGATAGGTTACTGAGCTCTCTCTCCCCGCAAGGTATACGTTGTACAACCGCTCAGCGTAGTCTTCCGACTTATCTTCTAGTTGAAGGATCCAGTTAAGTTCCTGCCAGTAGGGCGAGGGGTTTAATGCGTCGGGTGGAAATCCTCGCCTGTCGATCTCCACGTCGTCGAAGCCTTCCAGTGTGTCGACGAGGTCAAAGAAGCGTTGCGGGTTGTCGATCGAGATCGAAGCGGGGATGTTGCCTTCCTGATGGAATATGAGCGAGACATCGCTGCCCATTTCGATAGCCAGTGGATCAGGCATGTCCGGATTGGGGAAATCGTCGGGATACGTCTCCGGTTGGAATTCCTGCTGGAGATAACGTCCCAGCCATCCCGACCCATAGTAATCATCGGCACCACCTCCCATAAACCAGATATCGCGTCCACGGAAGTGCGAGCCGTTATTGTTCTTGTAGCTTACACCCTGTACGAACGTCATTCGGCCCTGATCATACATGGCCTTCATCGATTGCATGGCCGGGTGCAAGCCCACCTGGGTGTCGGACGGCAGAGTGCTGTCGAGAGGGATACACTTCTTCCGGGGTATGGCGATGTTGGCGCGTTTGCTATAGTACAAGTCGTACGCGTCCAAGGGGATCAGGCTGTTGAGGCCGTCGTTGCCGCCGTGGAGCTGCAGGATGATCAATACGCGGTCGTTCGTGCTCTGCTCGGCAAGTCTGGACAACGGGTTGTCGGCCATCAACTTGATGGGTATGTTCGCGATGGTGAACGGAACACTGATCGCGACCGGAAGTTTCTTTAGAAAATTTCTTCTCTTCATAACGCAGGGGTTTACGCAAGCTGATACTCGGGCGACTGCATCATGGCGTTGAGCAGGTTCTCAAGTTGCCCACGAACTGTGTCCATATTGCTTTGCGTGTTCCAGTTCGAAGTCCAGTTGGCTTCTTCAGTTCCCGGCGGATAGATATCCGAAAGAAACGCCTTAAGGAAATAGTTCAACCGTTCCGCAGTGAGGCCTGCGTTGTCGTCAAGTGCCGGATCGAAAGTCAGGTTATCGGTTACCGGGAGAATGTATCGCGCCAGTTCGACAACAAGGGAGCGTGCATCGGCAATGGTGGCGTTGGCAAAGTTGGCTGTGAAAAAGTTGACGGCTTGCACTTTCAGCATGCCGGGCTCCGTGATATTCACCAGTGATCGAATGAACTCGTATCGCCGTGTCAGGTAGTTGACTGTAATCCAGCTTCTGTGATATACCGGGAATTGGCAGTAGGCGTCGTATCCCGATACGTCAAACGGTTCGTAGAACGACATGCCCATGTCATCAATCTGGTCGACGATCATTCCGGTCACTTCATAAAACTGCTGCGGTGAAGACATGTCCGGGAGGGGTACATTCATGAACCGCAGGGTTCCCGTCACGAGGTCCAGGGGCGATTTAATAATGGCGCCGAAGTTGTCGTCGCCGGCGCCCGCGGCCGCCTCATAGAAATGCTGGCTGCGCAAAAGGTTCTCCACCACGGGCTGCAGTTTGAAGCCATTCGACGCGAATACGTTGGCCATCTCGGTTATTATGGATGATTCTATCGTATTCGCACTGGCCGGGTCGTGCGGAGCGAAGACAAAGAACCGGTAGATCTTGCGGCATATGTGTCGTGCCGTCTCCGGCTGAGCATAGATCATCTCGATGAGTTGACTTATTTCGTCGAGCGCGCTCGCCTCTGTGGGATTGCCTCCGTTGAGCAGCGTGGGATCAGGTTGTATCGTAGTGTTACCAAAACGATCACTGAATACTTTCGGATCGTTGTCGTGCGCACTTGCGTTGTTGATGGACCCTCGCACACGACCGCGAGGCAGGTTCGTGTCGGGATCAATTGTGACGAAATCTCCGTCGAACTCCCAACCCGAGAGAACGCGGGCTGCTTCGCGAACATCTTCTTCGCGATACACGATATAGTCACCTTCGCCTGAACCGGGTGGAAGTGTGCCTTCCAGGCCGCGGCCGATGCTGAACAGTTCGAGGAGTTCCCGTGCGTAATTTTCGTTTGGTTGGCCCTTGACGTTCAGGCTGCCGTCCAGGAGTCGCAGCATGGCGTTATCGACGCTGATTTTTTTCGTCAGCGTCTTGAAGTTCACTTCGGGGTCAGGGTTCAGCGCGTCGAGTGCAAACAGGCGGAAGAGTTGGTTCTGAAAATACAGCGCCCTGCTGCTGTTGATCTTGCTTTGGATGGCGGTAAAATGGGTATGAAGAAAGAACACCATCTTTTCCCTGGCAGACCAGGGCAGCGCAAGCGAAGGCGTGATGCCTGTGGACAACATTTGACCGATAAACCAACGCTTAAAATATTCCTGTAAGTCTTCGTCGCCGCTGTTGGCATCGGTCGTGCCCGTCAGTACCCACTCGGTGTTTGTAACCGGATCTACCGGAAGGGCAGGGTCGGGCAGGTTCTGATGAAACAATTGGACGATGGCCTGTGCTGGCGTAAGTGCAGCATAGGTGTCGATGTCCTGACGCGTGGCGCCAAAGGTGGCACGCCGCAACAGGTGGGCCGCGCGCTTAACGCCCAAGGTTCCGGTAAACTCAGGAAGAGGCATGTTTAGGGGCTTTGGCGACCCTATATAGGATGATTCCGGCATTTTTGATGCTGTTCGGGGGACGAACTGCATTAGGGGACGGTTATTGCAAATATTTCCCTTTGACCCTTGGTTACCGTGAATTGCGTTGAGCGAATCGCTACATTCGTTGAAGAATATGAAAATTATTGAATGTCCGCGGGATGCTATGCAAGGCGTTGAGACGTTCATCCCAACAGCGTCAAAGATCGCCTACATTAACCAGTTGCTGAAGGTTGGTTTCGCTGAAATCGACTTCGGGAGTTTCGTTTCCCCGCGCCACGTTCCCCAGATGCGCGATACCGCGGAAGTCGTCGCGGGCCTCGAGTGGCAAGCAAGCCGCAGCAAGTTGCTGGCTATTGTTGCCAACCTTCGGGGTGCAAAAGAAGCCTGTGCCTTTGAAGCGATCTCACGTATAGGCTATCCGATGTCCATTTCAGAGACTTTTCAGAAGCGAAATACGAACAAGTCGATCTCCGATTCCCTCAACGAACTGGAACAAATCGGTGAGGTGGTCGCTGCCAGCGGTAAGGACCTGGTGGTGTACATCAGCATGGGTTTTGGTAATCCCTATGGGGATCCATACGATCGCGATATCGTCTTACAGTTCACGGGCATCCTGGTAGCCATGGGAGCGGCCGTAGTGTCGCTGGCTGACACGGTAGGAAAGGCCGACGAGAAACAGGTGACGGATCTTTTTTCGGCGCTGGCACGTGATTACCCGACAGTTGAGATCGGCGCCCACCTGCATTCGAAACCCTCCACTGCAGCGGCCAAGGTGGAAGCCGCCTTCCGCGCGGGATGCAAACGGTTTGACGGTGCGCTGATGGGATACGGCGGATGTCCGATGGCAGACGACAAGCTTGTAGGAAATGTAGCTACGGAAACTATCATTTCGGTATTGGAGCAAAACGGTGTGGAAACGGGCCTGGACAAGGGTCAGCTCGCCACTGCGCTGCTCATGGTACCTGAAATTTTCCCAAAGCGATGAAAAAGTTACACCTCGCCGCATCCTGGAGGAATAAGGGTTAAATTGGTATACGACTTTTTAGCACACCGTTTTTCGACATTATGAAATTTTTGGTAACGGCTCTATGCGCGTTGGCATCGCTGGTTGTTCAGGCCCAAAGCGCAAAGGAACACACGCAGAAGGGAAGGGAGTTGTACGAACGACGCGAGTACATGGAGGCACTCCTGAACCTGAACAAGGCCATTGAAATCGACAAGAATTTTGCCCAGGCATACTACGTGCGGGGTAACATCAAGGATGCGTTCGACGACAGGCACGGTGCGATGAAGGACTACAACATGGCGATCGAAAAGGATCCCCGTTTTGCAGAGGCGTTCTTCGCCCGCGGCAATGTGAAGATGAAGTTGCAGGACTACTACGGGGCGATAGCCGATTTTTCCTCGGCGATCACCTTGAACGAAAACTACATCGAGGCCTACTTCAACAGAGGCAAAGCCCGCCAATACCTCCAGGCCTATGAAGACGCGATTACGGACTGCACGAAGATCATTGAGATCAACCCTTCCAATCACGACGCCTACTACATGCGCGGTATCGTCCGCCTCGAATTCGGGGACCTGAAGAATGGCTGCCTCGACCTGAGCAAAGCCGGGGAACTTGGTGACGTGCATGCATATGAGGTGATTAAGGAACGGTGCAATTCGCCGGACGTCGCTAAGGAGTAGGTAAACAGTTGCAGTTGCAGATGCAGAGGCAGAACACCTTCATCGAAGGCGACTGCGACTGCGACTGCATCTGCATCTGCAGCTGATCTATCGATTACCGATTAACCCTTCCCGACAAGTTGCCGTCGCGCGCCCCTTGCCCCTAAAAGGGGGCCAGCGCGCGCAACACTACCGCATTACTTTTTCGCTCGCGATAGCCTAAATAACTTTCCAGGTAACGATTGCACTGCCCCGCGAAATTCCAGCGTCAGCAGGATAGAGGCCAATTGAGGAACGGGAAGATTTGACTTCCAGCTTAGCTCATCGATTACGAGCGTGCCGCCATGCTCGTGTAGCGTAAGCAACACCTTTCGTTCTTGTTCTTCAAATTCGTCGAGGTTTAGGGAAGGCTGCGGCGCCTGGGCCGTCTCCTGGCTCCAGTTCATCATATACTCCAGGTCGGCGCTGGAGGTAATGAGTGATGCTTTGTTTTGCTTGATGAGTTGATTGCAGCCATAGGAATAACTTTGGCCAATGTTGCCGGGAAAGGCAAACACATCCTTGTTGTAGCTGTTCGCAATGTCGGCAGTGATAAGCGCCCCCCCGGTTTCACCGGCTTCGACTACCACGAGCGCGTCTGAGAGTCCCGCTATAATCCGGTTGCGCGCAGGAAAATTGTGAGCGTCTGGCTTGGTGCCAAGCGGTAGCTCACTTACCAGGCCTCCGTCGGCTTCCATCCGCGCAGCAACCTCGTAATGGGCCGAAGGGTAAATGACGTCGACACCGCTGCCCAGGATGCCGATCGTGGGGAGACCGCATTCAAGTGCTTGCCGATGCGCCAGGATGTCGATGCCGTAGGCGAGGCCGCTTACGATCAGAGGTTTTAAAGGCTTCAGCCCATTGACAAGCTCTTCAATACAGTGCCTGCCGTAGTTCGTTGACCTTCGCGTACCGACAATGCCTACTGTTTTTGAAGCGTCGAGGTTGACGTTTCCTTTGAGGTACAACAGGGTGGGAGCGTCGTCGATAGAACGCAGACGACGCGGGTAGTTCTCATCGGTGAAGAACACCAGTGCGATCTTGTTGCGTTCGCATTTCCTGATCTCCTGCTCGGCGCGTGCAAACGCTGACCCTGTCTGGATCAGCGTTGCTGTTTTTCGCCCGATACCGGGAATCTTTTGAAGCTTCCCTTTCGGGGTTTGAAATACCTTTTCGGCTGAACCGCAATATCCGACTAGTTCCC
>JAJJPK010000222.1:0-34574 GCA_032907565.1 Cyclobacteriaceae bacterium | reverse complement strand
GCATGAAGTCTTCCTCGAAAAGGAAGTGATGAAAGCCCTCGGACGTCAGGGTCTCACCCAGCGTATAGCCCCATTGAATCGACCGCGAAACGAGGATGACAACGAATACATCAACAGTTAATACAGTGCTGTACAATAGCGACTTGATCAAAACCAGGGTGAGGAACGTCATGCGCTTCCGGGCGGACCGCAGCAGGAAGAGTTCGATCAGGCTTACGGCGATTCCTCCAGTCGTGCCTATGACAAACCCGTTTACGAACGGCACGACACTGGCAAATCCATCACCGATTACAGGGTATAGGAGGCCTAGCGCTGATCCGCTGGCCGTGATCCAGAGTGCTTGTTGCCATTTTCCAGCAGCAAAGGCGGTGGTACTGTGGGGCAGGGTCTTTGGGCGGTTATACCCGGTCCGGGTATTTGTTGACGATTCCATGCAGGCGAAGCTAGCCAACCCACCTTTACCTGGGGGTATGGTTCTTCGCAACTGGAGGGAGGCAATTTTACGAAACCCCGCCGCTGGCAGCTGTAATGAACGCCGCTAGCCGCGAGAAACGCGTCTCAGGTTTTTTGCTTTTTCTTTTGTGCCGAAGGGAACAGCACGTTGTTCAGGATGAGCCGGTACCCAGGTGAATGCGGGAACAGGTTAAGGTCTGTCGGTCCGCGCCCCCGGCCTGGATTGCCCTCTGGATCGTGACCACTGTAATACGTCCAGTGTCCCATCCCCAGTTCGCCGTATATGTACCGTACGCGGTTGGTCCCTTGCGCTTCGCCCAAAATGAGCGCATTAGGTTTTACCAGCGCTTTGTTGAAGGCCGTCGTTTGTCCTGTGAACTCGTTGATGGAATTCGTATGATTTTGTGTGAGGAGACTTGGGACGATATCCCACTTGGCCGAAAAGGCGAAAACATCGAACTGAGACCGTCCGTTTTCGTAATAACCCATCCGCCCTGTGTTGATATCTGAAAAGCGCCGGCTTTCACCCGGTTCAAGGGTAAAGTTTTCAAACGCCAGCGATTTTTCGTAATCAAGTTTCTCCTGGGCAAAGGGATCCTGTTCGTCGCCGTCGTACATCGGTTCGTTGATGTCGGTGCCCTCAGCAGCCAGGGCGATGTCAAAGGTCTCGGCGCCGGAACACATTGCAAACAGGTAGCCACCGCCGGCGGTAAATTGTTTAATCTTCAGGGCAACGTCGAGCTTCAGGGCCGACAACTTCGAATACCCCAGCTTTTGGGCAAGTGCTTCCTGCGTTTTCAATTCGATCCGCGACGATTCCCGCCACCGCGATCTGCCTCCCTGACCTGTGAAGTCTTCGTGGTGAAGGTGCAACCAGTCGTATTTTGCCAGCGCGTCGTTGAGGACCTCTTCATCGTAGATGAGGTCATAGGGTATTTCAGCATAATCCAATACGAGGATCACGGCGTCCGTTTCGTCGAGGATGAATTCGTTCTTGGGGGAATACACGGCAATGCGGGGTGCCCGCTCCATGCGCACCGCGTTCATGTTAACTGCCGGGCTGCTGATCTCGCGGAGGATGGATTGAGCGTTTGCGTCAGAAATGGTTTCAAACGTGACGCCCTGAATGGTGCATTCGTCCATGATTTCCGGATCGTAAGAAATCAGAAAGCTGCCGCCGCGATAGTTCAGCAGCCAGTCCACGGTAGTTCCACGTTGCAGCGCGAAATAGGCGATCCCGTACGCTTTGAGGTGGTTGGCCTGCTTGTCGTCCATAGGAACGAGGACAGAAGACGCCCGGCTAGCGCCAACCGACGCCCACATCATCATCACCAACCAAAACGACTTCGCGGACATGAGAACCTAGGTACTTTCTCAAGTTCCGAAGATTAATTGATTTCTCAAACGTGATTTTTCTGACGGCGGGGGATTTATTCCAGCCCCACCATAAGGAAAGCGCCCCAGTACAGGGGGTCCGGATACTCACTTCTGAGCTCTTTTCGCGCTGCTGTAAAACTCTCGCGCATCCGGCCGCTGGCGAGCCAGTTCTGGTAAAACCGTAGCATCAGCTTGCGAGTTGCTTCGTCGTCTACTCTGAACATACTCATAACCAACACCTTCGCACCGGCCACCAAAAAGGCGCGCTGCAGCCCGTACACTCCCTCGCCCTGCTGGACGTCACCCAGGCCGGTTTCGCATGCGCTTAATACGACGAGATCGGTTTGGTCGAGGTTCAGACTCATAGCCTCGTATGCGGTGAGGATGCCGTTGTCAAGATTGTAATTGTACCGCGTCTTATTCAGGAGGTCGCCCGCGCCCGTGAGGAGCAGACCTGTACGCAAAAGCGGGTTAACCGCAGCGGCTGCCTCATTCGCGACAAGTTGATTTGGCCGCGCCGTTTCCGGGGGCCGCCTGTATAGACCGTGGGTGGCAATGTGAAAGATCCTGGGGCTGGCAACCCCCTTGAGCGTCTCTTCGGCAGCCTCAGCGTCAATGAACTCCTGCGTGGTCCATCCTTTTTCGCGAAGCAGGAAGTCAAGTTGCATTACCTCGTCGCCGGTACCAGGAAGCGGTGGGACGGCGTTACCTCCCGAGGCGGTAAGGTAGAACTTGGGATTTCCAAACATATAGGCAGTGTTCGCACCCTTTTCCCTCGACGCAGAATGCGTCCGTTCGGCCAGGTCCCGCGTATTGCTCACCAATACCAGGTTGGCATTATCGATTACGTATTTTCCGTCGGGCGTTGGAATAGCATCCAGGTTAATTTGATTGTAAACGCCGTCGGGCGAAAGGTATATCGCCGAGGCAATGCCGATCTCCTTCGCCAGAGGACTCCAGAATACGTCATACGATACGTTATCGTGAATGAGTCCCGTAATGGCATTTCGGTAATACTTGAAGTACCTTGTTTCCATATCGCGACCATTAGCGAGGATCACGACACCGGGTTTGCGGGATCCTTTTCGTACATACAACGCGGCGTAGATAACCGAGTCGGTAAACGTGTGATCGAAATACCGGAATCGCACCAGTTCGGCAGCCACTTCATTCTCGCCCAGCGCGGCGACAACGTCGCCGAAACGCACTGGCTTCTTTTCGAACCCTTTGGCAAAGTCTTCCGACTTACTGCTTAACTCTTTCTCTATGCGTTCTACTTCCTGCCGTAAGGCCGTAGGATCGATTTCATTTTCCATTAGTTCGTCAGACGTCATCGACAGCGCCAGCGTCAGCATCTCTTTCTTTTGCACCCAGTTGTCGAACAACTGCCTCAGTGCGTCGTCCGGACTACTCATGATGCGCTGTCGCATTTTTACAGAGGCGCTAAGCAGTAGCGCTTTCGTCATCAATTGATAGTTATAAACGGATCCCGCGAGATCCTTGAAGTCGTCGAGATTACTGAATGCAAGTGTATAGTAAAACTCGAAATCGTCGCGGATTGTGTTCCAGTACCGTGCCTTCTCGCGTTCGCTAAGAGAAGGGAAAAAGTCGGCGATGTAGGCTTCGTATTTTCCAAGCGCTTCTTCAATGAGACGTTTGGATGCCTTGTAGTTGCGTTGCATGTAATGCACACGACTCAATTTTGCTGTCGCCTTTACGTATTCGGGATGGCTCGTGCTGAAGAACTTCTCGTACAACTTCCGCGAACGTTCATAGTAATCGGCAGCCTTGTCAAAATCCCGCTGTTGATAGTAAACGTCGCCTGTAAGGATGTTTAATGCGGCCAGGTTGATGTTGTTGCGCGATCCGGTTTTTGACTTCCATATTTCGGCAGCTTCTGCGAGCAAATCGAATGCTTCCTTATGGCGGTTTTGCGAGAGCATGACAACGGCGAGATTTTTCAGGCTTGTCGCATATCGCGGATTCTGTTTTCCAAGCCGCTCCGCAATGATGTCTCTCGCCTCAGTCATGAGGGATTCCGCGCCCTTATCTCCTTCATAGAATCGTATGAGCGCCAGTTGCGACAGTGAACTGGCCACGTGGATATGTTTGCGTCCGAATTGTTTCTCCTGGCTTTCCAGCGCCAGCGCAATATAAGCCCCGGCCTGATCGTAATCTCCCAACGTTTTACTTAGCTCGCCGAGCAGCAACTGTGTGGGAGCCGTCTTGGTTGAAGTTTCACCAAAGGCGTCAACGGCGATGCGATATGCACGTTGGGCAGTCTTGGTCGCCTCGCCGTATTCGCCCCGTGCAAGTTGTATCCGGCCTCGCTCTACCAGGGGGTTGATGAGTCGTATTGAAGAGCTGCCGTACAGCCTTTCATATTCAGCGAACACTTCTTCGAGCAGCTTCGATGCTTGCGCGTATCGTCCGAGCTGTGTCAGCAAGCTGACGAGTTCTTCATTGGTTTCCAGGCTTCCGGTAACAGCGCCTTTGGAGCGCGCAATGATCTTTGCAGAACGTTCCAGGCTCGCGTTTGCGTCGTCAAAAAGTCCTTTGATGCCGTATAGCCTGGCTTGGGCGTCCATGGCTTCAACAAGCGCAGGAATATGTTCTGCGAATGCGCGGTTCTTGCGCAGGTCGATCACCTCTATGGCCTTCGTGATGTCCTTCTCGGCTTGTTCGTAGTCACCGAGTTTTGTACGAAGGCGCGCGAGACGGGTCAAAGCGATCCCATAGAGGATGTCGTCATCGCGATACTTTTGCAAGGCCGCTTCAGACGCCAGCTTAAGCGTCTCGGATGCTAGGGCATACTGATCAGTCAGTTCGTACAGTGTGGCGCGGTGGTTGAGGATGTCAAGAATGTCTTTATGACGAATTGAAATTCGCGATGCGATTACGCCGTCATATGATTCACGGTAGATCGCGATTGCCGAGTCGATCTTGTTCGTATAGTCGAGGAAGTAGTTTGCCAAACGAAGTCGCAACAGATGATACTCGGGTGCTGTATCGCCGTAAAGCTCGCGCGCAATTGTGGTCATGCGGGCAAGGTAGTTCTCGCCGTTCGCGTATTTCTTATCGAGGATCGCGACGTCGACGAGGAAGGAGAGAATACGAAGCCTTGTCTTGTGGTTAGGCGGCAGGCTCGGATGGTTCAGGACGGCAGCGGCCTGGTTTTCCAGGTTCTTTGTTTTGTCGCGGTTCAGACGCGCATCAAATTCAACAGCCCTCATGTTAATGTGGAGGAGGCTGTTCTTAGGAAAGTATTTGTCGAGAACCTTTTCGTACTCTTCGCGGGCCTTGTTGTAGCTTGCGCGGTTGCTGTTTTGCATGAGCTCGCGAAGATGCGTGATGTAGATTTCATGCGCGAGCGCGTTGGTGGGGGTGATTTTCTTTTTCAGATCACTCAGAATGGCGTCCATTTGAAGGTCGCGGGGCCGACTTCCAAGGTTTCCATTTTCTATCATGTAGCTTGCCCAACGGAATCGGTTCTCCGGACCGACCGTGTTGGTTTCGCCCAGATAGCGCGACTTCCCCCGGAGCCACGCGTCGACGGCGGCGAACGCGGAGTCTGCGCTGATCAACCTTCCCGCCTTGTTGTAGGCTGCGCCGATAAGCATGAGGCATTTTGCATAGTCGCCGAAACGTGCGGGCAGTTCTTCGTTGGGCACACGGCGCGTTTGAATGGTACCATTTTCTACCGTGGTCTCTTTGTCCGCTGCCCGGCGTGCCAGGATGGGTTCCTGTGTTCGGAGCAATGCCAGTGCCTCGGCGGCAAACCCGCGTTCGATCAATGTCTCTGCACGAATAAGGGCAATGCGTGCCTTTTCACCTTCCGTAAGATCAGCGGGCTCCAGTATGCGCATAGCCTGATCGATGTATTCTGTGCTTATGCGCAGGTTCCCATAGATCCGGTAGGCTTCGGCTACTTCGAGCAATAACCAGGCGTGTGCGGTGCTGTCTTGTCCAACGGACGAGACACTTGCTGTGAGTGCATGGTTTATGTGTTCTTCGAAGGTTTGTGGCAGTCCAAGGGCGAGCGAGAGCTTTGCCTCGCGTAGGTGATAACCGGCCTTGTACGCCTCGCCACCTTTTACCGGAAGTGATTTTCGATACTTGGCGAGTGCTTTGGCGGCCTTTTCATATTCACCGCTGCTGAAATATGCGTCGGCCTTGTTGAGATGTTTCGTCTTCTGTGCAATTGCCGGAATCGCTGCAAGACAGATCGAAAGCAGGATCACATGTACAAAAAAAGAAGCAGCAACGCCGCGTCCGGGGGAAAAAAATGAAGGTCTCCCGACAATCATAGCAGCACCAATTAAAAATGGGTATTAAAGCTAGTGAATTTCACTTTAGGGGGTGTGTTATTCACAGGCCCCGCGTGTTCGTTCACAGAAGAAACCTATCGATTGGCCGCTTTTTTCTCCAGTAACATGTTGAGAATGCGTGTTGCGGCGGTGGTGACGGGCGTTCCCGGCCCGAAAATCAGGACAAGGCCGGACTTGCGCAGGAAGTCGTGATCGTGGGGTGGTATAACACCACCTGCTACTACGAGGATGTCGCTGCGGTCGAGGTCTTTGAGCGCGGATATCAATTCGGGCAGCAACGTCTTATGTCCTCCGGCCAGGCTGGAAACGCCCACGACGTGTACGTCGTTCTCGACAGCCTGCATGGCCACCTCTTGCGGGGTCTGAAACAACGGGCCGATGTCAACATCGAAGCCGATATCTGCAAAACCAGTAGCGATCACCCGTGCGCCACGATCATGTCCGTCTTGGCCTACCTTTGCAACAAGAATCCGTGGCCGACGCCCTTCCTGCTCGGCGAAGGTGTCTGAAAGCTTCCGCGCGTGTTCCAGGTCGGGATGATTTTTCATTGCGCCTGAATATACACCAGAAAATGTTCTTACAGTCGCGGTGTATCTGCCGAAGACCTTTTCCATGGCCGCAGAAATTTCTCCGAGTGTAGCACGGGCGCGGGCGGCTTCGATGGCGTGTTCCAACAAGTTGCCCTTTCCCGTCTCCGCACAGCGGGTGAGTGCGTCCAGCGTTGCGGCAACGGCTTGCGGGTCGCGATCTGCCTTGAGCCGTTCAAGCCGGGCCAGTTGGGCTTGGCGCACGGCGCTGTTGTCGACTTCGAGCAAATCAAAATCTGGCCCATTGACTTCCGTATTGTTTAGACCGGTAATCAGTTCAAGTCCTGCGTCGATCCGCGCCTGGCGCGCTGCGGCTGCCTGTTCTATCCTCATTTTGGGGACACCTGCTGCGATGGCGCTGGCCATTCCGCCCATGTTCTCTACTTCTTCAATAAGGCGAAGGGCGCCTTCTGCAAGATCAGCCGTAAGGCGCTCGATAAGATGGCTGCCGCCCAGGGGATCGACAACACGCGTGACACCGGTTTCTTTTTCGAGGAAGAGTTGCGTGTTACGTGCAATGGCTGCCGAAAAATCGGTGGGTAAAGCCAGTGCTTCGTCCAGCGCGTTGGTGTGAAGCGACTGGGTGTGACCGAGTACAGCTGCCAGTGCTTCAATACACGTGCGCGTGACGTTGTTGTACGGCTCCTGTTGGGTCAAACTCCACCCCGATGTCTGGCAGTGTGCGCGAAGCGCCATCGACCGCGGATTTGTCGGATTAAATCGTCGCATGAGTGCCGCCCATAACAGTCGCCCGGCTCTGAGCTTGGCGATTTCCATACAGAAGTTCATGCCAATTCCCCAAAAGAAGGAAAGCCGCGGCGCGAAATCGTCGATAGAGATTCCTGCCTTAAGGCCTGTCCTCACATATTCGAGGCCGTCAGCCAACGTATAGGCTAGTTCCATATGAGCGGGGGCGCCCGCTTCAAGCATGTGATACCCGCTGATGCTGATGGAGTTGAACCTGGGCATGTAGCGGGTAGTGTAGGAAAACACGTCGGCGACAATCCGCATGGAAGGTTCCGGCGGATAGATGTACGTGTTACGCACCATGAACTCCTTGAGGATATCGTTCTGAATGGTACCGCTGAGTTGTTGAGGTTGAACGCCTTGTTCTTCCGCTGCGACGATGAAAAAAGCCATTACGGGGATGACTGCGCCATTCATTGTCATGGAGACCGACATTTTGTCGAGCGGAATCTGATCGAAGAGGATCTTCATGTCGAGAACCGAGTCGATGGCGACGCCCGCTTTGCCCACATCGCCCGCAACCCGGTCGTGATCGGAATCATAGCCGCGGTGTGTGGGTAGATCGAACGCTACCGATAGTCCGCGTTGACCCCCAGCAAGATTTCTCCGATAAAACGCGTTTGATTCTTCTGCTGTAGAGAAACCTGCGTATTGACGAATCGTCCAGGGACGCGTTGTGTACATTGTCGCATATGGTCCGCGAAGAAAAGGAGGGATGCCTGCAGAAAATTTCTCGTGGACGAGGCCGTCGGCTAGGTCAGCCGTGCACGCTGGCGGCAACGCAATGCCTTCCGCACTTGTCCAGGATTTCTTTTTTACGCCAGAAGGCGCAGCGGGTTGAAACGCATCGAAGGCGATTTTCGAAAAATCGGGTTTCATGACTGTCCCGGTCCGTTGGTAAACACGGTCCATGCCTTTTGAGCGATTTGATGGACCAGCGTTTCGAGAAAGTACGCGCCGGAAAAAGGATCGGACACTTTGTCGAGATGGGCTTCGTTCACCAGTATGGTCGAAATATTTCGTGCAACACTTGCGGCAAGATCCTGATCGCCAACATCGGGAAAGACAGTAAGCGCGTTGCAACCACCGCACACGGCCGCCAGGGCTGCGACGGCATTGGCAATTAGGCCGCCACGAGGTTCATAGCGGTCGTCAGCGGCAGGTTCGCATCGCGCGTGCAGGAAATGATCGTCGTAAGGGAAATCGTGTACGTCGTAGACCCGCATGACCTGGTACCAGAGTCGCCGCATCGCCTTGAATTTCGCGACCGAAAGGAAAAAGTCGTTCTCAACGGAGAACGAAAAGCAAATCTGGCTGCCAATAGTTGCAGGACTGAATTTCAGGTCGGTCAATTTGTCGAGCAGCCCCACGCCGGACGTCAGTGCAGTTGCGATTTCTTCTACGATGTCGGTTCCGCGTGGAACCACCAGGCCGAGTCCGCGGCTCTGTCCGGACCGAGCGAGAAATTGTTTCGGATTTGTGGGTGTGTGTTCCCACAACAAATAGGTGTTGTGACGTGCGTCGGCATGCAACAGCTCAGCGGCTGTCTTTTCGTCCGTTTCGCGGCGAACGAAGAACCATGTGCTGCACATGGATCGGTCGATTTCACGCAACAGCACGTCGGGTTTTTCTATTCGATCAAAAAAAATTCCGTTAGCCCCCTTTGCCAGATGAACGAGAGCCTGTTTATTTGCGTCCGGCGGATTCGCAACCGCAACCGCCGGAACATTTTCCCAGTATCGGGCATTAAAGTTTTCATCTTCGACCGGCGGTAATGCAAACCGGTCATTGTACTTTATTGCCAAAAGGTCATTGTAATCGTAGAAGGGTAAAACGAACAGATTTTTCGTTACGTGCTGGCTTAGTTTTTCAATTGGATCATCCAGGCCGGTTTCGTTGCGCGCTACTTTAATCCAGTCACTTTTTTCAGGGACAGCGAACGCTGTCAATAAAGAATTGAGAGATAATTCATTGGCCATAGCGATGTGCTAAACATCTTCAATTTTAGCCATCTTTTCTGAGGCTAGTGTCTTTTTTCTGCTTTTTTATTAATGGTTTTTTTTCGAGAAAGTCAAGTCGCTTGGACCTTGCTTTCTTAAACTCTTTTTCCCCATCTTTGTCTCCCTTGCCCACAATACCGGAGCCCTTACCAAAATGAGTGTACAATCAATGGATGTAACCTACGGCACTGTTTGGAATGACTGTCTGGAAGTTATTCGCGAACAGGTCGAATCAGAAAATTTCAACACCTGGTTTAAACCCATTGTTCCTTTGCGCGTAGATGGTGACGTGCTCACCATCCAGGTTCCTTCGCAGTTCTTTTACGAATGGCTTGAAGAGAACTATGTTCCTGTATTAAGAAAAGCGATTCACACGGTACTCGGTCCTACCGGACGTCTCGAATATTCTGTGATCGTTGATAGTGGCAACCAGACGCATCCGCCGGTTGCAGTAAACTATCCTAACACACTTCGCCGTAGCGCTGTCAACGCTCCCCCTGCAGACGACTACTCGCCTTTTACATATAAGGCACTCAATCCGCAGAAGATCAATTCCAGGTTAAACCCGAATTATACATTCGACAGTTTCGTAGAGGGCGATTGCAACCGCCTTGCCCGCTCGGCAGGCGTGGCAGTAGCAAAGAAGCCCGGTGTGACGTCGTTCAACCCACTCATGCTGTACGGCGGTGTGGGCGTGGGGAAGACGCACCTCGTCCAGGCCATAGGGAATGAGATCAAAAACAGTCTTCCCAGCAAGATCGTACTCTACGTCGATCAAAACGACTTTACGAACCAATTCCTGGATGCGTTGCAGAATAACAAGCTTCAGGAATTCCAGAGCTTCTACCTTCAGGTTGATCTCCTCATTCTCGACGACGTGCAATTCCTGGCGGGTCGCGAAAAGACGCAGGAGATGTTCTTCCACATCTTCAACCAGCTGCATCAGAGCGGAAAGCAGATCATTATGACCAGCGATTGCCCGCCGCGCGATATGAAGGGTTTCCAGGAGCGCCTCCTGTCGCGGTTCAAGTGGGGTCTCACGGCAGATTTGCAAGAGCCCGATTTTGAAACGAAGCTGGTGATCATCAACCGGAAGATGAAGGCGGACGGCATCGAAATTCCTACCGAAGTTGCCGAATACCTCGCATACTCAGTGGACACCAACTTGCGCGATATGGAAGGAGTGCTCAACTCACTCATTTTCCACGCCACACTGCTCAAGAAGGAAATCGACCTCGAGCTCGCGAAAGAGGTAATGAAGAACATCATCAAAGAAATACAGACTGACGTCAGTGTCGATTTCATTCAGAAGACGGTCTCCGAGTATTTCAAGGTGGAACTGGAAGCTTTGAAGGGAAAACTCAAGAAACGCGAATTCGTTATCCCGCGCCAGGTGGCCATGTACTTCTGCAAGCGTTACACACAGCTCACCCTAGCGCTCATCGGTGAAAACTTCGGCGGTCGGGATCACAGCACGGTGATCCATGCGCTTGAGTCGGTCGAAGATATGATGAAGACCGACATGAACTTCAGGGCCACCGTGGAAGAACTTGGCAAGAAACTGAAAATGCGGATGTAATTCTACCGCAGCGCGAAGTTCAACTCTACTTGCTGACCCTGGCTGTTGATGCCGTAAATGTAGCCGCGGCCCCGGTACCGTTCGAAAAAGTCAATCACTTCTTTCGGTTCCTTTACGCGTACTCTGTTGATGGCCACGATGGTGAAGTTTTCGGGCACGCCGATGCGCTTCAGAATGCTGTTATCCCTCATCTGGAACACCTTCACGCCGTAATCTGTGGCTTCGAGTTGAGCGCCCAGTTCATCCGAGCTTACAATGTGACGGCGGATTAAGTCGGTTGTACCGTTTTTATTCACGAGCGTTACCACTGTCCGCTGGGCTTTACCATCGCGGATATAATGAACAGTAATCTTATCGCCAGGATAATGGTAGCTGAGTTTTTCCTCGAAGGCGCTTTGTGTGCTGATCGGCGTATCATCGATACGTGTAATGATATCCCCGGGCTTCAGGTTGGCGCGGACTGCCGGACCATCGCGATCGAGGCTTTCCAGCAACACGCCATCAAAGGGAATGTCGCTGCTCTTGATGTTGTACTTCCTTGCATTTTCGTAGTTGTATTCGATCGCCCGGGCACCGAAGATCGCGCGTTGTACGACACCGTACTTCACTAGGTCGGCATAAACTTTCTTCACAATGTCAACGGGAATCGCAAACGCGTACCCGGTGTACGAACCGGTCCTTGAAAGAATAGCGGAGTTGATGCCTGCGAGTTCGCCGGACTTGTTGACCAGCGCCCCGCCGGAATTGCCCGGGTTAATGGCGGCGTCAGTCTGAATGAACGACTCAATCGGAAAGCGGTCTTCCAGGATCCCGATGCGGCGGCCTTTCGCGCTTACGATTCCCGCGGTGACCGTCGACGACAGGCTAAACGGATTACCTACCGCGATAACCCATTCGCCCACCTGAAGCGTTTCCGAACTTCCCAACGTTATGGCCGGCAGATTTTGTGCATCGATCTTGAGCACGGCAAGGTCGGTAGACGGATCGGTTCCGATGAGCGTAGCAGGGTATGAACGCTTGTTGTAAATCACCTCAAGCCGTTCGGCCGACTGCACCACGTGGTTGTTAGTAATAATGTAGCCGTCGGTAGTAAAGATCACGCCAGAGCCTGTACTGACCTGGGTGCGGCTCTGGCCGTCTCCAAAGAACCAGTCCCAGTATGAATATGATATTCCCTTTGAGATGCTGTTGATGTATACCACGCTCGGTACTGTTCGGGCGGCTGCCACGCTGAAGTCGACCGGCTCGGCCTCCGAACGCACCGAGGAAGAAGGCGCCGGATCGGAAGGTGCCTCCGACAGGGGTGCAGGAGGCGTGGTATTGCTGGTTCGGGATGCGTACATCCGTATCGAGTCGAGGGAGGATTCGACAGTGTTGTCGAAATAGAATTTGCAGTATGTGTAGGCGCCAGCCAGGCCGGAACCAAACGCGACGATAACAACCAGGATGAAATGTCTCATAACATGACAGTTAGTGATGGATGTACCACCGGATTACGAAAAGACATGAACAAAAGTATGACTTCAAAACCGCTTTCGTGAGAAAAAGTTGCGCATTCACGGCCCAACGTGCAATCTTACCAAATTGCTAAATTGCGCCCTTATGGGATTCCGTTCTTTCCTGTCAAAGCCGTTTGCCGCCTTCGTTGCGTCAGAAACCAGGCGGTGGTCCGAGCGGCCAGGTCAGTACCAGAGACAGATCTTTCAACGCCTGATCCGCGATGCTAAGCATACTGCCTTCGGCAGGGACCACGGCTTTGACTCCATACAGACCTATGAGGAATTCCGGCAACAGGTACCCATCCGCGATTACGAAGGGCTTCGCCCATACATCGACCGGGTAGTCCGGGGGGAATCGGATGTCCTCTGGAAGGGACGCCCGCTCTACTTTGCCAAGACGTCGGGTACGACGTCCGGTACCAAATATATTCCGATAACCCGCGAATCGATTCCTAACCACATCAACAGTGCTCGTAATGCGCTGCTAAGCTATATACACCAAACCGGCAAATCGTCATTCCTCGACGGGGGATTAATCTTTCTTTCAGGAAGTCCGGCCCTTACCGAAACATCCGGCATAAAAACGGGCCGACTGTCGGGTATCGTGAACCATCACGTGCCGGGCTATCTGCGCAGCAACCAGTATCCATCCTACGAGACCAACTGCATCGACGACTGGGAGGAAAAACTGGAGCGCATTATCGACGAGACCCTTAGCGCTAACATGACGCTCATCTCGGGCATTCCGCCGTGGGTGCAAATGTACTTTGATCGAATCCGCGAACGCACGGGCAAGCGTATCCTCGAGGTCTTCCCCGGATTTTCCATGTTCGTGTACGGGGGAGTTAATTTCGAACCCTATCGAGCCAAATTGTTTGACACGATAGGAGGGAGCGTCGACTCGATCGAAACTTATCCGGCCTCAGAAGGATTTCTTGCATACCAGGATTCACAACACGACGAAGGGTTGTTGCTTCTTCTCAACAGCGGCATCTTCTTCGAGTTCATTCCGCTCGACCAATATGGCACTGACAACCCAACAAGACTGACCATCGAGGAAGTGGAACTGGGTCGTCAGTATGCCGTCATCATAAACAGCAACGCGGGCTTGTGGGGCTATTCTATTGGCGACACCGTACGGTTCGTTTCGAAAAACCCATACCGCGTGCGGGTCACCGGACGCATCAAGCATTTCATTTCCGCTTTCGGCGAACACGTCATCGGCGAAGAGATCGAAAAGGCTATGCAGAAGACGATGGAAAAATTCCCTGAAGTTTCCGTTGTCGAATATACGGTTGCTCCACAGGTTACCCCTGCCGAAGGCCTGCCTCACCACGAGTGGCTTGTAGAATTCGCCAATACGCCGGCAGACCCGGAAGCCTTTGCACTAGAGCTTGACAACCAGTTGCGCGAACTGAACTCGTACTACGACGACCTGATAAGCGGAAGCATACTCCGCACATTGAAGCTTGTGCAACTCCCCAGGAATGCTTTTATTGATTACATGCGATCGAAGGGTAAGCTGGGGGGACAGAACAAGGTGCCGCGGCTGGCGAACGATAGGGCCATCGCCGACGAACTATTGAAGATTGTGAAGCATTGAGCGCCGTTATGACGACCCAGCAAACACACGCACAGGATATTCGCCGGAAGCGCATCGCCATCCTGGGATCGACAGGATCCATCGGCACCCAGGCGCTCGAAGTTATCGCCCTCCATGAAAACCATTTCCAGGTGGAGGTACTCACGGCGAATCGCAATGCTGACCTTCTCATTCAACAGGCCGTACAATTCAGACCCAACGCAGTGGTCATCACGGATCCGGCCCTCGCACCTTCTGTCAAGTCGGCCCTGGAGCCGCTCTACATCAAAGTCTACTCCGGGGAGACGGCACTTGCATCGATCGTGGAAATGGAAACCATCGACCTTGTTCTGACTGCATTGGTAGGCTACAGCGGATTGCTCCCTACGCTACGCGCTATTGAAGCTGGCAAGACCATCGCCCTGGCGAATAAGGAAACGTTGGTTGTAGCCGGTGATTTAGTTACCCGGTTGGCAAGGGAACGGGGAGTCAATATTCTTCCCATCGACTCGGAACATTCGGCTATATTTCAATGCATCACAGGCGAGTTTCACAACCGGATCGAGAAAGTCATCCTTACGGCGTCCGGGGGTCCGTTCCGCGGCAAGACCAGGGAGGAGCTTGCGGCCGTGACTTGTGCAGAGGCGCTGAAGCATCCGAATTGGAACATGGGTTCGAAGGTAACTATCGACTCGGCCACCCTGATGAACAAGGGGCTTGAGGCGATTGAGGCCAAGTGGCTTTTCGGGCTCGAACCGTCCCAGGTTGAAGTGGTCGTCCATCCCCAGTCCATCATTCATTCCATGGTACAATTCGAAGATGGATCGATCAAAGCCCAATTAGGCCTTCCGGATATGCGCCTGCCCATCCAGTTCGCCCTGGCCTATCCCATGCGTTTGAAGGCAGATTTCCCGCGTTTTGATATCTCCAGGTACCCGTCCCTGACATTTGAACAACCGGATACAAAAACTTTCCGTAATCTTGCACTAGCCTTTGAGGCTCTCAACCGCGGGGGTAACATGCCCTGTGTTCTCAACGCGGCCAACGAAGTAGCCGTACGGTGTTTCCTGGAACAGAGGATCGGTTTCCTGCGAATGCCTGAGGTTGTGGAACAATGTTTGACAAAAATGGATTATATCAAGGATCCGGGCTTTGAGGACTATATGGAGACGGACCGGCAGACGCGGATCAAAGCGCTAGAACTTATTAACTGATGGATATTCTGATTTCGGTTGGCCAGCTTTTGCTGAGCCTTTCTTTCCTGGTGGCGGTACACGAGTTGGGACATTTGCTGGCAGCCAAATACTTTGGGATGCGAGTGGAACAGTTTTCCATTGGTTTCCCACCCAAACTTTGGTCGTTCCGAAAGGGTGAAACTGAATACGCGGTAAGTGCTATTCCGCTTGGGGGTTACGTGAAGATTTCGGGAATGATCGACGAGTCGCTCGACACCGAGGCTATGAAAGAGCCGCCGAAGCCCTGGGAGTTCCGGAGCAAGCCTGCCTGGCAACGCCTGATCGTCATGCTCGGAGGTATTGCTGTGAATGTGATCGTCGGTATTCTGATCTTCATCGGCCTGACTTATTTCATGGGCGACCTGTACCTCTCGAAGGACGATATCAATCGCGCGGGAAAGGTGGAAATCGGCCCGCTTGCAAAAGACCTCGGCTTCCAGGAGGGCGATAAGATTGTAAAGATTAACGGCAAAGATTTCTACGACTACCTCGACATCCTCAGACCGGACAATCTGATTGCGTCCAACGCTTCCTTTACGGTCGACCGTGGAGGTGAGTTGGTCGAGATTCCGGTGCCCCATGATTTCATTGAGAAGTTCAAGAAGGACATGGAGTTTATCCGCTTCCGGCTACCGGCGGAAGTGGGCAAGATTGCGCCCGGGTCTATTGCCGAAAGGGTAGGGCTACAATACGGTGACCGGGTCATCGAGGTACAGGGACAAAAGATCGAATACTGGGATGACGTTACACGGGCCATCAGGGAGTCGGAAGGCAATAAGGTGACCTTTGCTGTGGAGCGTGACGGCCAGATACTTCGTTTTGAGGAGGAGTTTGGCAATAACCGCATCATCGGATTCAGTCCGAAAGCTCAGGTCGCAGTACAATACAGCCTCCTGCAGTCGATAGGTGTGGGCACACGCGAGGCGTTTACTACGTTATACACGCAGATCATGGCTTTCGGAAAGATCTTCCGCGGTGAATTGTCTTTCCAGAAAAATATCTCCGGCCCCATAGGCATGGCGCAGTTCTACGGTCCCACGTGGGAGTGGCCGCGCTTCTGGACCATCACCGGTCTGCTGTCGCTTGTCCTTGCTTTTATGAACCTGCTGCCCATCCCCGCGTTAGACGGTGGTCATGTTATGTTTCTCACCTTCGAAATGATCTCCGGACGAAAACCGTCCGATAAGTTTCTTGAAACCGCGCAAAAGGTCGGCATGGTCTTCCTCCTTGCCCTCATGGTGTTCATCTTCGCGAACGATATCATTAAAATCTTTACGGTCAATTGAGAAAGAGTTGAAGAATTGAAGGGTTGAAGAATTGAAGAGCTCAGGCACCGACTTCTATCCGATATGGGGTTGGTCACAGTTTTTTTCACCAAAGAGTCACTGGGGGCACTGATGTACACAGAGATTCTTTCTAGTGTGCGACAATATCCCTGGTAGCGAGTCGCCTAACGAATCCTCGGTGTAACGCTCTGCCCCCCTGCCTCTGTGGTTAGCACTTACTTCCGAATAATCTCGAATTCAACACGCCGATTTAGACGTCGATCCTCTTCTGATTTTTCTTCAACGATGGGCATAGAGCTTCCGTAACCGTGGGCTTCAATGCGGTCGGGATCGATCTTAAAGGTGTAGGTAAGGTATGCCTTGATGGCATCGGCGCGTGCCTGGGAAAGACGCAGGTTGGATTCCCGGTGGCCTTGTGAATCTGTATGGCCGGAGATTTTAATGTTGAAGTTGGGATTGTCGATCATGAAGTTTGCAACCTTGGTCAGGTCGCTTTCCATTTCGGGCAAAATGTTAGCCTTTCCGTTCTCGAACTCGAGCGAGTGAAACGCGATCTTGCTTTCAATGGGTTCGGCTTCACGATGCATCTCGACATCTCCGTCCATAAAGAACAACTCTTCGATACGGAAGAAGTCGTCACCCTGGATGATGAGCAGATAGTTTCGCTTGTTGATCAGTCGAAAATCAAATGAACCGTCCGGGCGGAGGAACTTGGGCTCCACTTCAACGCCTTTGTCGAGGTCGATGACGGTTACAATGCCGCGCATGGGTTCCTTGGTTCGGGCGTTCACCAGCGACCCTTTGAGTTTAGCCACGGCTTCGGGTTGGGCACCCATGGGCACCGGGAAGGAATAAATGTCGAGGTTCTCTATATCCTCGCTCGTGGAGCGGGCGTAAAAGAGGTCTTTTGATTCTGAGTCGATCGTAAAATAGTATTCACTGCCCTCTCCGTTGACGAGTGGACCTACGTTGAGAGGTTCACCCCATCCTGATCCCTGGCGGTACGCCTTATAGATGTCGAAGTCGCCGAAGTTAAGCGGGTGTCCGTTAGAACTGAAATACAAGACATTGAACTTGTGGTGAAAGAACGGACTTACTTCAAACCCCTGCGTATTGATAATGGGTCCCGCATTCACTGCCTCCTGCCACTCTCCGTTCTCATCTCTGACAGTATAGTAAATGTCTGACAGGCCAAAGCCACCGAGGCGGTCGGATGCAAAGAACAATGTATCGCCATTATGCGACAGCGATGGATGGGAATCCCACGCGGGCGAATTGACCTTCGGTCCGAGGTTGCGCGTGTTTCCCCACGTTCCGTCGGAAAGGAGGTAAGACACGAACAGATCGCAGTTGCCCTGGGAGTCTGGCGAGTTACATCGCGCAAAGAACAGCGACTTGCCATCGTGACTGAGGCATGCTGACCCCTCGTTGTAGACGGTGTTGATCGTGGAAAATTCGCGAGCCTCAGACCATGAGTCGCCCCACCGCACCGTGTAGAACAGATCTTCATCGTATCCATGACCGGTATACTGAACGTTGCGGTTTCTCTTGGAAGTGAACAGGAGGATGGTGTCTACAGGGCCAATAGTAGGGCCGTAGTCCGCTTTGGGCGAGTTTACCCATTCCCCGATGTTCAGGAGGACACCTTGCGGCGGCCGGAGCGTATCGATTTCCTTTCGGTACTGTACCAGTTCGTAGTAATAGTCCAATGGAACGAAATAGTCGCGTTCGTTGACCGTAAGCGAGTCGAGTTCACGTGCGATCTGGTCGCGGTTTGGTTGTCGATGGTGCTTTAATGCGAGTTTGTACAGCAAGATGGCCTCGCCGGGTGGCCCATGCTTCTCTGCTAGCCGTGCCAGATTCCAGATCATCCGGGTATCCGTGACGAAATTGTCGATCCCGAAATTGCGTACGTACGCTCGTAGGGCAGCATACGCTTTGGCACTGTCGCCGGCCGCCTGCAACCGGCGGATGGTGTTGAGTTGCCCTTCGTTATGATAGCGTCTTAGCCGGTTGACATTGGGAAAATCGAAAATGTCAGATTGACTGTAGTGTGTCAGACTATCGTCAAGCTGAACCTGCCCCCCTCTCTTGTAATTTGTTTTCGGTCTTTGCGCAGTCAGGGGAGTAATGGTCAGCAAGTAAAAACCCGCTATACAGATTAAAAAGTAAGGTTTCACGAGCCTGCGTTTATTAAAAAGTCCGGCCGCCAATAATAAAGTTGGCACAATTTTGCTTCTTTTACAACTCCCTTGGCATTACTATTGCCACTAGAGACGATCAAATCACACGCAGATCGAATTGCAGGGAATGTGTGCCAAAGTGGCAACCTGGCTTATGTATAATACTTTTCCCATTCAACTTGTTCAGGACGATTCGGATGATTTGATCCAGATGATCAATCCCGAGCAGGAGTCCGATCTCAGACCAGAAGATCTCCCTGAGGAGTTGTCCATCCTTCCCATAAAAAATACGGTACTTTTCCCCGGTGTGGTGTTGCCCATTACGGTTGGGCGGCAGAAGTCGATCCGTCTCGTAAAAAAGGCGTATCAGGGTAACCGCATTATCGGGGTGGTTGCGCAGAAGAACTCCCAGGCGGAAGAGCCACTCACAGAAGATCTTTACCGGGTGGGAACAATAGCCCGCATCATCAAGATGCTGGTACTGCCGGATGGAAATACTACGATCATCATACAGGGGAAAAATCGCTTTAGCATCAGTGATTTCACTAAGGAAGATCCCTTCCTTACCGCGCGTGTAAAACTGCTTTCCGAGCGGCCCATCAACATGAACAGCCGCGAGATCAAGGCATTGATACAATCCCTGAAGGAGGCGGCATCCAAGATACTACGACTCAACCCGGAAATCCCGCAGGAAGCGCAGGTGGCGTTGGACAATATCCAGAGTATGCCTTTCCTGATCCACTTCCTGGCCTCCAACCTCAATGTTGACGTTGTCGACAAACAGAAAATCCTTGAGACGGAAAACCTGGTGGAACGGGGTACGGTCCTGCTACAATACATGTCGCGGGAAATCCAAATGCTGGAGATCAAGCAGGAGATTCAGAAGAAGGTACACACCGACATCGACCAGCAACAGCGCGATTACTTCCTGCGTCAGCAGATCAAGGTGCTGCAGGATGAGTTGGGCTTTGATGGTCCGGACAAGGAAATCGAGAACCTGCGCAAAAAAGGAGAAGCCAAAAAATGGTCGAAGGAAGTGAGCGATCACTTCAATCGCGAACTGGATAAGTTGCTGCGGATTAACCCCGCTGCCGCCGAGTATCCTGTAGCCATGAACTATGTCGAGTTTCTGCTCGATCTTCCCTGGGGTGAATATTCAGCAGACAATTTCGACCTGAAACGCGCGCGCAAGATCCTTGACGCGGACCACTTCGGCCTCGAAAAAGTTAAGAACAGGATACTGGAATACCTCGCCGTGCTGAAGCTGAAGCAAGACATGAAGGGGCCGATACTTTGCCTCTACGGTCCCCCCGGCGTGGGCAAGACATCGCTGGGCAAATCGATTGCCAAGGCGCTAGACCGCAAGTATGTGCGCATGTCGTTGGGTGGCGTACACGACGAAGCCGAAATCCGTGGCCACCGAAAAACCTATGTGGGCGCCATGCCGGGGAAGATTCTGCAAAACATCAGGAAGGCGCGCACGTCTAACCCTGTGTTCATCCTGGATGAAATCGACAAGGTAAGGGCAGATTTTCGCGGCGACCCTTCATCGGCCTTGCTGGAAGTGCTCGACCCTGAGCAAAACAACGCCTTTACCGACAACTTCCTTGAAGTTGAGTACGACCTCTCGAAGGTGTTGTTCATCGCCACGGCCAATACGCTTGACTCCATTCATCCCGCGCTGCGCGACCGCATGGAGATCATCGAGATCACCGGGTATACTCAGGAAGAGAAGGTTGAGATCGCCATGCGTCACCTCGTGCCGAAGCAGTTGAAGGAGCATGGCTTAAAGCCGTCGCAGGCCAAGTTCACCCGCAAACTTATCGCAAAGGTGATCGAAAGTTATACCCGGGAGTCGGGCGTCCGTAACCTTGAACGAAAGATCGGGGCGCTCGCACGGCATGTGGCCAAGTCCGTGGCTATGGAAGAAGGCTACGATCCCGTCATCTCAGAGGAGACGTTGCGTAAGGTACTTGGCGTGGAAGTATTCAATGAAGAGCTCTACCAGGGGAATGAGACGGCGGGTGTTGTCACGGGGCTGGCGTGGACCCAAACCGGTGGTGAAATACTTTTTATCGAGTCGAGTCTTAGTCGCGGGAAGGGTAACCTCACCATCTCCGGGCAGTTGGGTGATGTGATGAAGGAATCTGCGATGGCAGCACTGTCGTACGTGAAGTCAAATGCCGAACCACTGGGCATTGACCACCGTGTCTTTCAACAGTACGATCTTCATATCCACGTTCCCGCCGGAGCAGTTCCGAAAGACGGTCCTTCTGCGGGGATCACGATGTTCACTTCGCTGGCGTCGATTTACACTCAACGCAAAGTGAAATCGCGGCTGGCTATGACGGGTGAAATCACGCTGCGGGGTAAGGTGTTGCCCGTAGGGGGGATCAAGGAGAAAATTCTAGCTGCCCGCCGCAGCGGCATTCGTGAAGTGATCCTGAGTGCGAAAAACAAAAGTGACGTCAGCGAAATCGAAAACCACTATCTCAAGGGATTGACATTCCATTATGTTGATACGGTCGACGACGTTCTCAAAGTGGCGCTGCTGAAGGAAAAAGTGAAGAACCCGCTGAAGTTCACGTTCGTGGACGACAAAAAACTTAACCGCGTTTACGATAATTGAAATTGAACGCGGTGGTGGCTTCAGCACGATAAACACGACAAATCGGACAAGCGTGGGCAACAATCTCCTGGTCTGTATGCTTTGTATCGGTTCGTTCGCCGCGCAGGCCCAAATGAGTGGCAGCCATTCCTTCACTTTTCTTGATGTTCCCGGAAATGCGCGCCTGGCAGCGCTTGGGGGTGTAAATGTCTCCCTCGCCAATCGCGATGTCAACTTTTTCTTTTCCAATCCGGCGCTGGTGAGCGACACCCTGGCGGGATGGGGATCTGCAGGCTACCGATTTTTTGTGGCAGGCATGGGCCAGTCATCGTTTGCCTATTCGGCACACTTCAATCGGATTGGTGCGCTGCAGTTTGGCATTCAACACATGGATTATGGTACGCTCGACGGATATGATCCGTCGGGTATTGAACTTGGCGAATTCAGCGCGCGCGAAACCGCCCTCCTCGTTAGTAAGAGTCACGCGATTTCGCACTACCGGTTCGGGCTGACCATGAAAGGTGTGTTTTCTTCCCTGGCAGGGTTTCGGTCGGCCGCCCTTTTGTTTGACATCGGGGGCGTTTTTGTTCATCCCGACAAGGACTTCAGCGTGGGCCTTGTCATCCGGAATGCCGGTTTTGTACTGTCCGAATATTCGGAGTCAAGTAGGACGTCGCCTCCGTTTGACGTGCAACTCGGCGTTACGTTCAAACCAGAACACATGCCTGTGCGTTTTTCATTCACGATTCACGACCTCGCCGACGTGGACGATGGATATTACGACCCCGAGGCCGGCGAGGTGTCTGCCTTGAACAAAGTACTGCGTCACGTTAATTTTGGCGCGGAAGTGTTGCTGCACCGGAATGTCTCCCTGTTGGCCGGCTATAATTTCAGGCTTCACCGGGAATTGCGAATGGAGGAGTATGGGGGAGGTGCGGGCGTTACATTGGGTTTTGCGGCACGGGTCAAGTCATTTGAATTTACTTTAGGCCGATGTGGTTATATAGCAGGCGTGGCTTCATATAATCTTACCCTCGCTGCCGACATTAACGGAATGTTGAAGAGAAGATCAAAACTATGATGGATAGCAAGTACCTGACACCGCAACAGATTGTTGAGGAGCTGGACAAATACATTATCGGGCAGTACGATGCCAAGCGAAACGTAGCAATCGCGCTCCGCAACAGGTGGCGGCGGATGAATGTGGAATCGGATATGCAGCGGGAAATTGTTCCCAACAACATCCTGATGATCGGCGCCACCGGTGTCGGGAAAACGGAAATTGCACGGCGGCTTGCGCGGATCGCAGATGCGCCGTTCGTCAAAGTGGAGGCATCGAAATTTACTGAAGTCGGCTATGTGGGGCGTGATGTGGAAAGCATGGTGCGCGACCTCGTGGACCAGGCAGTGAACCTTGTCAAGGCGGCGAAGAAGGAACAGGTAAAGGAAAAAGCGGCCTTGGCGGTAGAGGAAATTATCCTGGATGCCCTGATTCCTCCCTTGAGGCCACAGGCTGCTCCCAAGGCACCTGGCTTTGCTCCCGCCCAGGAGTCGACAGCGACGGAGTCTGATGTTGAGTTAAATGAACGCACGCGAAATCTATTCAGAGAGAAGATCCGCAACGGTGAACTTGACGACAGGCGCATCGATATTAGCATCAAGGCGGCGGCAACACCGGGCATCGGCATGGTAGGAGCCGGCGTGATGGATGAAGTCTCCATGATGAATCTCCAGGAGATGCTTAATGGAATGTTGCCGAAGAAAACGAGGAAACGCAAAGTGACGGTGGCGGAAGCGCGAAGGATCCTGCTGGAAGAGGAGGCCGCGAAACTGATCGACATGGACGAAGTGAAGGAGGAGGCAATCCGCAAAGCGGAAAACTCGGGGATCATATTCATCGATGAGATCGACAAGATCGCGTCAGGAGGAGGACAAAAGGGTGGCGGACCCGACGTGAGCAGGGAAGGCGTACAACGCGATCTTCTTCCGATCGTTGAAGGCAGTACTGTGAATACAAAACACGGCATCATCAAGACGGATCACATACTTTTCATCGCAGCCGGGGCGTTTCATATTTCGAAACCTTCGGACCTTATTCCTGAATTGCAAGGCCGTTTCCCTATTCGCGTAGAGCTAGACAACCTCACACGGGAGGACTTCATCCGAATCCTCACCGAACCAAAGAACGCTTTAACGAAGCAATATGAAGCGCTTTTTGCGGCTGAAGGCGTCAAGATTACCTTTACTCAGGATGCGATCGAAGAGATTGCCGGCACGGCCTTCACCATCAATACAGAGATAGAGAACATTGGTGCACGTCGTTTGCACACCGTGATGAGCAGGCTGCTGAATGAGTTCCTCTTCGACGTGCCCGACAAGATTGGCGCCAATGCGGTAATCACCATCAATGCGGACATGGTGAGGGAAAGACTTCAGGGGCTGATCAAGAACAAAGACCTCAGTGAATATATTCTTTGAGCATGCGTTTCACGGCCCTCGTGTTTGGTATGTGCTTGCCGGCCGTCGTCCCATCGTTCGGGCAGGAGCATGACACGTTGAGCCATACATTCATCAAGTCGTATTCAGATTATTTTCTGATCTGGCCTGTGCTGAAGCAGCGGAGCCTCAACTTTACCGTGAGGGATCCTGGCAGCGGCCGCATCCTGGAATACAAGCCGAACAACTCCTACACGCTGGGCCTCGGGGCTCATGTTTTCGACCTTGCGCTTGAATTCACGTTCGCAGTTCCAATACAGGAAAAGAATCCCGCGCTCTATGGCCACACCCACGTGCGCGATTTTCAGATAAACGCTTTAGGACGAGCATGGGGAGCCGATCTTTTTGTTCAGCGTTACACAGGGTTTTACTCCAATAACGGGAAGTCTGCTTTTCAACCTTATGTTGTTCGACCGGATATGACGGCCCGCAACGTCGGGATAACCGGCATGTACGTGTTTCAACCGGATCGGTATTCGTTGCGGTCGGCGTTTACTTTTTCTGAAAGGCAACTCGTGAGCGGAGGATCGCTAATGCTTTCGGGAACGCTGAATGGTTTCAAGGTGGCAGGCGATTCAGCGCTGATAGAGCCGCGCGATGGAGAGGAGGGAAGTACGTTTCGAAAGCTGAAGTACACCACGTTGAGTCTCGCTCCCGGATACGCTTACACCTTTGTGAGAGGCCATTTCTTCGCCAGCGGCGTGCTCACGGCCGGGCCGGCGCACAACTGGATCTATCATCTCGATGAGGATGGACGTGCATTGCACGACATCCGCTTTGATGTCTTCGCGTCGGTTAGGGTCGGAGCGGGATACAGTACAGACACTTTTTTTGCCGGCTTTAATTTTTCACAACAATCACGTACCGTTCGGTTTGACGACCTTCGGTTTACTAACAACAGCAGCACGTTCCGGCTACTCATGGGATTTCGGTTCCGTGAGTTCGGCATTCTGAAGAAGTCGGCTGCTGATCTGCCGCGGGAGCTGATGCAGCTGTGACCTACTTTCTTTCTTTGCTTTTCGGGTAATCGTAATACGCCAGGGTGCCTTTTCCCCAGGTGACATCTTCCCACCGTTCGACAGGTAAGGCGATACCTGCAATGCCGCACGTGGGTATGTTGGTAAGCATTTGTGATGCCAGGGAGTTTACGAAATCGGTGAGCCCGGGATTGTGTCCGAACATCATGACGTTATCGAGCGAGTCATTTAATTCGCGCACTACGTCAAGCATGGTATCTTCACTGGCGTGATAGAGCGATCGCTCCACACGGATATCCTTTTCTGGATATCCGAGGATACCCGCGAATACCCTGCAGGTCTCCAACGCGCGCACAGCGTGGCTTGAGATCATTTGCCCCACGGCAACTTCCCGCTCCTTGAATCGTTTAGCCATGCGCGGTGCGTCTCTCAGTCCCCTGTCGCTGAGTGGACGTTGTACGTCCTGGAGCGACAGATCGTCCCAACTTGATTTGGCGTGGCGCACGATGTAAAGATGCTTCATTCCTGTTGTACCGTTGTTAAAATTAGCAAAGGCCGACGAATTATTATCTTCGCAAACTATGTCCGCACTGAGAAAGTTCAGGAAGAAGATAAAGTACGACCTCATTTACGGCCTGGTCCGGTCACTGATATTTCTTTCAACGGTACTGCCCCGACGGCTTTGGCTGTCGTTTTGCGGTGGGCTTGGCGTGCTTGCGCACGCTTTGTCCGGCAAGACCAAGCGGTTGGTCCGGAGACACCTGTCCCTCGCGTTCCCCGAGCATTCCGACCGCACCATCCGGGCGATGACACGGGAAACGTTCCGCATGCTGGGCAAGAATGCAGGGGAAGTCCTTCGCACGTCCAGGATATCGACACTGGAACAACTGAACCGGATTCTCGTCACACACGACTACGAGAACTTCGAGGCGGCCAACCGGAAAGGCAAGGGTGTCATTTTCCTTACCTGCCATCTGGGCGCTTTCGACCTCCAGGTTACCAACATGGCTCTTCGGGGTTTAAGTCCAAACATTATCGGCACGCCCTTAAAAGATCCTCGATTGAACGATCTGCTTTGGAACTACAGGAACCGACATGGTGCAGTCGCGATTGAGCGTGGCCGTGAAACCTTCAGGATGATCAAGGTGCTCAAGTCCGGTGGGTCGGTAGCACTTCTCATCGACCAGGATACGAAGGTGAAGAGTGTTTTTGTAGACTTTTTTGGCAGGAAGGCCTATACGCCAGTAGGCGCTACGGTGCTGGCGTTGAAGACCGGCGCTGCTATCGTACCCACCTATGTGTACCTGGGCAATGATGGCCTGCACCACATGCACATTCTACCTGAAGTGGAGATGAGGGTTACAGGCAACGAGGACGAAGACGTGCTTTACAACACCCAGGTGCTGACTTCGATGATTGAAGGATGGATCAGAAAACATCCAACACAGTGGGTGTGGATGCACGAGCGGTGGAAGACAAGGCCGGAGTGACGGATGCAGAGGCAGATGCGGAGGCAGAGGCAGAGGCAGATGCAGATGCAGAGGCAGGGGCAGGAGTTTTACTTCTTGAATATGAAATAGACCCTGAAGCAGGCCTCCTTTGTTCGGCCGCTTCAGGGTCATCGGCATTAAAGAGCACGGGTTCAATACTGCCGATTACAAAAGCGGCTATGGTCACTTCTTGAATATGAAATAGACCGCGAGGATCAGGAATGCAAACCCAATCAGGTGGTTGGTGCGGAACGTTTCGGTCTTGAAAAGAAGGAGTGAGAACACAACAAAGACGACGAGGGTTATGACTTCCTGTAAGACCTTAAGTTGCACGAGGGAGAATGGCCCACCGTACGCTTTGTAGCCGATCCGGTTGGCGGGTACTTGCAGCACGTACTCGAAGAAAGCGATGCCCCAGCTGATCAGGATGATGGTGAAGAGCGGCAGTCCCTGACTCCATTTCATGTCCTTGAAACGAAGATGCCCGTACCACGCCAGCGTCATGAAGGCGTTGGAGAGGATAAGCATCACTACCGTAATCGTTCCTTTCATACACGTTTTGGAGTGTTGAAGTGTTGAAGTGTTGGAGTGTTGAAGTTTCTGGCTTCCACGCGTGTGCACGAAATTCAGAGTGTTTAGGTGTTTACGTGCTTACGTGTTTACGTTGTCTGGCTTCCGCGTTCATCGTACTTCGTAAAGAATTTTGCGCATTTTAATGTTACGTATCAATTTTTAGCCCTTGGCGGAGTAATCACCATAATCGAAGAGACGCAAGGGGATATCAGACAACGTAAGCACATAAACACGTAAACACGTAAACACTTTATCATCGCCGCACACAATCGGCTAACAGAAACTTCAACACTTCAACACTCCAACACTTCAGCACTCAGATCATGCCAGTTTCTTATACCGAATCCGGTGGGGCTGATCATCGCCCAATCTCTTCCTCTTATTCTCCTCGTACTCGCTATAGGTACCTTCGAACCAGTACACCTGCGAGTCGCCTTCGAAGGCGAGTATGTGGGTGCAGACGCGGTCGAGGAACCAGCGGTCGTGAGAAATAATTACCGCGCATCCGGCGAAGTTTTCCAGTGCTTCCTCCAGGGCTCGCAGCGTGTTGACGTCGAGGTCGTTTGTAGGCTCGTCGAGCAGCAAAAGGTTGCCTCCCTGCCGGAGGGCGATGGCGAGGTGTACCCGGTTGCGCATACCGCCGGACAACTCGCTGATTTTCTTTTGCTGGTCGTTGCCGCCAAAATTGAACTTCCCAACGTAGGCGCGTGAATTGATCTGCTTGCCGCCCAGTTCGATAAGTTCATTGCCTCCCGAAATGGCTTCCCAGACGGTATGGTTGGGGTTGAGGTCATCGTGCTCCTGGTCGACGTACGCAATCTTCACGGTGTCGCCGATGGAAAGTGTTCCGCTGTCCGGTTTCTCTCTGCCAAGGATCATTCGGAACAGGGTCGTCTTACCCGCCCCATTCGGACCAATGATGCCTACAATACCTGCGGGCGGGAGCGAGAAGGTAAGGTTTTCGTACAGCAGGTTGTCTCCAAACGCCTTCGATACACCGTTCGCTTCAATAACTTTATTACCAAGCCGGGGACCGGGCGGGATGAAGAGTTCCAGTTTTTCTTCGCGCTCCTTAGCTTCCTGGGTCAACAGCTTTTCATAAGCGCCCAGACGCGCCTTGGCTTTGGCGTGGCGGCCTTTGGGGCTCATGCGTACCCATTCGAGTTCACGCTGCAGGGTCTTCTGACGTTTCGACTCCTGCTTCTCTTCCATGGCGAGCCGCTTTTGCTTCTGCTCCAGCCAGGACGAGTAGTTCCCTTTCCAGGGGATGCCTTCGCCCCGGTCGAGTTCGAGGATCCAGCCAGCGACGTTGTCCAGAAAATAACGGTCGTGCGTTACGGCGATAACCGTTCCCTTGTATTGTTTGAGGTGTTGCTCAAGCCAGTGAACGGATTCCGCATCGAGGTGGTTGGTAGGCTCGTCAAGTAGCAGCACGTCGGGTTCCTGGAGGAGTAAACGGCACAACGCTACGCGGCGCTTTTCTCCTCCGGACAGAATCGATATCGGTGTTTCCGGCGGAGGGCATCGAAGCGCGTCCATGGCGCGTTCAAGGCGGTGGTCCAGTTCCCATGCACCGGTCGCGTCGAGCTTTTCCTGTATTTCTCCCTGCCTGGCGATCAGTTTTTCCATCGCGTCCGGATCTTCCATGATCTTGGGATCGCTGAACTTTTCGTTGACCTCTTCGAATTCTTTCAGGAGGTCAACGATCTCGCGGACGCCTTCTTCGACTACTTCCCGCACGGTCTTGTTCTTGTCGAGCTGCGGTTCCTGTTCGAGGAGCCCTACCGAGTAGCCAAGGTCAGAGACGACCTCCCCCTGGTAGTCCTTGTCTATGCCGGCAATGATTCTCAGCAGGGAAGATTTCCCCGACCCGTTCAGGCCGAGCACGCCGATCTTGGCGCCATAGAAAAAGGACAGATAGATATCCTTAAGAACCTGCTTAGCCGGGGGGTAGATTTTGGATACCCCGGACATTGAAAATATGATTTTCTCGTCACTCATCTCGGTCAATTGAACCTTTTACTCCTTCTTCCGGTTCGTTTTGGCGCAAATATGGCAAAATAAGTTTGCGCTTACATACGTTGTCAATTCTTTGTCCGGCCGGTCCCAAAAAGGGGCTTTTTACACCCCCTTGGGGGTAACCGGAAGGAAAGGTTTTCGTTTGTTTGTTTTGAAGAATTATATTTTATTTTTGCGGAAAATTAGGGGGTAACAGAAAATGTACTGGACACTCGAACTTGCTTCGTATTTGGAGGACGCACCCTGGCCAGCAACGAAGGATGAACTGATCGACTATTCGATCCGGTCAGGCGCGCCGCTTGAAGTCGTTGAAAATCTCCAGGAACTGGAGGACGACGGCCAGCCGTACGAGAGCATCGAAGAAATCTGGCCGGACTATCCTACCAAGGAAGATTTCTTTTTCAACGAGGACGAATACTGATCCCATTCGGGATACGGAAAAGAGACAGCAAAGCTGGCCGGCAGGTCAGCTTTTTTTTCTTAACAGCGCTTCGGCCGTTACCAGGTCTTCCTCCGTCGTGATCTTAATATTGTCATACTGCCCTTCGACAAGCGATATCGCGTAGCCATACCGTTCGACGACGCTGGCATCGTCTGTAAGCGTTGGGTCTTCGTCGAGTTGATAGGCTTCGCGGAGGAGGGAGATGCGGAAAGTCTGCGGCGTTTGCACCATCCAGTACCGGGTACGGTCCACTGCACGTGTGGTATCGTCGGTATCTTGCCGAAGGGACTCTTTCGGGCGTACGGCCGCCACGGCCGTGCCGTTGGCTGCGGCGCAGGCAAACGTAGCGGCGATGAGTTCCTTGCGCACGAGGGGCCGAACGCCGTCGTGCACGGCTACGAGCCCATCACCGCTGATCCGTTCCAGTCCCCGTTTTACAGATTGAAAGCGCGTTTGTCCGCCGGGTTGCAACGTGATGTCGGCGGTGAAGTGATACATCTCACAAAGTGCTTTCCACCTGGAGACCTCTTCCTCGGGGAGAACGACAACGATGTGGATATCGGGAGCGTAGTTTAGGAAGGCGTTGATCGTGTGCATGAGAACCGGGAGACCGTTGACCTCCAGGAATTGTTTCGGCACGTCGCTGTTGATCCGGGTACCTCTGCCCCCGGCCACGATCAGTGCGTATTCATTCTTCAACTCTTCAACTCTTCAATTCTTCAATTCTTCAACCTTTCCTTACAAGATAAGCATAGCGTCACCGTAGGTGAGGAACCTATACTTTTCTTTTTTCGCCACCTTGTAGGCCTCCATGATCAGTTCGTATCCGCCGAAGGCGCAAGCCATCATGAGGAGCGTTGACTCAGGCATGTGGAAGTTGGTGATCATGGCGTTGCAGATCTTGAATTCGTAGGGAGGGAAGATGAACTTGTCGGTCCAGCCTGACTTCACCTTAAGGCGGTTGTTCGCCGACACTGCCGATTCAAGCGCGCGCATGGTGGTCGTGCCCACAGCGCAAACCCGTTTCTTGTTGTCCAGCGCCCTGTTGACGGCGGCCACCGCCTCGGGTCCGACTACGAAGTTCTCGGAGTCCATCTTGTGCTTGGTCAGGTCTTCAACGTCAACCTGGCGGAACGTACCGAGCCCGATATGGAGCGTGATGAAGACCATGTCTACCCCCTTGATCTGAAGACGCTTCAGCAACTGCTTGGTAAAGTGCATGCCCGCAGTGGGGGCGGAGACAGCACCCTTATGACGCGCATAAATGGTTTGGAAACGTTCCTTGTCTTCCGGCTTGACTTTGCGCTTGATATATTTTGGCAAGGGTGTTTCCCCCAGCGTCTCCACCACTTTATCGAAGGCTTCGGAATCGCCATCAAAAAGGAAGCGTATGGTTCTTCCCCGCGATGTCGTGTTGTCGATAACTTCTGCAACCAGGTCGCCGTTGCCGAAATACAACTTGTTGCCTACCCGAATTTTACGGGCCGGGTCGACCAGCACATCCCACAGGTGCATTTCGGGGTTGAGTTCGCGCAGCAGGAAGACTTCTATCTTCGCGCCGGTTTTCTCCTTGCGGCCATACAGCCGGGCGGGAAAAACCATCGTGTCGTTTCCGACGAGGATGTCGCCTTCTTCGAAGTAATCGACCAAGTCCTTAAATACCCGGTGTTCGATTTCACCGGTGTCCCGGTGAACGACCATAAGTCTTGAGTCGTCACGGTTCGGGGCGGGTTCGAGGGCGATTAGGTTGTTGGGGAGTTCGAACTTGAATTCGGATAGCTTCATAAGGCGGCAAAATAAGCCGGAGGATGGCTAATTTCTCAAATAAGGTTGCAAAAATAAGCTAATATTCGTGATTTGCGGAAAACAGGGGGATGTTTTTCCCGTTAGAAGAAAAACGGCGATTTACTGTCGGGATACACGTAATTTAACCCGCCTGTCACCGACCCATTGAGCGCATTACCCCGACCGGAAGACCAATGAAGACCGTCCTCCAGATTCTTGAAAGCTTTCGGTTTGCCTGGAAAGCACTCCGGGCCAACCTGTTACGCACCATTCTTTCCCTCCTCGGGGTGACTATCGGGATATTTGCCATCATTTCCGTCCTCACGCTGGTCGATTCGCTCGAGAAAAATATCAAGGACAGCCTGAATTTTCTTGGAACCGGCGTGATCTACGTGGAGAAATGGCCCTTTCTTCCCGAAGCAGGCGAGGAATACAAGTGGTGGGATTTCCTGGGACGCCCGAACACGTCGTACAGCGACTACCGTTTCCTCTCGGCCAACCTGAAGCATCAAAGCTCCATAGCGATCTTTGCGCGCAGGGGCGACATCGTGGTCAAGCGCGAGAATAATAGCATTGGCGACATCGCCCTGGCCGGCGGCTCGGAGGGCTACGACGAAATATTCGAGATGAACATCAGCCAGGGCCGGTTTTTTACCGGTGATGAGATCGAAGCAGGCCGAAACGTTGCCGTCCTGGGATACGAAGTGGCCCAGGCGCTCTTTCCTAACGGCCAGGATCCCATCGGCAGTGAAGTCAAGATCAGGAACCTCAAATACCGTGTCGTGGGCGTTGTCGACCGGGAAGGTCAGTCGTTTCTCGGTACGCCCAGTAATGATTACACGGTCATCGTTCCCTATCAGTCCTTCCGCAAATTGTTTCTCACCGGTACCGGCCGGCGCTGGGAGATCAGTTCGCGCATCGGAGTCAAGGGGCGGGAATACGACGTCGGACTCGTAGAACTTGAAAACGAAATCCGGGGCCTGCTGCGCGTGCGGCGTGGGCTCACGCCGAAAGTGCCCGACAACTTCGCCCTGAACCGACCGGAGGCGATACTAAACGCCATCGGCAGTCTCTTTGACGTGGTCAGCATCGCCGGATGGATCATCGGGGGATTCTCCATTCTCGTGGGCGGGTTCGGAATAGCTAACATTATGTTCGTGTCCGTCAAGGAACGCACGAGCATCATTGGCCTTCAGAAATCACTCGGGGCCAAGAACTACTTCATCTTGTTTCAGTTCCTGTTCGAGGCCATCTTCCTGAGCCTCATAGGCGGCCTGGCTGGCCTCGCCATGGTGTACCTGATAACCTTCATCCCGCTGGGAAGCCTGGAGGTGGCCCTGACGGCGAAAAATATTGTGCTCGGCCTGGGCGTGGCGTCAACTATAGGTATTGTGTCGGGCTTTGTGCCTGCACTTATGGCCGCGCGGATGGATCCCGTGGAAGCCCTGCGGTCTTAATAGATGCAGATGCAGTTGCAGTCGCAGCTGTGACCGTTACGCACAGTGATTCTTGAGACCCCCCTTGCATCTGCGTCTTCACAAATTGCAATAGCAGGGTACTCTGCGAAGTTTAGGACCTAAGCAAATCAATACCCCCTCAGGCTTCGCTTTCTTCTAACACCTTTTTGTTCTCGATCGGGTGCACCTTTTCCTTGATGCGCCGCTCCAGTTCCTCCATCAGCTCGGGGTTGTCTTCGATCAACGTTTTCACGGCGTCGCGACCCTGGCCGAGCTTGTTTCCTTCATAAGAAAACCATGACCCCGACTTCTGTATGATGTTCAGTTCCACACCCAGGTCGAGAATTTCACCTGACTTGGAGATGCCACGACCGTACATGATATCGAACTCGACGACCTTGAACGGCGGTGCAACTTTGTTCTTCACTACCTTGACCTTTACGCGGTTGCCGGTGATGTCGTCGGCTGCTTCCTTAATCTGCCCAATTCTGCGGATGTCCAGTCGTACCGATGCGTAAAACTTGAGCGCGTTACCGCCAGTTGTGGTCTCCGGATTGCCGAACATCACGCCGATCTTTTCCCGAAGCTGGTTGATGAAAATGCAGGCACAGCCCGTCTTGCTGATCGTGCCGGTCAGCTTGCGAAGGGCTTGCGACATGAGCCGGGCCTGAAGCCCCATCTTGCTTTCCCCCATTTCGCCTTCCAGTTCTCCCTTGGGAACCAGGGCCGCTACTGAGTCAATTACAATAATGTCTATCGCCCCCGAACGGATCAGGTGATCCGCAATCTCCAGGGCCTGCTCGCCATTATCAGGCTGCGAAATCAGCAGATTCTCCGTGTCAATGCCCAACTTTTCTGCATAACTCTTGTCAAAAGCGTGCTCAGCGTCAATGAAGGCCGCAATGCCTCCCTTCTTTTGCGCTTCCGCAATACAGTGCAACGTGAGTGTCGTCTTACCCGACGACTCGGGACCGTATATCTCAGTCACCCTGCCGCGGGGAATCCCACCAATACCCAAAGCGAGATCCAGTCCGAGCGAACCCGTGGAAATCGATGGAATGTCAACCACCCGCTCATCGCTCAACTTCATAACCGTACCCTTTCCGTAGGTCTTTTCGAGCTTATCGATGGTCAGCTGCAGCGCTTTCAGTTTTTCTTTCGCGTCCGTCATAAATAGGGTTGTTTATGGTCCTGGCTCAGCCAGTAAATGATAGGCACAAATTACGGTAACGCGGTGCAATATAAAAATGGTTGAGACGGGTGATGACAGTAATTGTCAGCACTAGATTCATGACGCCCTCCATAGGAGATTTGACGCGCAGGGAGTATTTTACCCGCTATGCGCACCGGAAAGCGACGGCTATTGCGGCGAATTCTTCTCATCGTCCTCATCCTGGCGGCTGTACTGACCATTTGGTACATCGACCTGATCGTATATGGCATCAGCCAGGCAAGGGGCCAACTCACCATCGTCTGGCAGGCGCGCCCGGTGGAAGAATATCTCGCCGACCCGCTTTATCCCGACACTCTCAAACAAAAACTCCGACTGATCGACGAAGTGCGCGCCTTTGCCATTGACTCGCTCGGCCTGCGCGACACGCGCAACTACAAAACCTTATACGACCAGAAGGGTAAGGAGGTCATGTGGGTCGTCACAGCAAGCGAACGCTTTCGCCTGCAGCCCCACTACTGGAAGTTTCCCATCCTGGGCGCCGTACCCTACAAAGGATTTTTCAACGAAGAAAGCGCCTTGAGACAGGCCAAAAAACTTGCCGCCGAAGGATGGGACGTGAACGTCCGAAATCCCGGCGGGTGGTCAACCCTTGGATGGTTTACCGACCCCATCCTCAGTAAGATGCTGGAACGCGACG